>UQMY01000012.1 GCA_900542325.1 uncultured Collinsella sp. | reverse complement strand
CAGGACGCAAAGAGGCTCCGCAGCGCGAAGCGCGATGCGGAGCCTCTTTGCATGTCCGAGGACGTTCCGGAGAGAAGCCCCCGTCACGCCCCCGGATTCCCGGTGGGAGTTCTAGACCTTGTCGGCCTTAGTACATACCGCCGCCCTGCTGACCAGCGGTAGCAGCAGCGATAGCGTCCTCAAGCTGAGTGTTCTTGGGCACATCGGAGACGGTGGCCTCGGTGATGAGAATCAGGCTGGCGACAGAAGCAGCGTTCTGCAGGGTGACGCGGCTGACCTTGACGGGGTCGAGGACGCCCATCTCGATCATGTCGCCCCACTCGCCGTTGGCAGAGTTGAGACCCTGGCCGGCGGGCAGCTCGGCAACCTTGTCGACCACGACAGCGCCCTCAAAGCCAGCGTTCTTGGCGATGGTGGCGACCGGAGCAGTCAGAGCCTTCTTGACGATGTCGACGCCGATCTTCTCCTCGGGGTCGTCAAGCTCAACGGCGTCGAGCGCAGGAGCAGCGTCCATGAAGGCGACGCCGCCGCCGGCGACAATGCCCTCCTCGACAGCAGCACGGGTAGCCTGCAGGGCGTCCTCGACGCGGTGCTTGATCTCCTTGAGCTCGGACTCGGTAGCAGCGCCGACCTTGATGACGGCAACGCCACCGGAGAGCTTGGCCAGGCGCTCCTGGAGCTTCTCACGATCGAAGTCAGAGGTGGTGTTCTCCATCTCGCCCTTAATCTGAGCGATACGGGCGTCAATGGCCTCCTTGGAGCCAGCGCCGCCGACGACAACGGTGTTGTCCTTGGAAATGGTGACGGACTTAGCGGTGCCGAGCATATCAGCGGTGATGTCAGCGACCTTCACGCCCAGCTCGTCCAGAGCAGCCTGACCACCGGTGAGGACGGCGATGTCCTCGAGGATGCGCTTGCGGCGATCGCCGTAGCCCGGGGCCTTGACGGCGCAGACGTTGAGAGCGCCACGGATCTTGTTGAGGACGAGGGTCGGCAGAGCCTCGCCGTCGATGTCCTCAGCGATGATGAGCAGGCCACGGCCGGCGCGCTGGACAGCCTCGAGAACAGGCATGATGTCCTGAACGCTGGAGATCTTCTGGTCGGTGATGAGGATGTACGGATCCTTCATCACGGCCTCCATGCGGTCGTTGTCCGTGACGAAGTAAGCGGAGACGTAGCCCTTGTCGAACTGCATGCCCTCGACGGTGTCGATGGTGATGTCGAACGTCTGGGAATCCTCGACGGTGATGACGCCGTCCTTGCCCACGACCTCCATGGCCTCGGCGATCTTCTCGCCAACCTCGGGGTCACCAGCGGAGATGGTGCCGACAGAAGCGATCTGCTCCTTGGTCTCGACCGGCTTGGCCTGCTTCTTCATCTCGGCGACGGCGGCGTTTACAGCCTTGTCGATGCCGCGACGGATGGCCAGCGGGTTGGCGCCGGCGGCGACGTTGCGCAGACCGTCGTTGACGATAGCCTGAGCGAGCAGGGTTGCGGTGGTGGTGCCGTCACCCACGGTGTCGTTGGTCTTGGTGGCGACCTCCTTCACCAGCTGGGCGCCCATGTTCTCGATGTTGTCCTCGAGCTCAATCTCCTTAGCGACGGAAACGCCGTCGTTGGTGATGGTCGGGGCACCGAACGTGCGCTGCAGAGCGACGTAACGGCCCTTGGGGCCCATGGTGACGGTAACGGCGTCGGCCAGAGTGTTGACGCCCTTGGCGAGCTTGGCGCGGGCATCGGTGTTGAACGTAATGTTCTTTGCCATGGTAGGTAATCCTCCAAAAGAAATGCGACTCGCGTCGCCGCTTCCGAGTCCTATGCGGCGGACGCGTTCAAAGACGAATCAGAGATTCTGACGAGACTAGGCCTCGACGACGGCGTAGATGTCGTCGGCGCGCATCAGCAGATACTTCTCGCCGTCGACCTTGACCTCGTTGCCGCCGAACTTACCGTAGATGACAACGTCGCCGACCTGAACGTCCATAGGGATGCGCTCACCCTTGTCGTTGACCTTACCGGCGCCAACGGCAACGATGGTGCCGCGCTGCGGCTTCTCCTGAGCGTTGCTGGCGATATACAGACCAGAAGCGGTCTTCTGCTCGGCCTCGTCGGGCTTGACCAGGACGCGATCTGCAAGCGGCTTCAAAGACGACATGCTTGTTTCCTCCTTTGTGGGCCGCGCGGTCATGCCGCGCGGGTTAACCCTTTTTGTTTGCGTACGCGTTGAATGGTACCCACGAATGGCGGGTTATACAACACGGAGTCAAAAAATCTTATTTTTTGGCACTTAGATTTTCTGAATGTCGGGGGATAACTTGTGCGCGGCTCCCGTGTGGCGCCGGAGGGGCGGGATATAAGGTTTCCTGCTCGGGCAGTCCTGCTCGCACGAAGGCCACATTAAGTGGCCTTCGGCTCGTGCGGAACTCGCGATAAACCTTATATCCCGCCCCTCCGGCGCCACACGGGAGCTGAGTCAACGTTATCGGGCCCGGTATTCAGAAAAGTCAGTGCAGCAAAATGGCGATGCGGATAGGAACGTGGGCATGGTTTTCGCTGCGCGCACGGGTCCCCTGGGGAGCGCCGTGCATTTTTGGGAGTATTCAGCAGGCCAGGACGGCTGCATACACGCCGGACACACCATATTGGCCCCAAGGACGCCTTCGACCGGCGATTTGAGTCGGCAGGCAAACCCCGCCAGGACAAAAAGGCATGCTTCGCGCCGCGCCGGACCCCAAAATGACGTCAATCTCCGCAACGTTACTCAGCCGCAGCGGCACCGGCAGAGCTCGCGGTGCTGAATACTCCGTTTTTTGCACGGCACGGGCGGGGGTACATCAGGATCAGGAAGGACATCCCAGCCTTTTTATGCAATCTGTAATGGGAAGTATGCAAAACACCAAGAGATAGCATTGCTGGTGTCCAAATTGAGCGCGGGGCAGCAGCACCTCCGCCCGCACCCAAATCCAACAGAGCAGGGACGCTCATGGCGGATCCCCACCAAAACGCAAACGCGGCTCGAGCGCCATCCCAAAATAGGCTGCGCGAGCCGCGTTTAACGGTACGACATGAATATTAGCGCTCGTAAATCAAGTTGCCTGCCAGGTAGGTGGCCTGAACCTTGGTGGCTTGGAGCTCTTGGGGGTCGATGGTGAGCGGGTTTTGGTCCAGGACTACCAGGTCGGCATACTTGCCGGGTTCCAGGCTGCCGAGGTTTTGCTCGTCGCCTGCTGCGTACGCGCTACCCAGGGTGTAGTTGCGCAGGGCCGTTGCCGCATCGATGCGCTCGCTCGGCAACCAGCCGCCCTCGGGCCAGTGGCTTTTGGGGTCCTGGCGCGTGATAGCCGTGTAGAGCACGCTCATGCTGGTAACGGGCGTGATAGGGCTGTCGGTACCGAAGGCTTGGCGAATGCCGCGCTGCTTATAGGTTGCGAACGGCCACATGATGCGGCTGCGCTCCAGGCCCAGATCGCGCTCGGGGCCGCCCGGGTCGAGTGTAATGTGACAAGGCTGGCTCGAGGCAACGACGTTAAGCTTGCGTAGACGATCGATGTCCTCGGGCAAGAGGTTCTCCAGATGCTCGAGCGTGTTATGACCGTGCTGGGGCAGGCCGTACAGTTCGGCGGCCTCCTCAAAGATATCGAGCGCAGCATGGATGGCGCCGTCACCGATGACGTGGATGCGAACGGTGTGACTGCGCTCCGCGGCAGCGAGGACCAGCTTGCGCATACGCTCGGCAGGAACCGTCAGGCGACCTTGATCGCCCGGGAAGCGCGGGTTGGTATAGGGCTCGGTGAGATAGGCCGTGTGTTCGCTCGACACGCCGTCGAAGAACTGCTTAAAGCCTGGCGCCGAGAGCAGCACGTTGTTCGCGTAGCGGGTCTGCAGTTCTTCCAAGCGCGACTGGTCATCCAGCAGCGTGGGGAACAGATGGGCTCGGATGCCCAGCTTGCCGGCTGCCTGCAGTTTGTCGTAGACGTCGTCGCGGATAAAATCGCAGCCCGGCATGGGCATGAGCGACATATCGCAGATTGAGGTGATGCCTTGCTCTGCCATACGCTTCATCTGGTCGGCGTAAGCGCTCGCGATGCGGTCCTCGCCCAGCCACTCCAGGCAGCGCGGCAGCAGCTGCATGGCAGCCGCCTCATGAGCAATGCCCGTGAGCTCGCCGTTTTCGTCCTTGTCGTAGCTTCCGCCCACTGGCGGCTCGCTGTCGCGCGTGACGCCGAGCGCCTCGAGTGCGCGGCTGTTGAGCCACAGCGTATGTCCGTCGCCCGAATACATAACGCAGGGACGATCGGGGAATGCCGCATCGAGCGACGCCTTGGTAGGATGCTCGGGCGGGTCCCAACGGTAGTCGCGCCAGCCCTGCGTCACAACCCAAGCGTCATCGGGCAGGTCCTTGGAAAACTCGAGCGCGTGCTGCACCAGCGCCGCCTCGGACGTGCCCATATCCATGATCATGTACGGCGAGGAGCCGACCGAGGTATGGAAGAAGTGCAGATGAGCGTCATGGAAACCGGGGCAGACAAACTGCTCGCCGTAGTCGATAACCGGCGTGGCGGCAGGCGCGGCGGCAATCACGTCATCGGGCGCACCGACTGCGACGATACGGTCGCCTGCGATGGCAATCGCCAGCTCGCGGGCGGTATCGATGCCGTCTTGCGCGGTAAAGACGTTCTTGGAGCGGATAATCCGATCGATATGTTGCATGGGCATCCCCATCTCTGGCAGGAAATTCAACACCCCCGAGTGTACTCCCCCGCCCTTGTAACAAAACCCCAAGCGGCAAACGGCAACTTTACCAGCCCTAGCGGCAGGTGGCATACTGGAGAGAGCCTGTACGATTTTGCGATCAACCCAGCAAGGAGCAAATCGACCATGACGAAGACCAAGGCACAGCAGATTATGGCGGCAACCGAGGTTCGCGCGGCTGACGACGTCACCGCAGCCATCCAAGATATCGCTACCGAGTTTGAACCCTACATCATCAAGCAGCGCCGCCACTTCCATAAGCACCCGGAGCTGAGCCTCGCCGAGGAGCGCACGACTTCTGACATCGCCAACCAGCTCGACGCCATGAATATCCCCTACGAGCGTCCGCTCAAGACCGGCTTGGTAGCAACGCTTCGCGGTACCGCGCCGGATGCCTATCGCGAGGACGGCACGCCACGCCGCCGCATCCTGCTGCGCGCCGACATCGACGCCCTGCCCGTCACCGAGCAGACCGGCGAGGAGTTTGCCAGCGTCAACGAGGGCTGCATGCACGCCTGCGGCCACGACTGCCATATCGCCATGATGCTCGGCACGCTGCAAATCCTGCGCCATATGACCGACGACATCCACGGCGAAGTCCGCATCGTCTTCCAGCCCAGCGAGGAAAACGGCCAGGGCGCCAAGCTCATGATCGGCACAGGTGTGCTCGACGGCGTCGATGGCGCCTACGCCGCGCATATCTGGAGCGAGGTCGATGCCGGCACCGTAAGCTGCGAGCCCGGTCCACGCATGGCCAACACCGACTGGTTCCGCATCGACGTACGCGGCACCTCATGCCACGGCGCCATGCCCCAGCGCGGCCACGACGCCGTTATGGTTGCCGCCGAGATCGTCAACGCCCTGCAGACCATCGTCTCGCGCGAGATTAGCCCCTACGAGCCGGCGGTCATCACCGTCGGCGAGCTGCACGGCGGCACCGCGCGCAACGTTATCGCCGGCACAGCCTACCTCGCCGGCACGGTGCGCACCTACGGAGATTCGACCCACGAGGAAATGCCGGAGCTTATGCGCCGCATCGTGGAGCATACCGCGGCAGCTCTGGGCGCCGAGGCAGAGCTCACTGACTACACCATCGCCAACTACAAGGTCGAAAACGACGTCGCCTCGAGCGAGCGTTGTCGTCAGGCTGTAATCAAGTGCTTGGGCCCCACCGGCCAAGGCCATTATCGCGGCACGCTTTCGGGCGAGGATTTTTCGGAGTACCTGCGCCGCGTACCGGGCGTGCTCGCCTTTGTAGGTACGCGCAACCCCAAGATTGGCGCCACGTACGCCCAGCATTCCTGCTTTTACAAGATTGACGAGACCGTGCTGGCAAAGGGCTCCATGGTGGCCGCCCAGTATGCTATCGACTTTTTGGCCGAGCCCACGCAAGAGGAGCTCGACGGGCCCGCGATTACCGCGGTCGCCGAAACCAACCCCGATCTGGCCGCCAAGTTGCGCTCTGCCAAGGCGACGACTGCCGAGGCCCGTGACGCCATCCACGATGCCCGTACGGCTCGTCATGCCGCGATCAAGGGCATCCACGAAGCTCGCGCCGCCGCTCGCCGCGAGGAGAAGCATGACGAGTAGTCGATTCACGGCCATTTCGCAGTCATAACCACATCGCAATGTCAAAGCGGGGGCGAACGTTATCTCAACGTTCGCCCCCGCTCATTTGTCAAGCGCTATTTCTACCATTTCTACCCCGTCCCCAAATGGCAGGCGGCAGGGCTACTCGTCCTGCAGGTCCTCGTCGGAACTCGACTCGGGTTCGGGTTCGGGCTCAGGTTCAGGCGTCGGCTCGGGCTCGGGCTCCGATTCCGGCATGGGCTCGGGCGCCGGCTCAGGCGCGGGCTCGGGCTCAGGCTCAGGCGCGGGCTCGGGCTCAGGTGCGGGCTCGGCATCCGGAGCGCTATAGCCCGAAGGAGCCGCCTTCTTCTCAAACGGCAGCACAAACGTCAGGACGTCGTCCTTGTCCTCGTCGGCCCACTCGCTTGCATAACGTGCAACCCAATAGCCAACGGCACGGTGCTTGAGCATCTTGCCAGAGACCGTAAGAAATACGGTGACAAAAGCGACCAGCACCAGGAACAGCACGAGTGTGATGCCACCGCCGGTAACAAGCGCCTCAATAACCGTAGGACGATAGTAGTAGCTATACATACCGACAGAGGCAATGGCGCCAAAGACAACCGTCAAGATCCATGCGATAACGTTGGCGACCAGGCCCGTCAAAAACTCGGGAATAAACGAAGCGCAGAACAGCTTAGTCTTATTGTTCTTAAAGGCCGCCCAGACCTTATCGAGCGAAAACGCGCTCTCGACGCGACCGGTCACCGCAAAGTGCATCACGGCGATGTCGGCGAACATCTTAAAGAAGACGCCCAGGACCGCCGAAGCGACCAGAGCCAGGACAAGCAGACCCAGCGAGCCAAACAGCGCGGCCTCGAGCGCATAGGAGCCGTAGTAAGAGTACGAACCTGCAGCGCCGAGCGCAACGCCCTCAATTACCGAGAGCACTACACCAATAACGGGAATGGCAGCGATAACCTTGAGCACGCTCGAGATAACGCCCGAAAAGACTCCGAGACCAAACGACGTGGAACGCATGAGTGGACGATCCATACCGCCATCAACCTTGAGCGACAGATTGCGACCCCACTCAATACCAAAGCCGGAACCACACACGCTCGCAATGCAAGCTGCCAAAAAGCCGATGGCAGCTGCAATGCCGCCAATAACGGGAATAAACAGCACGAGTACCGACACAACACAAATCAGCGCCGGTAAAAAGGCAATCTGGCACACGCGCTGCAGCACGCCCGGAGTCTTGGTCATATCCTCAAACGCCTGAGCCACACAGCCCTTGGACGCATTCGCCACGGGCGGTTGCGGAACAAACTGCTGGGGCTGACCCTGAGGGGCAGAGGCTGCGGCACCGGCATTGGGGGCACCACACGTGCCGCAGAACTTGTCGTTATCGCCCATGGGGGCGCCACACTGCGAGCAGAACATAGAATCATCCCTTCGTATCTTGAACGAATCACTTGGATCGCAAACGATGTCTTTAGCATCATTATTGCCCAATGTGGGGTCAAATACTCAAAGATGACCGATTTGCAAGGTACACGGCGCCGGCAGGCGGTTCGTTGAATACGTCTGCGTTAGTTCGTTCCGCGGAAACCCTTGCCGACGATCTCGGAGCTGTCGACGATCGTGATAAAGGCACCCGGATCGATCTCGCGAGCGTAGCGACGCAGCTGCACGGCCTCGCGGCGACTCAGCACGCTCATGATCACCGTCACGCACTTGCCCGAGAAAGCACCGTAGCCGCGACTGATAGTCGCCGTACGGTTGAGATGCTTGACGATAAACTCCTCGACCTTAAGGGGCTCGGAACAAATGACCGTGCAGACTTTGCGCAGGTGAATGCTCTCGATGGCCTTGTCGACCACGAGCGTCTTGGCAAACAGGCCGAGCACGCAGTACAGACCGACGCGCGGACCGTACAAGAAGGCCGCGATGGTCACGATGCCGATATCGACCAGCAGCAGCGCACGGCCGATCTCAAGCGTCGTGCGGCGTTTGAGAATCATGGCGAGGATGTCCGTGCCGCCCGTCGAGGCACCAATATCAAAGACGATGGCGCTGCCGAGCGCCGGCAGAATCACGGCAAAGCACAGGTCGAGCCACATATCACCCGTCAGAGAGACATCGGTCGGAATGAAGAGCTCAAACAGCGAGACGTAGGCCGAAAGCGCAAACGAGGCGAAAACGCTCCACAGGATTGCCTTGCGCTCCAAAAAGATAAAGCCCAGAACGACCAGGACCGCATTGATAATCCACATAAAGACGCCGACAGGCAGGGTCGGGAACAGCGTGGACAGAATGACCGACACGCCCGAGGTGCCGCCAAAAGCAAAGTGATTAGGGGTTTTAAACGCGACGATGGCAAAGGCCGTGAGGATCAGGCCCAAATTGAGCTCGGCAAAAAAGCGCGGAAAGCCCGGCTCCTGGCTGCGCTTGCGACCAGCGCGCTCGCCCCGCTCGATAACATCGCGATCGACCACGCGCTCCATCGGCACTACGGGAGGACGATGCACCTCCTCGGCAGCACGCGACGCCGCCTCTGCCGCAGCGGCCTCAATTGCCCATGCCTTGCTTTCTGTTTCGTGCTCGTCGGCCATTACGGCAACCCCTCGTTAACAATTTGGAAACAATGCGCCCATTAGAGTAACGCGGAACGTGGGGATTGCAACCCTTAGTTAGACGAGCGGTATGACTATATCGGGAGCGTACAAAAACGGCCGGCCACGCTTTTGCTTGCGCGGTCGGCCGTTTAATGTTTTCGCAGATAAAACCTGCCAAAACAAACCTGTCCCTTTTTGGAAGGTTATTCGTGCTGGCTGGTGCGGTGCTCGTACTCCTCGGGGGTGATGACATCCTCGATGCGCAGGTTGACGCCCGCCACCTCAAGGCCGGTCATCGCGGCAAGGCGCTCGGTGACACGTGCCTTAACATCGTCGAAGATCGCGGGCGCATAGGCGCCGTACTCGATGATGACGGAGATGTTGACGACCACGCGATTATCGTCGGTGACCTCGACCGTCACGCCCTTGGTCAGATTCTCGGCACCAAACTGCTCCTGCACAAAGTGCATGAGGTTACCCTTCATGCCCAGAACGTGCGGAACCTCGCGGGTGGCCATGGCAACGATCTTCTCGATCACGCCGTTGGAATAGGTCAGCGAGTCCTCGGACTCATCCGCCTCCTCGTCGTCCTCATCCTCATCGGACTCGGCCTCGACAAGAGCCTCGTCCTCGAGCGTCACGTCCTCGGCTTCGGCGACGACCGCTTCGTTCTCCTCGAGCTCGGTATCGGTCACATCGACCTTCGTGTTAAAAGCCATGGTTCCTCCTTATGCCTGCCGCGGATGCGACAGTCGAATACAGATTAGCGGCCGCTAAACAGACGGCCGAAGAAGTTGACGATCCCGTTCTCGCCGTCGCGAATTTGGCCGATCACAGCGCCGATCAGCACGAAGAATGCAATGACGAGCGTGTCCCACAGGCCCAACGTGAGCACCAACACGGCGAGGATAAAGCCGGCGACGGCGCCGAGCGTGGTGTTGGGATGACGCACAGCATAGCTCCAGACGGCAGCGCCCGTACCCTTGATGAGACCCATAGCCTCGTCAAAATCCGCGGCTGCCGCGTCTTGTAACTCGGTTGCCTCTGCTTTGGAATCAACAGGTTCGCTCGCCGACGTGGCGCTCTGGTCAATCGTCAGGCGCGGCGTACGAGCGGTCTTATCTTGATTGGTATCACTCACCGGAAACCTCCACGGTCTGGACGGTAGTCTTGGACGGCAAAAAACGGACGCGCGCGGTCGTACCCGGCGCGCCGAGCATGGTATCGCAGGCTTCTTCGATGCGCTGCTGCATCGCGGTAGCCAGAGATGCCACGTCCTTATCGTCAAGCGCGATAGCCTCGACCTTAAAACGGACGTGCGAATCGTCGGGGCCTTGGACGCGAGCCTCGACATGCTCGACCATCACGCGGTCGTCGCGCCCGGCAGCAACCCTGGCGCACGAAGAAAGCGCCGCAAGGGTAACCTCGATATTGCGCTCCCCCGCCGGATGCACGCAGGACGGTTCGCGACGGGCGAACATCAGGCGGAAAAAGCTCAGCAGTACGCCGATCGCCACGACGCCGGCGCACGCCGTCACGACGATGCGCGGCATGGGGTCGCGCATCAGCAGCATAAAGCGATACGTATACGGCCCCCAAAACTGGCAGACAAGCGTACCCAGCGCCACGATGGTGGCGGCAAGATACACGATCGCTAGGGCTCGTTTGAGTACGCGCACGCGGCGCTCCCTTCAAATCTCGGCTCTCGAAATGCAAAACGGTTCGCATCATTATAAAAGAGCCGGGTCCGGTGCTCTACGCACGCGGATCCGGCTCATCTATTCCACGAGGCTTGCATGCTCGCTTCATTATGCCCAGATATGCACGGCTCAATCCGTGCTGGCGCTACTCCTCCTCGAGGGCAGCGATGACCTCGTCGGTCATGTCCATGGTGCTGTAGACGTCCTGGACGTCGTCGAGCTCCTCAAGACGGTCGATGAGGCGCTGGACCTTCTTGGCGTCGGCGCCGGAAACCTCGGTCGGGGTGGTCGGGACCATGGTGGTCTCGGAGCCCTTGACCTGGACACCCTGCTCCTCGAGCGCCTTGGAGACAGCCATGACCTCGTTGGCAGCAGTCCAGACAATCCACTCCTCGCCGGCATCCTCGTAGTCCTCGCCACCGGCCTCGGCGATAGCCATCATGAACTCATCCTCGTCACCGGCAGCACCGTTGGCGATCATGGTCTCCTTCTTGGCGTTCTCATCCAGGATCTCCTTGGCGACGACGATCTGGCCCTTGCGCTCAAACTGGAAGGCGACGGAGCCGGAGGTGCCCAGGTTGCCACCAGCGTGGGAGAAGGCGGAACGGACATCAGCGGCGGTACGGTTGCGGTTGTCGGTCAGGCAGTCGACGTAGACGGCGACACCGGCGGGACCGTAGCCCTCGTACACGATGTTCTCGTAGACGGCGGCGTCAGCACCCGAACCAAAAGCCTTGTCGATAGCGGACTTGATCTTGTCCTTAGGCATGGACTGAGCCTTGGCCTTGGCAACGGCAGCGGCGAGGCTGGCGTTGTTCTCGGGCAGCGGGTCACCGCCGAGACGGGCAGCAACAGTGATGTTGCGGCTGAGCTTGGAGAAGAGGGCGGAACGCTTGGCGTCCTGCGCGCCCTTACGATGCTTGGTTGTGGCCCACTTAGAGTGTCCGGACATACGTGTCTCCTATCGGTTTCGACCTAAAGCCCAGCGCAGATGCTCGGGCAATATAAACAAACGTCGTTATGATATACCTACTAGCCTGCGAGATAAACCCCAAAATGAAGGCGTCGTGATGATGTCCCCTTTGGTGCAAAGAAACCTGACCCCAATGCACCAAGTTAGGACCAGAGGAAGTCGCTGCGGGTGACGGTGGCGCCGATGGCGAAGGGCATGCAGGCGATGACCGGATACAGGTAGCGCATGTAGGTCGAGCCGTTGCACGGACCAATCAGGCACACGGCGAGCACGCCCAACAGCGGCACCAAGATCGCCAGCGCACGCCATGAATGACGACGCAGCAGGTAGACCACCACGGCAATCATGATCCACACATAGGTGGCCGAGCTCATGGTGAGCGAAATAAACGGGATGCGCTGCACCGCCACACGGTACAGATTGATCAGGTGGTCACACCAGCGCACCACGTTGCTGTCAACCGGATGGAAGTCGAAGTACTTGAGGTTGTCGGGACGCGCCATGATCTCGGCACTACGCGCCGTGCTGTAGACCCAGGCATCGCGGGCACTCGGATAAAAGTAGCCGTAATAGTTATTGATGAGCGCCGAGATATAGCACTCGGGATCCTTTTTGAACATCTGCGCCCAGACCTCAAAATAGGCCTTGATGTCCTCCTGCGAGGCGTACTCGTTAAAGCAGTTCTTGACGGCATCGGACTTGTCAGGGTTGTAGCGGCGGCCCAGATTCTCGTACTTGAGCACCCGGTCGATCACGGCGCGCTCCTCGTCGGTCACCAAGCCGTCGCAAGGAGCCTCCACGATGGTGCCGTCCTCCTTTACCGTGGGGTTGACGCCCGAGTTGAGGCCGTCGTGCTTTTGGACGAAACGAGCCGTCTGTTGGAACGGAATCGAGAGGATTTCGCGCTTGGAGCCGGGCGTGATGTCGTGCGCCGGCATAAAGACCTTGGTGAAGTACATATTAGAGGCAAGGCAGAGCGCGAGCACCGCGAGGACGCCAACCCAGCGGAATCGCGGCGTGACGCATGAGACCGCGGTGCCCGTCTGCTTAGCCGCACGACGAGCGACATGTACATCCCATGCGCAAAACGCCGCCGCGATCATACACGCCGCCAGCGGAAACACCAGGCCTCCATTGCGCAAAAACGTGGAACCCATGGCAGCAAGCGCAAACAACAGCCAGTCATGGCGCGCAAAGAGCACGGGGGCCTTCTCGCCCGCACGCTCGGCATTGGCATCGCGACGGGGCAGGCCGCAGGCCACGAGCTTCACGGTCTGCACCAACAGCACCAAAAACGCGTCGGCAAAGAGCACGTCTTTGGTGAGCAGGGCCGCGTAGTTAGAGAACATGGGCATAAACACAAAGAACAGCAAGATCACGCCGCGGACCGGCAGGCTCACGCCCAGTTTGCGCAGCGACGAGACGGAATAGGCCATGCAGGCGGCCGTAATGACGAACTGAGCGCAGGTGTAGATGGCAAGCCCCGCATTGGCGCTGTTAAAGACCGAAAGCCCCAGTTGAACGCACGAGCCGATAATGGCCGTGTGCACGACCGGGTGATGCCCGTTGAGCAGGACATTGGGGTTGAGTAGGCGCAGGTAGTCGCTCGTGCCGTTGGGATAGTTGAACCACTGGCGAATCTGCGCACCCGTATCTCCCATAAAAAGGCCGGGCAGCGAAGCGATGAGCGTGGGCGCCCAGGCGATCATAAGCACCAGGAAGGGCCCGGCAAAGGGATGGGCCGAGAGCACGGCGTGAGCCACACGCCATACGCGGCCAAAGTGCGCTTCGGAAAACGGAATGCGCCGAGAGCTCAGCCAATCTAGACACTCAAAAGCCAGGTAGAAGGCAACGATCGCCAAGAGCATCCAGCCCGCGCCGCCAATCCAGGCACAGATGATGCGGGCCTTGTCGCCAAGAACAATCTCGGCCGAGTCGGTGAGGTCGTAGCTGCGGCCGAACACCATGCAGATGGCGAAAAACAGCGACGGCAGAATGATCGACGGGCGCCAGGTGTCGCCACGGCCAAAGAATACGTAGCGAAACGGCAGCGTGAGCAGGCAGGCAAGCGCAAGCAGCATGACCGCGTCGGTATGGCCGGCAAACGAGAGGAGCACCTCGTAGCACACGTACAGCATGCCCGAGGCTTTGGGGTCAATCGCCAAGACTGCGTTGCTCGACACCGGGGCGGGATCGATGGAAAACGCCGTGGTCGCCAACAGCGCGAGCAGAAATGCGATGAGCGTCTGCTTGGCGGGGTAGCGCTTAAACCAGACGATGCGGGCCGCGTCGCGCGCAGCCGTTGTGGAGAGTTCGGAATCCTTCACAGTCCAAAGAGCCTTTCTAGAAACCTGCCAAAAAGGGACAGGTTTATTTTGGCAGGTTTTATCTGGGAAAACGTTACGGTTCTGTCATCGTTGCCCAGCAAACCACCACAAAGGTGCCTGTCCCTTTTGTGGTGGTTTTGGTGATTAGGCGTCCAGGTAGATGCGCTGGGGACGGTTGCGGTGTCGGGCGAAGATGATGAGCACCAGGCCGGCAATCACAAGCGGCAAACTCAGCAGCTGGCCCATGGTGATAACGCCTCCCAGCAGATAGCCCAGCTGGGCATCGGGCACGCGCACGAACTCAACGAGAAAGCGGACGATGCCGTACCCCATCACGAACACGCCCATAAACGTACCCTGGGGCAGCAGCGGCTTTTTGCGGCTGAGCACCTGCAAAATACAGAAGAGCACGACGCCCTCTAGGAATGCCTCATAGAGCTGGGAAGGATGGCGCGGCATATCGCCCGCCGTGCCGCCAAAGACCACACCCCAAGGCAGATCGGTCGGTTTGCCCCACAGCTCGCCGTTGACGAAATTGGCGCAACGTCCCAGGCACAGCGCCAGCGGAGCACCGATCACAGCAAGGTCGGCAATGGTCCAGGCGTCGAGCTTATACATGCGGCACACGATGATGCCGCCGATAATGCCGCCGACCAGGCCACCGTGGAAGCTCATGCCGCCCTCGTTGGTGGCAAAGATCTCGAGCGGATGCGCCCAGTAGTAGCCATCACCGTAAAAGATGACGTAGAACAGGCGCGCACCAATAATGAGGCCAAAGACCACGCCGACCACGACGCTCGTCAGGTCATCGATCGTAATGTCGAAGCCCCAACGACGCTGCGTGCGGTACATAACGACCGCCGTGAGCAGGGCGCCGACCACGTAGGCCAGGCCGTACCAGTAGATAGTGATGGGGCCCGCCGAGATCGCGACGGGGTCAAGCATATGGTAGAGGTCGTTGAGCATGTCGACCCTCCTACTCCCTACATACAAATGCGGCCGCGGGCCTTACGCTCGCAGCCGCATATTTGGGCGTAACGTCTATGCGGGGCGTACCGTCCGCAGCTTTCGCGTCTTAGAACGGCGCGTACTCGTCGTACAGGTCCTCGGCCTCGCCGGAAGCATTGACCTGCTCAACGCGGGTAACGCCGGGCACATGCTCCTTCAGGATGCGCTCGATACCCATGGAAAGGGTTAGCGAGCTCATGGGGCAGCCGGCGCAGGCGCCCTGCAGCTCCAGCTTGACAACACCCTCGTCGTCGACGCCCACATACTCCATATCGCCGCCATCGGCCTGCAGGTTGGGGCGAATCTCTTCAAGAACCTTCTTAAGCAGCTCTTCGTTAACAGCCACAGGGGCTCCTTTCTCACAATAACGCGGGCACGCCCGCGGACAGGGGCTATGTTACTACAGCCATGTACCCGCTTAGGCGCCAGCCATGCGTGCGGATACGACTTTCACGAGCAGTCAATTTGGCAGTCAATTTGGGACGGGGCTCTTTTAGCTACTTTTGTCGGCATCCGGCGCTAGCACACGCTGCCGCTACTGCTGAGTTTGTTCCCCGGTGCCAATGTGGACATCGACGATAACCTGGCGGTAGCTAATGCCGCAGGAGTCGAGAATGCGACGGCTGATGCGGCCGTCGTCGGTGTCGGCGTACTTATTGTCCAGGTAGACAACCTCGCCCACACCTACCTGCGCCAGGATTTTGGCGCAGTCATGACACGGGAACAGCGTGACGTAGACCGTGGAACCCTCAAGGTCTTTGAGCGAGCCGCGGTAGTTGAGCACGGCGTTGGCTTCGGCATGGACTACGTAGTTATGCTTGTCCTGCAGCGGGTCATCGCTCGTGCCCCACGGGAAAAAGTCGTCGTTGAGTGCCGAGGGCGTACCGTTGTAGCCCACCGAAAGGATGCGGTGGTTGGTGCTGGCGATGCACGCGCCCACCTGCGTGTTGGGATCCTTGCTGCGGCGCTGCGCGGCGATGGCCACGCTCATAAAGAACTCGTCCCAGCTAATGACGTCCAGGCGCTTGCCGGAAGCGATCTTATGCTGAGTGCCCGACATATGCGTACCTCCCCAGTCGATGTGATGCCCCGCTCGATGCTATATAGGAGATTTCGCTCCATTGTAGCAGGCAGATATCAATCATTCGGCTTTTAAATGACTTGCTAATTCGAGTCTAATAGACTTTTCAAGTCGATGTCCAATGCATCGGCAAGTTTTATCAATGTACCAATTGTCGGATTAGCATTGCCCGTTTCGATTGAATGAACATGCGCATAGTCAATTCCGGTCATATAGCCAAGTTTTCGCAACGACAGCCCTTGGGTCGTTCTCAGCTTTTTTAAATTATGACCTACGAGCACTCTATATCCCGCATTTTGGCTGTTATCCATGCTAGAGAGCGTACGTGATATAGTAATGCTACTGTTGGGATATATTACAACAAGGAAGGTCAGATATGGAAGTTCAGGGGAACGACCTGCGAAACTACGTCAAATCAATCTACAATTTAGAAAAATCAGTGCTTGTACAGCAAAACGCAATCCGTGCTCTCGAAGGCTATGCCAATTCAGAAAGAAAAAAACTGGTCCCGACCGACGTTCCAAACGACTACAACGAAAGTGGACTGGCCGGCAATATATCTTCAGGCATCTTATCGGCCCTATTGTTTGGCGCAACATCTGCCGCAGGAATTATCGCACTGGCCTTCATAACGACGATCTTCGCTTCGTTTATTAGTTCGATTTTCAGCGGGTATGCATTTGTAGCCCTTATTTTTAGTCCCGACCTCGGCGGCTACTGCTCATACCTAGTAAAGCCCTTTTTTGGCTTTATTAATGTGATTAAACCATTTCTCCCTCTTGCAATAACCACGCTAATTGGAATCGGCTTTCTGCTTGGCATGGGCGGACGGTCGCACGAGAAAAGCGAAAAGATAAAAGCAAATAATCGGAAGGAGACAATTCTCGAGAATAATCGCCAAAAAATGCTCTTATTGGAGGATTTAAATGCATCCGAGGCGAAAAACCTCAATAAAATGAGGGCTAAACTACAAGAATCCGAATCTCTTTTGAACGATTTCTATAGTGTTGGTTTGATCTATCCAAAATATCGCTCTCTTATCCCCATGGCGTCAATTAGCGAATATTTCGAAGCAGGCAGATGTTCGACGCTCGGTGAAGCTTATAACATCTTTGAAATGGAATGTAAATTAGGTACCATTATCGATAAGCTAGATATTGTCATCGATAAGTTAGACGAGATTAGCTCTCAACAACGACTCGTTTACGAAGCCGTTGAAGCCTCGGATAAAACAATCCAAAATATGAGTCAAGCGGTTAACAGTCTTTCAAATTCCGCTTATTCGATTCAACTAGACGCAGCATATGCCGCATCAAATACTCAAATCATTGCTAAAAACAGCGAGTATCAACGATTCCTAACAATGATTCGATAAGGCAAAGAGCGCGTTGATCCGCCCCAAATACCTTATTAATCACAATGAAATAAATCGACTTAGAATAGGGGCAACTTGTATGTTGCCCCCACCTCTTAACACAGTTGCAAATATATAAACAATCGAAATGTCAATAACGCTACACTTTACGCCGTTGCGTATTCACGCGGTAGAGCTCCACCAGACCGCGGAGGGTGAGCGCGGCGCCGGAAACAAGGCCATGGCGTAGCAGACCCGCCATCTCGCGTGCGGCGTCGCCGGTGATCACGATGGGCGCCAGTTCCTCCCCCACCGATGCCCTCAGCTTTACACGCGACGGGACTTTTGATTGATGTGGTAGAGCTCGGCCAGGCCGCGAAGCGTCAACGCGTCATCGACCGTCAGGCTATGACCGACAAGGGCCGCAAGTGCCTCGGCATCGTCGCCGGTAATGACGATGGGCACATCACCCTCCCCCGCGGCCTTGGTCGCGCGCATCTCGGCGAGCACCATGTCGAGCATGCCGTCGATGCGGGCCACCTCGCCCAAAACCACGCCCGAGCGCATGGCCTC
Organism: uncultured Collinsella sp.; assembly: GCA_900542325.1. Lineage (GTDB taxonomy): Bacteria > Actinomycetota > Coriobacteriia > Coriobacteriales > Coriobacteriaceae > Collinsella. The sequence continues at coordinate 42,965 of UQMY01000012.1, read as the reverse complement.
ACGCGTGTTGCGACCGATGACGTGCGTCGGCGCCGAGGGCTCAACCTGAGGCAGGCGCGCCGCAGCGGCCGAGAGCGAACGGGCGCCGAGCGCCAGCCCCGGCGCGATAACGCCGCCGACAAAGGTGCCGTGCGCGTCGATCACCTCGATATTGGTCGTCGTGCCCAGGTCGATCACGATGCACGGCGAGCCGTAGACGGCGCGGGCCGCCACGGCGTCGGCGATGCGGTCGGGACCGATCTCGGCCGGGTCATCATAGTGCACGGGCATGCCGGTCTTAAGTCCCGGCCCCACGGTGAGCACGCGCCCTGCGCAGGTACGGGAAAGTGCCGCCTTCCACGGGCGCTCGAGCGCCGGGACCACGCAGCTCAGCACGGCCGCGGCGGGTGCAAGCACCCCGGGCACACTTGCATCGGCGGCGAGCGCGCCCATGACCTGCACAAGTCGCATGCGCGCTTCGTCGGCCGTAATACGGGCCGGCGTCGTGATCTCGCACGTTGCGAGCGGGCATTCCTGTGCCGCGGCTGAATCCTCGGCAAACAGGCCAAAGCGAATGAACGTGTTGCCCACGTCGACCGTCAATATATATGCGCACCCATTAAGCATCGTCGGCGCTCCTTTCGTCTGCCCAGCAGTATATCGCCTACCTAAACCAGTCATCCCAAAATGACTAGCTTGCGGCTATACTGGTGCGCGGTCGCGCGCGAGCTCACGCGGCGGCCCTTGGTAACCCGACTTCCCGCGCCGTATCCGTAACGGCGCTCCCGGGGGAAGCGGATATACGCAAAGGAGTTTTATATGAGCAATCCCTCGAACCGCGCTTCGATGCGCGGGCAACTCACGCTGCGCGGCGTCGTCATCGGCGTCCTTGGCTGCGTGATCATCACGGCAAGCTCGGCCTACACCGCCCTCAAGATGGGCGCACTCCCCTGGCCGATCGTCTTCGCTGCCGTCATCTCGCTGTTCTTCCTTAAGCTCATGGGCAACGCCAGCCTCAACGAGGCCAACGTCACCCACACCATCATGTCCGCAGGCGCCATGGTCGCCGGCGGCCTGGCGTTTACCATCCCGGGCGCCTGGATGCTGGGCTATGCCGACCAGATCAGCTGGCTCGACATGTTTATCGTGGCACTGGCCGGCACTATCCTGGGCTTGCTGGCCACGGTACTCATCCACCGTCACTTTATCGTGGACGCCGCGCTGGAGTTCCCCACCGGCAACGCCGCAGCTCAGACCTTGCGCGCAACCGAGGCCGGCGGCAAGACCGGCAAGCAGCTCTTTGGTTCCATGGCCATCGCCGGCATCTACAGCGTGCTTCGTGACGCCCTGGGCGTGGTGCCCAGCATGCTGTGCACGCTCAACATCCCCGGCGTGACCTTTGGCATCTACAACTCGCCCATGCTGCTCTCCGTCGGCTTCCTCGTGGGCTTCGCCCCGGTCGCCTTCTGGTTTGCCGGTGCCCTGCTAGGCAACTTTGGCATCATTGTGGGCGGCACCGCTGCCGGTCTGTTCGACGTTGTAACCGCGCAGGGCATCGTCAAGTCCTTGGGTATGGGCCTCATGATGGGCTTTGGCGTCGCCGTCGTCCTCAAGGACATCCTGCCGCAGGTCGCCGGTATCGTCCGCGGTCTCGCCGCCGACAGCTCCACCGACACCGACGAGCAGTCGCTCATCTCGGGCTCCCTCAAGCTCGACGCCGGTATCATCGGCCTGGGCGCTGCCGCCATCGCCGTGATCATCGCCATCGTGCTTGACCTTGGCCCCGTTCCGGCCGTCATCGTGACGCTGTTCACCTTTGTCACCACCATCATGAGCGCGCAGAGCTGCGGCCAGACGGGCATCGACCCCATGGAGATCTTCGGCCTCATCGTCATGCTCATCGTGGCGGCCTTCGCGCAGCTCGCACAGGTCAAGCTGTTCTTTATCGCCGGCATCGTGGCCGTGGCGTGCGGCCTTGCGGGCGACGTCATGAACGACTTTAAGGCCGGCGCCGTGCTGGGCACCAATCCGCGTGCGCAGTGGATCGGCCAGGCCATCGGCGGCATCGTGGGCGCCCTGGTCGCCGCTGCCGTCATGGTCGCGCTCGTCACCGCCTATGGTCCGGATGCTTTCGGCCCCGACAAGAGCTTTGTGGCCGCGCAGGCAAGCGTCGTCGCCACCATGGTCTCGGGCATCCCGAGCGTGCCGTGGTTCGCAGGCGGCTTTATCGCCGGCATCGTCATGTACTGGCTCGGCATTCCGGCCATGATGATCGGCCTAGGCGTGTACCTGCCGTTCTACATGTCGCTCACGGCCTTCTTGGGCTCCTGCGTCAAGCTCGCCTACGACAAGTGGGCCGCACGCCGCGACGCCGCTGCCGGTCTTTCGGACGAGGAGAAGGCCTCCAAGGATGCCGCCTTCCAGGAGCAGGGCCTGGTCGTCGCCAGCGGCCTGCTCGGCGGCGAGTCCATCGTCGGCGTTATCCTGGCGTTTGTCTCTGTTGGTCTGAGCCTGCTGGGGTAGGCCGAACAACAACGCACCAGCGCAGAGCGCGGGGTCGGAATCAAACCGGCCCCGCGCTTTTTTGTCTATTTGACTCTTATGATCCTCACGGCGTTTTAGCCATGTCGATTGGCCTGACTTCCAGGTCAACAAACCTTGTCTGACACCTCGCCTAACGCGGTGTAGAGTAAAGACGACAGACGCAAGAAGCGGCTCAGAAGCTAAACGAGGTAAGCATGGAACTCGACAAACAACAGATCAAGCGGCTGCGCGAGCGTCATCATCGTCGTCACGGTATACGCCCTGCACACAGCGAGGCCATGGAGAACGCCACCCGTTTCCTTAAGCAGGCGTTCAACATACGCGAGGGACGCGCGCCCTATCACGTGATTCGCAAGCGCTTTGTAAACGGGGCGCGCCTGACTGGCTCGCACTTATGCATCCTGATCATTGCCATGTTGATCGCGAGCATCGGCCTCGATATCGACTCGGATATCGCCATTGTAGGTGCCATGCTCATCTGCCCGCTCATGGGCTCGGTCCTTGCCATGGCATACGGCATCGCCACGCTCGACCGCGAGATTGCCGTCGAGGCAATTGCCGGCCTCGCGCTGCAGATGGTCTTTTGTCTAATCACGTCCACGCTGTACTTTAAGCTCTCGCCCCTTGGCACCACCACGGCCGCCATCATCGACAACTCGACACCGACTGTGTGGGACCTTGCCGTCGCGCTCGCGGGCGGCTTTGCGGGCGGACTGGGCAACTCGCGCGACCAGGAACCCGCCACGCTCATCGCCGGCGTGGCCGTGGCGACCGCGCTCATGCCGCCCCTGTGCGCGGCGGGCTATGGCATCGCCATCGCAAGCGGGTCGCTGTTTCTCTCGGCCCTCTACGAGTTTGGCATCAACGTGGTCTTTATCGCACTGGCTGCCGAAGCCGTGCTGCTTCTTTTGCGCGTGCCGCTCAAGCGCGACCTCAACGGCGACGGCATTGTGACCGCCGAGGAAAATGCCGAGGTCGATGAGCTGTCACACAAGGTGCGCCGCCGCATCATCGTGGGCACGGTGATCTTTGCCATCCCCTGCATCGTTATGACCGCGGGATCCATTGGCTCGGCGCAGGCCGGCGTGCAGGACGGCTATGGCGTCACCGAAACCACGCGCGAGCTTGCCGCGGTGCTGCCGGGCTTTAAGGATTACACCGTTGCCGTCGAGACCTCGGCCACCGAAGGCGAGGAGGAGGGCCTTGTCGAGCGCGAGGTTGTCGCCCATGTGACGACAAGCGAGGCGCTTGGGGCACACGACCGCCGTGTAGCCCGCAAGCTCATCGACCTCAATGTGCCCGAGCTCGATCGCGTGGAGTTTGATGTGCAGTAATACGCGACGTGGGATGAATGCGCGCAGCCGCGAGTCACGACATGGCGCAGACGTGACGCGGGCCACGAGCAAATAGCGGGACGCGGTCCATGGCCGCGCTCCGCTCGCTGATTTATTGCCGTGAATCAGCTGTCCGCATCGACATCGCCAGACTCCACTGTAAACGCCGGACCGGTACTCACCAGATAAAAACGGGTCACCCTGGTATCTCTAAATAGGTAGAGCAAGCCCTGATCGCGTCGGCGCGAAATATACGCCACGTGGACCGTACCGAATTCTTCGCCGTTTTCATTCTTTAACACCAGAATGTTGGGGTCGTCCATACGCTCGAACTGTCCATCAACGCAGTTGCCGCCCTTGCCGACCAGTTGCCACCGATGGTTATCCTCCTCAAGAAAAGCCAGGGTTTCCCGACTTGTTTCGTCATCCCGATAGTAACCATCAATGGCAAAGCCTTCGGAAACGCATTCCTGCATATAGGATGTTTCTCGATTTATAGCAAACTGCCCTGCAGCGCCCAGGAGCACAGCCAGGCAGACCACTGCGAGGGCTATCGAGATAGTACGGCGGTTCATGTCAACCAGCCCGATACTTGTTTAACGGAGTGCAAAACATACTTGGTACCTCCGGTATCATGACGAACGTCACCTACGGCCTGCCGGCAATCATATGTTTACAACATCAAACCATATGGCAACCACTCGCGAGAGGAGTATCGGCGAACGGTGCATTTTTGCGTTCTATTGGCCAAACGTCAACGCGCGCTACGGCTCTTGCTCGACCTATTCAGATCTTGTCGCATACTACCGTAGATCCCCAACGCTTCCGCCCCCAAGAGATCATTTTTAGTACGTAAAGAAGCCCTCGCCCGAGCTTTCGCCCAGCTTACCTTCGTCGAGCATCTGCTTGAGGACGGAGGCCATGGCCTTAAAGTTGTAGGGCATCATCATCTTTTTGAGCAGCGGGCTCACCAAGCCCGGGACCTTTTGGTACTGCATGACGATGTTGTAGGCCGTCTGGATACCCACCGTGTCGAATACACGGAACGGGCCCTTGGGAGCGCCGGTGCCGCGCGTCCACGCGAGGTCGATGCTCTTGGGGTCACTCACACCCGAGACATACAGGTCAAGGCCTGAAAGCAGCCATGGCACCAGCATGGAGTTGAGCAGGTAACCGTTCTTTTCCTTGTTGACGGGCAGTGCCAGCATACGGATGTCGTTGGCAAAGTCGACAAGCTCATCGAAGTAGCGCTTGTCGGTTTGGTCCTGCGCCATGACCTCGGTCATGTTGTTCTTCCAGATGGAGTTGGCAAAGTGCAGCGACAGGTACTTCTCGGGACGGCCGGTGTACTTGGCAAAGGTGCTCGGCAGCAGCGTGGATGAGTTGGTCACGATGACGGTCTTTTGCGGCAGAACCGGGGCGAGCTTCTTGTAGAAGTCGATCTTTGCCTGGGTGTCCTCGGCCATAGACTCGATGACCAAGTCGGCGTCGGCCACGGCCTTGGCAAGATCGAGCTCCAGCTTGAGTGTGGAGTAGGCACGCTCGACGGCGGCGAGCGCCGCTTCCTTGTCGAAGGGCTGGGTGCCATCGGCGATACCGGCGCACCACTCGCCCGTACCGTCCGCCATGCCCTCGATTGCCGCGATGTACTCCTTGCGCACGTGATCGATCTTGGGCTGGGTGCGGCCGATGCTGCCCTCGCTGCGCAGCCAAATCGTTACATCAAAGCCGCAGTAGGCAGCCTGAAAGGCAATCTGGCTTCCCAACACGCCGCCGCCGGCAACACAAACGGTCTTGTAGCTCATGGGACGGTCCTCTCTTACGTAATTCCATAGATGTGTATTTATTCAACCGTAAGGATGACGCGCGCTGGGGGTGGGTTCTATAAACGGGCGGTATTTCGCGGCAAACGGCTACATATGTTCATTATCTCAGGGTTCTGAGGGCAGTTTTTGGTGCCACCGAGACGTCGTTTTTGGAAGTATGCGGCAAATTCCGGAACTCTTGAGCACATCCTGGTTTTTCACCAATAAAACCGCAGGTACAGAGCTTGGACATATCCGATGTGCTCGGCCTATTCAGATTTTGCCGCATACTTCCGAAATCTAAGTTCGCAAAGGGTGATAGTTGGGGCGTTTACGCAACAGATGTCCAGTAAAAACGGGTGGCAGCCGGTATGGCTACCACCCGTTTGTCTCATATCTAGCCCAAAGCAGGCCAGTTATTTCTTAATGCCGCGTCCCAGGCGCTCGGCGACCGACGCCACGGCCTCCTCGCTGGCCGGCCCGCAGCTCACGCAGCCGTCGTGGGCGCGCATCTGGCCGGTGACCTCGTCCATCGCGAGCGGCGCCACCTTCTCGAGCTTAAAGCCCTTGCCGGCGCGCATGTTCTCCTTGGCCACACTGATCATGAGCTTAATACGGTTGAGCTGGTTGACCTCGGACGCACCGGGGTCGTAGTCCACCGCAACGATGTTGCTCTCGGGATGCTGGCGGCGCAGCTCCTTGATCACGGCCTTGCCCACCACGTGGTTGGGCAGGCACGCAAAGGGCTGCGTGCAGATGATGTTGGGCGCACCATGGTCGATCAGGTCGAGCATCTCGGCCGTGAGCAGCCAGCCCTCGCCCATGTTATTGCACACCGAAAGTACCGTACGGGCCTTGTCGGCCATGGTGCCGATGCGCTCGGGCGCCTCGAAGCGGCGGGACTTCTCGAGCATCTCCTCCACCGGCGTGCGCATCCAGTCCACGAGCTTGATGAGCGCTTGCATGCCCGCGCGCGTAGTAGCAGAGCTTCCCAGCTCGTCTTTCTGCAGCTCGGCGTTGCTCATGGAGTAGAGGAAGAAGTCGAGCAGGCCCGGCACCACGGCCTCGCAGCCCTCGCGCTCAATGACATCGACCACGTGGTTGTTAGCCGTGGGATGGAACTTGACCAAGATCTCACCGACCACGCCCACGCGCGGCTTGGTGCCCTCGCCCACGAGCGGCATGGTGTCGAACGCGCGGATGGCCTCGCGGCACAGCTTGGTGTAGTTGTGGCGGTTAAACTTGGGCGCCAGCTTGCGGGCACGCGCCATGTACTCCTCGTAGAGCGCGTTGGCGGCACCGGGCGTGGCCTCGTACGGGCGGCAGCGGTAGAGCATCTGCATCATCACGTCGCCAAAGAGCACCGCGTAGACTGCCTGCTTAAGCAGCGCCGGCGTCAGCTTAAAGCCGGGGTTGTCCTCGCCCAGCGCCACGGCCGAAAGCGAGATCACGGGGATCTCGGGGTGGCCGCTCTCGCGCAGGGCCTTGCGGATGAGCGCGATGTAGTTGGTGGCACGGCAGCCGCCGCCGGTCTGGCTGATGACCACGGCGGTCTTGGACAGGTCGTACCGACCGCTCTCGATGGCCTCCATAATCTGGCCCGTCACCAGAATCGACGGGTAGCAAATGTCATTATTCACATAGCGCAGACCAGCCTCGACGGCATCGTGGTCGGTCGAGGGCAGCAGCTCAAGGTTGTAGCCGGCACCGCGGAACACCTCTTTGACCAGGTCAAAGTGGATCGGCGCCATCTGCGGGCACAGGATGGTGTAGCCCTCGTCGCGCATCTGCTCGGTAAAGGGCACCTTGGGCCACGCAGTCGAAGCACTCTCGCGCTGAGCCTCGAACGTGTACTTGCGGCTCGCAAACGCGGGGGCATCCGTGGAGGGCGCCACCGGCGCGGCGTCGCCCTGCTCGTAGGCCTCGCCCGCGGCCGTGGCCTCGGCCAAGCGCTCGGCCTCCTGGTCCTTGAGTGCCGCCATGAGCGAGCGGATGCGAATGCGCGCGGCGCCCAGGTTGGACACCTCGTCGATCTTGAGCACGGTGTAGATCTTGCCACTGGCCTCCAGGATCTCCTGCACCTGATCGGTGGTCAGGGCATCGAGGCCGCAGCCGAAGGAATTGAGCTGGATCAGGTCCAGGTCGTTGCGCATGGTCACAAAGCGGGCGACGGCGTACAGGCGGCTGTGGTACATCCACTGGTCGACGACGCGGATCGGGCGCTCGGGCTTCACCAGATGCGCAAGCGAATCCTCGGTAAAGACCGCAAAGCCAAAGCTCGAGATAAGCTCGGGCAGGGCGTGGTTGATCTCGGGGTCGTTATGGTAGGGACGACCGGCGAGCACGATGCCGTGACCGCCGTGGTCCTCGACCCACTTAAGAGCCTCCTCGCCCATGGTCTGGATGTCCTCGTGGAAACGCGCATCGGCCTCAAAGGCGGCGTTGACAGCGGCATCGACCTCGGAGCGCGTGATCTTGGGCCCACGCACGCGACCGCGTCCGGCCTCAGCGTCGGCCACACGGTCGACGGCGAGCACCTGGTACAGACGGCGCTTGAGCTCGGTCTTGTCATGATAGGGCACAAACGGGTACAGGAACTCGATATTCTGCTCGCGAATCTCATCGATATTGAGCGCCAACGCCGTGGGGTAGCTCATGACGATGGGGCAGTTGTAGCAGTTACCGGCCGTCGGGTCCTCCTTGCGCTCCCAGCGCACGCACGGCATCCAGATAAAGTCGACGTCACGGTCGATAAGGTTCATCACGTGGCCGTGGCTCATCTTGGCCGGATAGCACACGCTCTCGGACGGCATGGACTCGATGCCCGCCTGGTAGGTCTTTTTGCTCGACTGGTCGGACAGCTGCACGCTAAAGCCCAAGCGCGTAAAGAACGCATGCCAGAAGGGGTAGTTCTCGTACATGTTGAGTGCACGCGGGATACCCACGGTGCCGCGCGGGGCCTCGTCGGGGCTCAGCACCTCGCGGTTAAAGAGCAGCTCGTTTTTCTTTTTGAAGAGGTTGGGGGCCTCGGTCTTCTGCTTTTTGTGGCCGGCGCCCTTCTCGCAGCGGTTGCCGGTAATGAAGCGCCTGCCGCCGCCAAAGTCGTTGACGGTGAGCTGGCAGTTGTTGGAGCAGCGACCGCAGCGGACGTGCTTTTGCGTCACGGTGAGGTGCGCGATGTCCTCGGCAGAAAGAATGGTCGAGGTGCCGTCGGCGCCGGCGCGATCGCGGGCGAGCAGGGCCGCACCATAGGCGCCCATGCAGCCGGCGATGTCGGGACGCACGGCATGAACGCCGGTGAGCTGCTCAAACGCGCGCAACGTGGCGTCGGACATAAAGGTGCCGCCCTGAACGATCACCTGGCTGCCGATCTCCTTGGGGTCGCGCAGCTTAATGACCTTGAACAGGGCATTCTTGATGACGGAATAGGACAGGCCGGCCGCGATGTCGCCCACCGTGGCACCTTCCTTTTGCGCCTGCTTGACGCGCGAGTTCATAAAGACCGTGCAGCGGCTGCCCAAATCGACCGGGGCCTTGGCATGGATGGCGGCATCGGCGAACGCGCGCACGTCCATGTTCATGGACACGGCGAAGCTCTCGATAAAGCTGCCGCAGCCCGATGAGCAGGCCTCGTTGAGCATAATGTGCTCAATCACGCCGTCCTTGACGCGCAGGCACTTCATGTCCTGGCCGCCGATGTCCAGAATAAACTCGACGCCGGGCAGGAACGCCTTGGCGCCGCGCAGGTGCGCGACGGTCTCGATCTCGCCGGAGTCAGCCTTGAGGGCCTCGATGAGCAGCGCCTCGCCGTAGCCCGTGGTGGTCACGTGGCCGATGGTGCAGCCTGCAGGAATGTGGTTGTAGAAATCGGCCATGATAACCTTGGCCGTGCCCAGGATGTCACCGTTGTTGTTGCCATACCAAGTGTGCAGCAGCTGACCGTCCTCGCCCACAAGTGCGGCCTTCATGGTGGTGGAGCCGGCGTCGATGCCGATGAACACGCGGCCGGTGTAGCCGTCGAGCTTGCCCTTGGGGACGACTTCCTGGTCGTGGCGGGTTTTGAACTCGGCAAAGTCCTCGTCGGTGGCAAAGAGCGGATCCAGACGCTCGACCTCGGCACCCTGCGTGTCACCCAGAGCATCGATAGCCTCAATGAGCTGCGGGAACGTGCTGAGCTTGTTGGACTCGTGCGCCATGGCGGCGCCGCTCGCCACAAACAGGTGAGCGTTTTGGGGCACGATACGGTGCTCCTCGTCCAGGTTGAGCGTGAGGTAGAAGCGGTGGCGCAGCTCGGAGAGATACTGCAGCGGGCCGCCCAGGAAGGCGACGTTACCGCGGATGGGACGGCCGCACGCCAGGCCCGAGATGGTCTGGGTCACGACGGCCTGGAAGATGGAAGCGGCGACGTCCTCGGGGCGGGCGCCCTCGTTGAGCAGCGGCTGGACGTCGGTCTTGGCAAAGACGCCGCAGCGGCTGGCGATGGGATAGATGGTGGTGGCGTTGGCCGCGAGCTCGTTAAGGCCGCTCGCGTCGGTGTGCAGCAGGGTTGCCATCTGGTCGATGAACGCGCCCGTGCCGCCGGCGCAGGTGCCGTTCATGCGCTGCTCGATGCCGTTGTCAAAGTAGATGATCTTGGCGTCCTCGCCGCCCAGCTCGATGGCGACATCGGTGGCCGGGATGAGGGTCTCGACGGCACGCTTGCTGGCGATGACCTCCTGGACAAACTCCAGGTCGAGCCACTGGGACAGCAGCAGGCCGCCCGAGCCGGTGATGGCGCAGGTCATCTGGGCCGTCGGCAGCACGGTCGCGGCGCCCTCAAACAGGTCGCGGGCGCAAGCGCGAACGTCGGTGTGGTGGCGCTGGTACTTGGCATACACGATCTGGTTATCATCGTTGAGCACGGCAAGCTTGACGGTGGTGGAGCCCACGTCGATGCCCAGGTGCAGGTTGCCGCGGGCGTTCTCGGGGTTGAAAATCGCGCCTTCGGGGGCCCGGGCGGCGGTGGCGGCTACGGGCTCAGCGGCGGTGGCGGGCTCGCTAGTGACGGACGCCTCCCCTGCCGCGTTCTTGGCATCGGCAACTGCCTCGGCAACCTTCTCGGCAGCAGCGGTCGCGGCCTTCTGCGCCGCGTCCACCACGGCGGGCGCGGCCTCACGTGCGGCAGCGACCATGCGATCCTTGATGCCCTCGACGAGTTTGCTCATCTGTCTCTCCTCTTAGTTGTTGGACTCGACGGTTGCAGCGGTGTCGGCCGCGTCCTCGAGCTGCAAGTTCAATAGCTTCATGCCGTATTCCGGCACGTTGATATCGATGGGTTGGCCATAAAGGTCACCAGGACGAACAAAAGCGAGCACCGTCATAATGCGTGCCATGGCCTCGGGCGATTCGGTGAGCCCACGCTCAAACCAGCGCTGAATCATGCCGACTTCGGCGCTCACGACGTAGGTGACGTAGTAGTCAAAGAACGTGCCCAGCGCCAGGCCCAAAATGCCCGTCTGCGCACGCGGCACCACAGCCTCACGCGCGGTGTCAATGATTCTTTTAATGAAGGCCTGGTCGCCGCCCGGACCCAGCAGCGCACCGATTAAGTCGCGGTTGGCCGCAAGATAACGCAGCAGCTCAACCGAACCGGGCGCCGGCTCGAGCTCATCGATATTGTGATAGAGATCGGGCAGCTGAGCTGCGGTGATGAGCTCAATGCGCTCACGGATCTCGGCCAGCAAGCCGTCCTCGATTTGATTGATAAAGTCGGGGATATCGCGGTAGTGCGAATAGAACGTGCGACGCGTAAGGCCAGCGCGCTCGGTGAGCGACGCGACATTAATGCGCGAAAGGTCGCCGCTTTCGGCAAGCTCGCTGGCAAGTGCCTGGCGAAGGGCACGCTGCGAGCGAAGGGACCGGCGGTCGCATTTCTCGAGCTGGGACAAGCGTCCTCCTTGTTACTCAGCCTGTGCGCTATTGCACAGTGCGAGTATTATTGCACACCGTGTGTATCAACACGTAAAGGCAATATTTAGATTGTGGCAAAGGGACTGTCCTTTTGTCACATTAGGTTGCGCTCAGCTTTTAGAAGCGACATTGCCGATTGTCCAAAATGTCATTCGTGGGTAGAATGGTGTCAACGGCAGCCCAAGTTCTGCAAAGCTGGGCAGCGCCGTTGCGTGGATTAAGGGGTCAACGCCTTAGCGGCGGCGACCCCTCTTTCGTTGCTTCGAGCGTTGCTTGAGTGCCTCGGAAAGTCCGATAAGCGTCGTAAGAAGCGAGACCAATGCGGTCAGGAGCCTCACGAAATCAATCAAATCGGTCATGGGCATCACCTCCCATCAGATGGAGGGCGCTGCCCGGCACATGGAACTGCCGTCAACGATACCGATTCTATCAAAGCGCAGTTAGATATGCGAATGTTTGTTCGCATTTCAGAAGATCGGAGCTCGGGTATGGCGAAGGAGCAGTTCCTTTGCCATACCCGAGCTTGTCGCCGAACTGCCAACTACATTTTTCGATTTATTCGGCCACGCTACTGGTTTTGTATAAATGCACCGCCGGGATTATCTGAGGGTTTTTGTCCTTATTTGAGCGTATACATGCCCATTTGCGCACTTACGTCACCGAATCAAACACCATTAGAGGCATGAATGTTCCAGAGAGGGCATCTTTAGCCATTTAACGACCTCCGACAGGCCGAATAACTCGAAATTTGTTGGTGGCGAAAGCGTGACAGTCCTATACGCCAAAAGCCGGTATCTCCCATGTGACAAAGGGACAGTCCCTTTGTCACATTATTCAATGATGGTGCGGGAGCTCTGCTTATGCATGGTGGCGAGCGTGTGTTTGGGGACGGCGTGGACCATGCAGCTGCCGATAGTTGCGCTCGCAGCAGCCTTAGCTGCATCGCTAGCGTTTTTGGTCGCGTAGCTGTGGCGGAAGCGTTTGAGCATGGCGATGTCGTTGCCACCGTCGCCGTAGACCGCGACCTCGTCCTCGGCAATACCGTAGTAGCCCGCCAGCCAGGCAACACTCTCGCCCTTGTTGCACGTCACGTCCGTAATCTCGAACATAACGGGGTCAAACGGCGCGTTGACCACGCGATCGGAACGCTCGGCAAGATACGCTTTAAGGTCGCGCTCCAGCTCGCGCGAGGTCACGCGGCAGTTGATCTTGCACACATCGTGGCGCAAGATGTCGCCAATCGACTGGTCGAAATACTGTTCCTCGTGATAGCCGCCACGCGCACGCATGCCACGCATCACGATGCGCTTGATGGGACTGTCCTTTTTAAAGCCCGCCTGGTGCATCTCGAACGATCCGCTCGAAAACATGCCGTCGGGCGTGGAGCAGTCAAAACAGATATCCGGGAACGCCTTGAGCAGCTCCTCGGTGATCTGCGAATCGATGGTCCAGGTCTTGAGCACCTCGCCATGGCTGTCGCGCACGATGGAGCCGTTAGAGCAGCAGGCATCGAGCGCCAGCCCCGTAAAGCCATGCTCGCCGATCGGCAGCGTCGAGCGTCCGGTCGCGGGAACCACGTGCAGGCCAGCCTCGGTCAGCTCGCGAATGGCGCGGCGGATGGTCCCATCCGCCTCGTGCAGGGCGTTCAGCAGCGTTCCGTCTAAGTCACTCGCGAACATCTTGATCATGGACATGCCTCTCCTTCGTCTGCCCGATATTGTAGACGAAGGAGAGGCATGCCCAAACAATGCCGTCCCGGCGCGGCGGGCCACTGCCTCCGCAAATTCACGGTGCCCCAGCGCGTCAAGACAATCGCCGCAAGCGATTTTTCAGACGATAAAACAGCGCCGTCGTCAACGTCAGCACCGCCAACATGGCTGCGAATACAATCGCCGGTGTCCATCGATCATATGCAACCCCGTACGTCAATTGGCCGATAGGTGTTGCGCAGGAAAGGACCATGTAAACGACCGAAAGCACTTTTCCGCAGAGCTCAGTCGGCGCTGCCCGCTGAACAAACGCGGTGATTTCAACCGACGCAATGCTTGCCCACACCATGATCCATGCCGAACCAACCGCAAACACGGTGAACACGCATACATCTACGCCGAACAGCAGCGTAACAATAATCGGCGCGACTCCAAAACAGATCATCGCAACATATCGACATATGCCATTGAAAGAAAAACGATGCGGCCAAATGCCGACCAAGCCACTGCCGGTAAGACCACCCAGGCCCAGAGCAACCTCAACTATCCCAACGCAGGACGATTGCATGCCGAGATGCTTTGTAACAATAATGGGAGCGCCAATCGTTAGCCCAACCAACGCAAGGTTCAAAACTGCCGCAAGCAAAATCACAGCGACCAATGATGCATTTTGCAACAGATACCGAATCGACTCCCGAAAATCGTTTCGGCATGTCGTACGAGTCGCGCCGTCTCCCATCGTTTCAGATGAGGCATTTTGCTTGAGTACGCCACCAAACAACAGAGCTGAAATCGCAAACGCCACCGACGCGGTTGTGCAAAGAGCATCGATGCCAAAGCACCCATAGACTGCCGTCCCGACCACAGGACCCAAGATATTGCTCACCATGGTCATCTGCGAAACCAATGCAGTGGCCCGCTCAACCTTCTCTTCACCCGCCATACGCACCGTCTCAATTTGGAGCATTGGCTTTAGCAGCGATTGAGCGCCATATTGAACACAAAGTATCGCTACTACGACGACCGCAAGAGGCAATGAGTGCTTCATGGGGATAGACAGCAGTGATGCAGTCATCAGAGCAATGCCGAGGGCCACGAGGGCCTCGCGATGTCTTCCCCTATCCGCCAAGATTCCGCCAATCGGAGTTGCGAGTACGCCGGGTATGAACGCTATCGCCACGGCGGCGCCATATAACGTTGACGATCCGCTGCAATCGAACAAGTAAAGCGGATACGCAAAGCACAGCGCCGACAGCATCGAATACGTGCACAGCTGCGCAACCAGAAGTTCCGCGAGCCTGATTGACCGCACTGTTTTTGATTTCAACGAGACGCCGACGTCTCTCAGCCCAGCCATAAGCCCACCCCCTATACATACCACTAGTATGTATTTAATGACTTGAAAAGGGCAGCCGTGGCTACCCTCACAAATCAATTACATACCGTTGGTATCTATATTACCACCCAGCGCGGTCCCATACGTCCCAAATCCGTGCCGTTGTCTGGAGCACTTCCTCGCCCAAATCGAGTCCCACCGCAGCGGCCATCTGCGCCAGACATTGTGCACGAGCGAGCATTCGCTCCTTGGGCTCGAGCGGACGGAACAGCGGCAGCAGCCAGAGATTCGCCAACAACGATACGGCCTCCGCCGCTTCGCGCGGGCATTCGCACGCAATGGAGCCGTCGGCGATGCCCTCCTCGATCACTGGCAAGAGACAGCCATCGGCTGACTCGTCAAACGAGCCCTGGTACTGCATCGCCAGTAGACGCGAGCTTTTTACCGGATCCGCCGCAGGATGCATGCGTGCCCATAGCTCAATTTGCGGAACAACGGACTCGGGCGCGTACAGCCGCCTGAGCTTTTGGGCTCCGGTCATATTACCGACGCCAAGCATCGAGCGGCGGTGCTCAACAATCGGAGTCATCGCCCGATCAAACGCGGCGTTGAAAATCTCTTCTTTGCTCTTGAAGTGATGATAGACAGCGCCCTTGGTCATGCCATCGAGACGGTCAACGATATCTTGAATGCTCGTCCCCTCATAACCCTGTGCGCAGAATAGCTCCAGTGCCGCGTCGAGAATCTTCGCGACCGTCTCCTCGGGATATTTATTGCGACCCATAATCCGCCCATCCGCAACGCAAGCCTTGTGCCTCATTGCAGCATTTTAACGTTGCGGATGGCAGACGGTCGATTCTACACCGCGGCGGGGCCGTGTTCGCCGGTACGGATGCGGATAACATCCTCGACCGGCTCGACCCAAATCTTGCCGTCTCCAACGGCACCGGTGCGGGCGGCGTTGCAGATGATGTCGACAATGCCATCGACATGTTCATCAGCGCAGATAAGGGTGAACTGCACCTTAGGGATCGTGTTGACAAGCAACTCGTTGCCGCGCACGTATTCCTTCCAGCCATGCTGCGCGCCGCAGCCCTGCACCTGGTTGATAGTCATGCCGCGAACATCAGCAGCAAACAGCGCGTCTTTAAGAACCTCGAGCTTCTCGGCACGAACGATTGCCGTGATCTTCTTCATAGTGAATTCCTCTCTTTAAGAGTTGGTCTGACAGAACGTTTGAAACTGTTAGTCCAGACCACTAAACGAAGGATAGGCGCTCTCGCCGTGCTGACTCGCATCCAAGCCCAGCGCCTCATCGGCCTCGTCCACGCGCAGGCTGCCGCGGAACAGCGCCTTGACCACCGCGGCAATCACCAAGTCGAGCACCAGCACAATAGCGACCGTCACCACAATGCCCAGGATTTGCGAGATGAGCAGCGACATGTCACCCGTGTAGAACAGACCACCCTTACCGGTCCACGAGAGCTCCGGCACGCAGAACAGGCCCGTGAGCACACCGCCCAAGATGCCGCCGACACCGTGACAACCGAACGCGTCGAGTGCATCGTCGTAGCCGAACTTGGTCTTAAGATGGCTGATGGCCAGATAGCAGACGGGCGATACGATCAGGCCCATGACCAGCGCCGCCCACGGCTCGACAAAGCCCGCACCCGGCGTAACCACCACAAGGCCCGCAACCAAACCGGTGCTAGCACCCACCAGCGTGGGACGACCGGTGTGCACGCGCTCGACGACAAGCCACGAGACCATGCCCGCCGCGCTGGCCGTCACGGTGTTGAGGATGGCGAGTGCCGCCACGGCGTCGGCCTTAAACTCGCTGCCGCCGTTAAAGCCAAACCAACCAAACCAAAGCAGGCCGGCGCCCAGCGCCACAAACGGCACGTTATGCGGACGGTAGCTCACCATGCCAAAGCCGCGACGACGGCCGAGCATTAAGCAGAGAATCAGGCCCGTGAGACCGGACGAAATGTGTACCACGTCGCCGCCGGCAAAGTCGAGCGCGCCGATGATGTCGCCGATAAAGGAACCATCGCCGCCCCAAACCATGTGGGCGAGCGGCGCATAGACCACGAGCAGCCAAATGCCCAGGAAGGCCGTCATGGCACCAAACTTAACGCGGCCTGCCAGACTGCCCGTGACGATAGCGGCGGTGATCATGGCAAACGCCATCTGGAAGGCGATGTTGATGATCTGAGGGTAGACGGCACCATCCGCAGCATTGCCCTCGGCCGCCTGCAGCACCTGGTTGAGCACCGGCAGGCACAGCAGCTGGTCAAAGCCGCCAATAAACGGGCTAGAACCGTCACCACCGTAGGCCAGCGACCAGCCGGCAACAATCCACAGCACACCAACCAGGCCAATGGCGCCAAAGCACATAAGCATGGTGTTGATGACATTTTTGCGCCTGGACAGGCCGCCATAGAAAAACGCCAGACCCGGTGTCATTAAAAACACGAGCATGGTGCAGATGAGCATAAACGTTGTCGATCCCGTATCGGACATTCGCTCCCCCTTGGTCGCATGAACGTTGTCGGCGCCCATCATGCGGCCGAGGGGCAACTGGTGTAGACCAGATACGGCGTTGTTAAACGCTGCGTTGTCGAATGGAAACGGCACCGCAATCTTGGAAACGGCGCGGCAACGGACGCGAAACGAACGGGAAACGTGCGAACGAGAAGGGCGCGCTTGGCTCCGCTCTGGCTAGCGCCGGAACAGCTCGCGGGCTCGGTCGCGGAGGTCGGTAGCTCGGATGACGCCCTCGTAACGATTGATGCGCAGACGCGGGAAGGCGTTAAAGAAGCGTAGGTCGCGGCGGCTGAGTGACACGCTCGGTACCGGGCGGCTCATGCGCTTGCCGGCAAGGCGACGACCGAGCGACGGACGCGGCATGCTCGGCGCGGCATCGGCCACGCGACGGGCAGCGAGCGCCAGGCCGCGAGCACCATCCGAAATAAACGTCGGCATCGAAGTCTTCTCGCGCAGGGCATCGAGCGCCGCGTCGCCCAGCTCGGCCAGCCAAGCGTTAACGGCGCGACCGCGGATATGCGTCTGCGCCACCGAGTCAATCGCCGAATCGGGAATACGTTCGAGCATAGAGTCGGAGGCGTCGGCGAGCGACTCATTGATGCGGTCGGCAAGGTCGGCACGCACACGCTCAAGCTGATCGGACAGGCGGCGCCAGCTCGCCAGTGAGCAAATCGCATCGACGATCATCACAACCGCGACGGCAAAAGCCGCCAGCCGCACCATGAAAACCGGCAGGTGGGCAAGCAGGCCCAACACCGCCGGCTCCACCACGCGACAAATGCACAACGCGCCCAAGCCAAACGCGCAGGCCCAGTACAGGCAAATACGCCCATGTAGGTTAAACGGCAGATGCGAATAGTCCCAAAAGCGAGCGCCCGTCGTTTTTTCGAGTAACACGCCCACGCTGTACTCGATTACGCTGCATACGAGCGCGGCAGCGACAAACTGGCTCGAGGCGTCTGGGATTCCACGCAGCAGCAACCAGCACGCGATGCCGCCCGCACCGTAGATGGGACAACACGGCCCTAGCAAAAAGCCGCTGTTGG
Source organism: uncultured Collinsella sp. (assembly GCA_900542325.1). GTDB lineage: Bacteria > Actinomycetota > Coriobacteriia > Coriobacteriales > Coriobacteriaceae > Collinsella. Next base: position 24,716 of record UQMY01000012.1, on the reverse strand, counting down.
CAAAGCGTCCGTGGTTGAGCATGGCGCAGACTGTCGACTCCCATACCCAGCCGCAAAAACCGTAGAAGGCAAACGAGAGTACCAGCGCCGAGAGCGGACAAGCGGCAAGCGTCGCGCCGTCAAATGCCATGCCGATCGCGGTTCCCACCGTCTACCCACTCCTCTTTTCGTTCGATTCTTTGCTCGAGCCGTCGCTCGAACCCTCGTTCAAATCGTTCGCGCCGCCTTTGCGCGGCAGACGGCCGGCAATCGTCTCGCGCAGCGCGCACCATTTATCCGCCAGGCACACAATCCATGCCTCACGACACGTCGGCGGCACCGGCACCAGCGGAAACATATGGCGCGCGATGATATTCCGCTCGCGCGACGTCAGCTCAAAATCTTCCTCCGCACGCGCCAGGGCAAAAAACGGGTGACGAAAGCCATGCAGTCGATGGCTTGGGTCGGGGTCGTGCCAGTCATAGAGAAAGTAATCGTGCAGCAGGGCCCCGCGCAGCAGCGATAAGCGGTCGACGGAGATACCGACGCGGCCCAGGCGCTCGGCAAAGGACAGACTTGCCCGCGCTACCGAGGTCACATGTGTATAGACCGTCACATCGCCATGTTGGATAAACTCATGCATCAGGTCCAAGCGGCCCGCCTGGGCAAGCTGACGGGCGGCATCGTCGACCTCGCGCGCGATTTTCTCGGCACGAACGGTATCGGACATGCGGCCTCCTTCCGGCGGCGCTCGGCGGCAAGCCGCAGCCTGCACGCAATGAATAAAATCATCATCGAATTTACCAGTATGGCATCGGACAAAACGTTTTGCCCCACCAGTTGGCGAATTACCGCGCCGCCGTCACATATCAAACGCCAAAATGTGCGAGACTGTCTTGTGCAATTGTGCCGGCCGAGGGAGTGCCGGCGCACGATTCGCATGGAGTAACCCACAACGATGCTGCTTACGCAAACGACAACGCCCGAGGACGTCAAGGCTCTCGATCGCGCCGAGCTTCCGCTGCTCTGCGGCGAGATCCGCCACGCCATCCTCGAAAGCTCCGCCGCCGTCGGCGGGCACGTTGCCCCCAACCTGGGCGTCGTTGAGCTTACGGTTGCGCTCCATCGCGTGTTTAACTCCCCCACCGACAAAATTGTCTTTGACGTGTCGCACCAGACCTATGCCCACAAGGCGCTGACTGGGCGCGCGTACACTTATATCGACCCGGCACGCTACGGCGAGGCCTCTGGCTTTGCCAATCCCGACGAGTCCGAACACGACCTGTTCGCCATGGGCCACACCTCCACATCGGTGAGCCTGGGCTGCGGCTTGGCACACGCCCGCGATCTGGCGGGCGACAGCTACAACGTCATTACCATCATTGGCGACGGTTCGCTTTCGGGCGGTCTGGCGTTTGAGGGCTTTAACAATGCCGCCGAGCTCGACAGCAACCTGATCATCATCGTCAATGACAACGACCAGTCCATCGCCGAAAACCACGGTGGCCTGTATCGCAATCTGGCCGAGCTGCGCGCCAGCAACGGCACCTGCGAGCGCAACGTTTTCCGCGCGATGGGGCTCGACTACCGCTATCTGGACGCCGGTAACGATGTGTTGGCCCTGGTCGACGCGTTGCAGGAGCTGCGCGATATCGATCATCCCATCGTGCTGCACGTCTCCACCGCAAAGGGCAAGGGCTTTGAGCCAGCCCAGAGCGACCCCGAGCGCTGGCATCATGTGGGTCCGTTTGACATGGCGACTGGGCGCAAGCTCTGCCCGGGCCATCCGAGCGAGCCTGCGCCGCGCACCTATGCCGACATTACGGGCGAGGCGCTCAGCGCCGCCATCGAGCGCGATCCGCAGGTCGTGGGCATCACGGCCGCCACGCCCTACATCATGGGCTTTACACCCGAGCTTCGCGCCGCGGCAGGCAAGCAGTTTGTCGACGTGGGCATTGCCGAGGAGCACGCCGTGACCTTTGCCACCGCACTCGCCCGCTCGGGTGCCAAGCCGGTCTTTGGCGTGTACGGTACGTTCTTGCAGCGTGCCTACGACGAACTGTGGCACGACCTGTGCCTCAACGACGCCCCCGCGACCATCCTGGTATTTGGCGCGTCGATCTTTGGCACCACATCCGAGACGCATCTTTCGTTCTTTGATATTTCCATGCTGGGCGGTCTTCCCAACATGCACTACTTGGCGCCGGCCTGCATGGAGGAATATCTGTCCATGCTGAGCTGGTCGCTCGACCACCGCGAGCATCCCGTGGCGATTCGCGTGCCGGGCATTGGCTTGGTAAGCCGCCCCGACTTGGCGCCTGCCGATGACACCGATTACGGCGCCGTTCATTACAACGTGGTGCGCCAGGGTCGCGACGTGGCCGTGCTCGCGCTTGGCGATTTCTTTGAGTTGGGCGAGCGCGTGGCAAACCGCTTGACTGCCGAGTACGGCATCGAGGCCACGCTCGTCAACCCGCGCTATGCAACTGAGCTCGACCGTGAGTTCCTCGACAGCCTTGCCGCCGAGCATCGCGTTGTCGTCACCCTCGAGGACGGCATCTTGGACGGTGGCTGGGGCGAGCGCGTCGCGTGCTATCTGGCATACACGCCGTTGCGCACGCGCACCTTCGGCATCGCCAAGGGCTTCCCCGACCGCTACGACCCCAACGAGCTGCTCGCTCAGAACGGCATGACGGTCGAGAACATGGCCGCCGAGGCCGTAAGGCTACTCAACGAGTAAAAAACCTCCGCAAGGAAAGCACCCCCTGCGGAGGTTTTTATTTTCGCGACGCGATTATCTCAATCCGTAACATCTATGGCCCGAATTCCCGTCTAACTGTTACAGATCGAGACATTCAAATCCCCCTAAGGATAAAATCTCGATCTGTAACAGTAAGAACCCATTTCCTCGTCTAGATGTTACAGATTGAGACAAAACAACGAGACCGGCCGCCGTACCAGCCCAAACCACCACAAAGGTGCCTGTCCCCTTTTTGGTGGTTTTAGGTCACGGTCGGCGCGAAAAACGAATAACCGTTCATACGCGATCTCCTTACTTATATATGTGTCGCGTTGCCGCCATTATAGCGACCGCCACGAGCGACCACGCCGTCCGCGAAACGCCGTCTCAGCAGCAATAACCGACGTTTTCCCAGATAAAACCTACCAAAATAGACCTGTCCCTTTTTGGTAGGTAGAATAACCTATAAGACAAGTATGTTTCTGAGTTATTTCGTGTTGACCCATCTGAGCGGGATAGGGTATAACTCTACTCAACCGCTAGGGATTTTATTGAGAAAGGTGTTCTACCATGAGCAAGAACCTCTCCCAGCAGGTCGTTCTCGACCGCCGCGGCTTCGTTGCCGCCAGCTTCGCAACCGTCGCCGGCCTTGGTCTTGCCGGCTGCTCTGACACCAGCGCCGAGGCCGACAAGGGCTCCGCCGCCTCCTCCAAGAGCTCCGAGGATACCGAGGCTTCCACCACGCTCGACGCTAAGGCATTCGACAAGCTCGTCGACAACGGCCCCAAGGCCGATGACGACGCCATCGCCGCCAGCGCCTGGGCGACGGCCGTCAAGGACGCCGGCGTCTTTAAGATCGGTGGCGTTCAGACCTCCACGCTCTTCTCCCTCCTCAACGAGAAGGACGGTCAGACCCGCGGTTTCGACGCCGGCATCGCGCAGCTTCTGTCCAACTACATTCTGGGCGAGAACAAGGTCGAGATCACCCAGGTGACCTCGGACACGCGCGAGTCCGTCCTGCAGAACGGCCAGGTCGACGCCGTCTTTGCCACCTACACCATCACTGACGAGCGTAAGAAGCTCGTCTCCTTTGCCGGTCCCTACTACTACACCCAGCAGGCTATCCTGGTGCTCGCCGATAACGACGACATCAAGAGCGTCGACGACCTGGCCGACAAGAACGTCGCCGTCCAGTCCGGCTCCAACGGCCCCGCCATTCTGGAGGAGTTCGCCCCCAAGGCCAGCCAGCAAGAGTTCAAGACCGACGAGGAGGCACGCCAGGCACTCCAACAGGGCCGCGTTGACGCCTACGTCATCGATAACAACATGCAGCAGAGCGCCCTGGTCCGCGAGCCCGGTAAGTACAAGATTGCCGGCAAGCCCTTCGGCAGCAAGGAGCCCTATGGCATCGGTCTGCCGCTCGATTCCGACGGCGTCGCCTTTGTCAACGACTTCCTTAAGAAGATCGAGGACGACGGCACCTGGACCGAGCTGTGGCAGATCTGCATCGGCGACCGTACGGGCGACACCAATGTTCCCGAGCTGCCCGAGATCGGCGCCTAAGCAGCGAGCCTGGTAACGGCCGCAACGAAACCATACGGAAACGCATGATTCGCTTTATTGCGCTAAACTGTTTCATCACTGAGTTGTCGGGGCTTCCGTACACACGGGAGCCCCTTTCCTTATCGGCGGGAGGTCCGCATGAGTCTCTCCGAGCTCTGGTCGCTCTATGGCCAGAACTATATCGACGCGCTGCTAGCAACCTGGGGCATGACGCTTGAGTCGTTTGCCATCGCCATGGTGCTGGCCGTCGCCGTCACCGTGATGCGCGTGTCGCCGCTCAAGCCGCTGCGCGTCTTTGGCGACCTGTATGTCCAGGTCTTCCGTAACATCCCCGGCATCGCGCTGCTCATTATCGTCGTCTACGCGCTGCCGCCGCTCAAGGTCGTCCTGCCCTACCGCACCTGCGTCATCGTCGCCACAGTGCTCTTGGGTTCTGCCTTTGGCTCCGAGAACTTTATGAGCGGCATCAACACCGTCGGTGTCGGCCAGGTGGAAGCCGCCCGCTCGCTGGGCATGAGCTTCAGCCGTATCCTCGCCAAGATCGTGATTCCGCAGGCGCTGCGCTCGAGCGTGCTGCCCATGACCAACCTCTTTATCGCCGTCATGCTCACCACCGCGCTCGGCAGTCAGGTGCCGCTGAAACCGCAGGAGCTCACCGGCGTGGTGAGCTACATCAACACGCGCTCGCTCGGCGGCGTCGCCGCGTTCTTTATCTCGGCGCTCGGCTACCTGGGCACAGCCTTTGTGGTGAGCCACATTGGCAACTATATCGATAAGAAGGTGAGGATCCTCCGATGAGCAAGCACTCCACCTCCGCGCTCACCATGCGCGATGCGCTCTACGAGGCTCCCGGCCCCAAGATGCGCGCCAAGATTCGCGTCGGCACCGCCATCTCACTTGTTGCCGTGGCCGCGCTCATCGCTCTGGTACTGCAGCGCTTTTATGTGACCGGTCAGCTTTCAGTCCACTATTGGTATTTCTTTACGCACCTCACTACCTGGAAGTTCTTACTTGCCGGTTTTGAGGGCACGGTAAAGGTCGCGCTCACCGCTGGCGCCATCGCGCTGGTACTGGGTCTGGCCCTCATGCTCGGCCGCACCAGCGACATCAAGCCGCTGCAGCTGGTCTGCCGCGTGCTCACCGATTTCTTCCGTGGCGTGCCGAGCCTACTGTTCATCTACTTCTTCTTTTTGGTGCTGCCCCAGTACAAGATCGCGCTGCCGTCGTTTTGGATGCTCACGCTTCCCGTCGCGCTCGCTGCAGCCGGTGTGCTTGCCGAGATCTTCCGCGCCGGCGTCAATGCCGTGCCGCGCGGCCAGGTCGAGGCCGCCCAGGCGCTCGGTCTCGCCAAAGCTAAAATCACCTTTAAAATCGTGCTGCCGCAGGCGATTCGCTTTATCATTCCGTCGTTGATTTCGCAGCTTGTAGTCGTCGTCAAAGACACCACCGTCGCCTACGTGGTGAGCTACCCCGACCTCATGCAAAACGCCCGCGTACTCATTACCAACTACGACGCCCTCGTGTCGGTCTATCTGGTGATCGCGGTCATCTACATCCTCATCAACGTTGCAATCAACAAGGCCGCCGTCTACGTCTCGCACAAGACCGGCGCGACCATCATTCGCTAACGATTTACCATTTCGAGTCATAAGGAGCCGAGCACCATGGCACAGAGCACTTCTTCCACCGGCAATCAGCCGCTGATTGAGCTCAAGCACGTCGATAAGCACTATGGCGATCTGCACGTCCTCAACGACATTAATCTCTCGGTCGATCGCGGCGAGGTTGTCGTCGTGATCGGCCCCTCGGGCTCGGGCAAATCGACCATGTGCCGCACCATCAACCGCTTGGAGACCATCGACTCGGGCGAGATTCTCATCGAGGGCGAGCCCCTGCCGCAGGAAGGCAAGGATCTTGCCCGCATGCGTGCCGAGCTGGGCATGGTGTTTCAGCAGTTCAACCTGTTCGCGCATATGACCGTGTTGCAGAACGTCATGCTGGGACCGGTCGATGTGCTGGGCGTCTCCAAGGACGAGGCCCGCGAGCGCGCCATGGATCTGTTGAGCCGCGTGGGCGTTGCCGAGCAGGCCGACAAGGTGCCCGCACAGCTCTCGGGCGGCCAACAGCAGCGCGTAGCCATCGCCCGCTCGCTTGCCATGCAGCCCAAGGCCATGCTCTTTGACGAGCCCACAAGCGCCCTTGACCCCGAGATGATTAACGAGGTGCTCGAGGTCATGGTCCGCCTGGCCCAGCAGGGCATGACGATGATCGTGATTACGCACGAGATGAACTTTGCCCGCCGCGTGGCCGACCGCGTCGTGTTTATGGCCGACGGCCAGATCGTAGAGACCGGCACGCCCGACGAGTTCTTCGACCATCCCCAGACCAAGCGCGCCCAAGACTTCCTCAACTCCATCAAGGGCCACTAACCCAATTGCCACGCGGGACACATTCATCTGCAGCGTTTGCCCCGCGCCGCCCTGCGCCATGTCCACCCGGATTCGAAAGCCACGCCCATGATCGGAACTCGCACTTCATCGTCATACACCCCGCACGTCGACGTCGATCCCGCCGACCGCCCGCTCATCCTCGTCGCGCCGCGTTGGGAAGAGGCAAAGCCGTTTTTAAGCGAGACGCTCTCCCCCAACGAGGAAATCGCAAGTGTCTTTGTCGATGCCATCCTTGCCGCCGGCGGCCTGCCGCTGCAGATGTCCATCACCGAGGACATTGAGGTCATCCGCCATTACGTCGATATCGCCGACGGCATCGCCATTCCCGGCGGCCCCGATGTCAATCCCAAACGCTGGGGCGATGATCGACCCTACGACCCCACCCTCTGCTGCGAGATCCGCGATAGCTTTGAGTTTAAGCTGGTCGGCGAGGTGCTCCGCGCCAAAAAGCCGCTCTTTACCACCTGCCGTGGCACGCAGTTGCTCAACGTCGCCACTGGCGGCACCCTGTGCATGGACGTGCCGAGCCTGGGCGCTCGCGAGGGCCGCACGCAGTGGCGCCATACCCACGTGCTCAACGACCCCGTGCATCCCGTCGAGGTCGTGCCGGACTCGCTGCTCGACCGCGCGGTTGGCGGACACAGGCTGATCCAAACCAACTCCGCACACCACTGCTGCGTCGATCGTCTGGGTAAGAGCACGCGTTTGGTCGCCAAGGCAACCGACGGCGTTCCCGAGTGCATCGAGGTCGAAGGCCAGCCATTCTGCTTGGGCGTGCAATGGCATCCCGAGTACACGTGGAAGACGCTCGAGACCGACTTTAACCTGTGGAAGTCGTTTGTCGAGGCAGCGGCAAAGGTTAAGCAGGCCCGTTAGCTCGCAAGTTACACAAGTTAAAGCCTCCTAAGCCAGGAGGGGCGGACACCAGCTACGGTGCCCGCCCCCCCTGTATTTGATATGCTCGGTATGATTATCCCTCACAAACAATCAGAGAAATCTCGACCGCAATCGGTCGACAGTAAAGCAAATGATAAAAACGCTTGCTACGTTTATGAGGCAGTCAATTAAAATCGAGATGCATTGACCATTCCCCAACGGGGTCACGCCGCAAATCCACATGAGCATCGAGGCTGGAAGCGGAAGCATGGAATTGGCCCCGATCTGTATGTAGATCGCTACGACGTTGACAAGCAACAGCATGCCAATCGGACCGAAGCCGGACCCAAAATAGGAAACAACGATTACGCAAGAAACCACGTATGCAAGGCAGGCAGCGGCAGCAAGAACAAGTCGATAGCAAAATACATGCAGGTTGAAATACTGCTGAGCATCCGAAACGATTGCGCAGTTAAGACAGTACAAAACGACACTCGACAGGACAAACGCGCCCAAAAGGGCAAAAGAAGATAGCACCGCTCGCGCAACGATAGCGCACACACGCTTCCCTCCCCGAGCCTCCGACAACCCCCACGGTTCCTCGACAAAGCCCGAACTGACAAAGCGCGGCACAATGCAAGCCGCGATGAACGGAAAGAACAATGCATGGGCCAACGGGGCTACGTTGAACAGCAGACCGCGAAAAACCTCTGCATTGCCAAATAGAAGGACATCCTCCGCCGATAGCCGAAGCGTCGGGTCTGGGAAAAAACCCAAGAAACTGTTCTCACGGAGGCTACAGAACCACATCGGGAAAGAATTAAGCTGCAATATCACCATGTACGCATAAATTACCAGGATTAAGGCGTACGCCCATTTGCTCACATGCTTCAATTCTGACTGGAGAAGTCTTTTAATCTGACGAGCCATTGAGCACACCCCCAGCGCGAAAGCTCAAGAGAGCGTAAATCAATACCGATAGACAGCTGGCTGCCACGCCATATCCCAGAAGCGTCAGCTGCCCCATATCGCTATACCCAAGGGCACATCCGACTCCAAGGTACGGCCCCGGAAGGAAGAAAATCCATCGCAAGGACGGTATGGGCGTCTGAAGGTAAGTTCCGTAGAGCGTCAAGCTCATGACAAATCCGATTATTACCACAGCCCCGCTCAATACAGCGCTGCCCGTTATCCGATAGATGGTCACCGTCTCCAGCGCAACCGATATCACCAATACGGCGTTGACTATCATTGCAGGCAAAAATACAGTTAGTATGTTGTGCGAGTAGTTATGCCCTCCACGTATTATGGCTATTGCAAAAAGAAGAAGGCAAAGCGCGCTATACGCTGCGCCAATTATTAAAGCAGACGAAAATGCATGGGCTAGAGCCCCATAAAAGCGGTTGAGACCTCTTGCCGAAGAAATTCGGTGCCCCTCTTTATAGCCATGCTCCTGTAAAAGCACCAAACAAACGATGAGTGGAACGAACAGGGATGTACCGGCAAAAGCGCTGCGCGCAAGGGACTCATCAGGCGCAGAAGGATCGATTGCATTCCAGAGGAAACCAATATCCTCCCCACAAACGCCATAGCCAAAGGTGAGCAACGTTGTTCCGTTTTTTAGAAAGATGCCGAAGAGAAGGCCGAACGCCAGCATAAGCGCAAGACCAAACTTCGCCGGAAATATCCTGTGCAAACGCATCATATCTGCCTTTATGGGATGGATCGCCCGCTTCATAGCGAGACCGCCTTCATCAAGCGCCTGTAATACTCTTTTAGGGACGACGCCTCATCCCTTATGACATCCATCGATTCCTTTTTTAGCAGTTCACCGTCATGAATAAACAGGCAGCTTGTTGCAACCGATGCCAGCTCATCCAAGTCGTGGCTAGAGATAAGCATGGTTTTGCCCTGCTCCCGATTCAATCGGCCGATAAGGGTCCATATGCTCTCAATGCCCAGCGGGTCCAACCCGTTTGCTGGCTCATCAAAAATAAGCAGATCAGTGTCACCCAACAAAGCTGTAGCTATATCCAGCCGCCGTTTCATTCCCAGAGAAAAACTGCCTACGCTCTTTTTCTCATCGATGTCCAGCCCGACTAGGCCCAAGACGCGAGGAACCTCACGTTTCTCATCGAGCCCCCATTCCGCACATCGGATCCGAAGATTCTCAGCCGCACTGAGAGATTGGTATGCTCCGCAGGAATCTGGCACATAGCCGACACGCGCCCGCATCAAGCTCAGGTCTTTTTTTGATTTGCCTCCGAAGAGTTCCACGCTTCCCGACGATGGCTCACAGAGGCCCAGCGCTATTTTAATAAGCGTGCTTTTACCCGCCCCGTTTGCACCGACAAGGGCACAGAGCTCAGACTGATGCACCTCGAAGGAAACGTCATGCAAAACGTGCCGTTTCCCGTAGCGTTTTGAAACTTTTGATAGCTTTATCGCTGATGCGTTCATTGGCCTCCCGTTCCGCTTGATAGCAAAACCGCTCATATCGTTCCTTCTTTACTTTATCGTTTTCCATAGTTGTTATTGTTTTTCGATAACTCATATTTGCCAAGATAATCTAAAAGAAAGAACCCGTGTTAGACACGGGTCCCTTCACGCTGATATTTCGTTTTAGTTGTTCGCCTTAAGCTACTCGTCGCTCAAATCGACAGCAAAGACTGATGTCGGAAGCGACGCCTCATTGCCTCCGCCGTCCCGCATCTGCCTCACAACGTTTTTTGCACGCTCAACAATAAGCTCCTCAAGCTCTTTCTCACTCACGCGCTGAATAATATCTCCCGGTTGACAATCAAGCTCATCACAGATATCGAGGAGCGTCTTTAGGCGAATAGCTTTTATCTTTCCGTTTCTAAGCTTTGAAATATTAGCCGGAGTATGCCCCGTCGCCCGAATCAGATCAGCACTGGTCTTTCCGGTCTTAAGCAGCTGCGTCTCAAGCTCGATGATGAGATAGCTCATGTTTCCTCCTACACAAGCTCGTCAGACTGCTCTTGGAGCAGCGAGGCATAACTCCAGATCGCCGAGATAAATAAACAGACAACTGCGCCGATAAACGACCCCGCATCAAAGGTAGCGCCTTGGCAAATCTCAATAACGAAGGAATGAGGCACGATGTAAAGCTCCAGTCCGCCAATGGTGAGATTGACCGATCCATAGGCACCAACAAGCGAAACCGCGGCGTTAACAGCAAAGGCAAGCGCGAGAACACGGATAAGCCGCACATGCGTCTTGGTAAAGGGCGAGACGCCTCGCGAGATGTTACGGCTGATCCCGCACAGAACGACAAGCGAAATACCCATAACAAGCGCCATGCACAGTCCGCTTGGGATAACGATGCACCCGCCATCGAGAAGCGTCACGACACCGAAAGAATCGACAGAAGCAACGTTTGTAACCGCATACCAGATCACGTAAACAACCAACGCGGCAAAAGCGACGAGCATCCCTGCAAAAACGGCTGCCATGCAAAAACCGAGCTTCCTGATATTTTCGCCCGCCTTGGCCATACGCTGAACGCTGTTGGACATACACTCACCCTCATCGACTCTATCGTTATTCGAACAGTTTATCGAACAACGATATGGATTGCATGCGGAAAGCCCCGACAGTGTGCATAGGCAATTCACTAATCAGAAGAGGTGAGCGTGGATTTTTGGACACGTATCGAACGAGCGTGGATAATCTCCCACTTTGAGGCCGCCACCGGGCCTAAAACGGGAGATTATCCACGCTCATAGTCATCAAGGCTCACAGCCTCTTACTCGGCCGCCTCGCGCAGAGCCGACATCGTAGCCGCATATTGCTGCTGCAACGCATGCATCCCCTCGCGGGCGCCGTCAACGGCATCAGCGCCGCGCAGCGCTTCGGTTACCACGACCGCCGGCTCGTACAGATTATCGAATCCCAGGTTCTGGCTCACGCCCTTGAGCGTGTGCGCTGCCATAAACGCACTCTCGGCGTCTCCTGCCGCCATGGCAGCCTCCAGCTTGTCCATGCTCTCGTCATCCAAAAACTTGAGGGCAAAGCGGGCAAGCATTTCCCCGCCCATCAGCCGAGCGCACGCGTCGTCATAATTAGCGCCGATCTTCTCATACGCCTCACGCATGGAAATCATGGATTAAAAACTCCTTTGGTCAAACTAAATCGTGGGAAACGCGACGACGTCGGCGGGGCGTGCCAACGTCTCGGCAATTTGGTCTTGCACCTCGAGCAGGCAATCGAGCAGCAACGGGTTAAAGGTGCCGCACTTACCGTCCAGGATCATCTGGATCGCCTCCTCGTGCGGGATAGCGTCCTTGTACACGCGCACGCTCGTCAGTGCATCGTACACGTCAGCCACCGAAACCACCTGCGCGGCGATGGGAATTTCGTCGCCCTTAAGGCCATCGGGATAACCCTTGCCGTCCCAGCGCTCGTGATGCCAACGCGCAATCTGGTACGCATATTCCATAAGCGCATTGCCGGCGTGATGGCTGCCCAGCTCGAGCAGCATGTTGGCGCCAATCGTGGTATGCGTCTTCATAATCTCGAATTCCTCGGGCGTGAGGCGCCCGGGCTTGTTGAGGATCGCATCGTCAATCGACATCTTGCCGATATCGTGCAGCGCCGAAGCCAGGGCGATCGTGGAGCGTTCCTCATTGTCGAGGGAGATCGTGCCGCTACGCTGGACCAGATAGCCAAGCAGCAGCTCGGTCAGCTTTTCGATGTTCGTAACGTGCCTACCGCTCTCGCCGTTGCGAAGCTCCATGACGCCGGCCATGATGTCGATGAGCATGCGACTGTTCTTGACGCGCTCGTTGTACTGTTGGGACAGCAGGTTCGTCAGGCGGCGCTGTTTGGCGTACAGGCGGATGGTGTTGCTTACGCGGCGGCGCACGACACGGGAGTCAAACGGGCGGTTGATATAGTCTGAGGCGCCCAGCTCGTACGCGCGCAGAACCGCATCATCGGAATCTTCGCTCGAAATCATGATGACAGGCAGATTATCGATACCCGATCGGCGCGACAGATCGGCCAGCACCTCAAAGCCGCTTATGCCCGGCATCACAATGTCCAGCAGCACGAGCGACAACTCATCGCCATAGCGGTCGACCATGTCGAGCGCCGCACGACCGTTATCGGCCTCGAGGATGCAATGCTCGTCCTTGAGCATCTCGCTGAGAATGGCTCGGTTCATCTCGGAGTCATCGGCGATAAGCACCAAAGGCTTTTCGCTTTGGAAGGCCTCGATGGAATCGGCATCGGTCACGACCGTACCGGCTTTTGCCTTAGCGCGGCTCAGTAACTGAGCAGCGCGGCCAACGCCCTCATCGACCGTCTCGCCATGAATGCGAACGCCACCAACACATGCCGTCAAGCTCACGTACTCATGGCCCGGAATAATCGTGGAATGAACGGCATCGGACACCTGATGCAGGCGACGGGTGAAGTCATCGGAGGGAATATTGGGCATGACAACCACAAACTTGTCGCAGCCATAGCGCACAAGCTCGTCAGTCGAACGGATTCCGCTGCGTATGGCTGTCGCCACAGCACCGAGCGCAAGGTCGCCGGCATGACGGCCACACGTATCGTTGAAGGCCCTAAAATCATCAACGTCGATCATCGCAACGCCGGCATTCATGCGGGCGCTGCGAAGCTTTTCCTCGTAATATCGGCGATTGCGCACGCTCGTCAGCACGTCGGTGTAGACAAGGTCCTCTTCCGCGGCCTCTTGCTCATCAATCGGACGCACCATCAGCAAGACGTGAGGCTCGCCCTCGACCTTCAGAGGGCGTAGACGGGCGCGGTACTCAGTGCCATCATTGAGCAGTTGCTCCGACACCTCATCGGAGTCTGCCAAAGCCTCAAGACTCGACTGACGCAGACAAGGGCAGCGATCGCCGGCGAGCAAGCAGTTAGGCTCACTCTTAATCTGATCGGCCGACAGTAAACGCACCACGGGGTAGGTCTTCGCGACGCGGGCGACCTCGACGGCAGCCTCCTCGTCGGTTAGATTGACCTCGTGAGTATTGAGCATATGGGGCCCTTTCGATAGTTTCGCATGGAGCGGTGGGTTCCAAATGTTACAAGGGTAACACCTTGTCGATGCAGGTAAGTACGTGAATGCTGCCACATTCTTATGAGTTGGCAGACGGCGCGATTGAAGCCGCAGACGCGAGGTTTTGAGCACGTTTGTTAATACGGCCGAAACGTTTGCGGATGAAGCCTGCTTTGGCTATTGCGGATGCTAGAGCCCCAGGATGCCACGGACAGCCCGGGCAGCCGCTGCCGGGCGATCGCGCAGACCGTTATGCGCGCCCGGGATCGTCACGAGAGGGCAATCGAGATATTCGGCAGCCGCTCGCGTGCCAGCCTCGCGGGGCGTGCCAATCGAGAGCTCGCCTAGGAGCACGGCGGCCACCGTTTTCGACGCGCGAACGCTATCCCAATCGGGAACGCAGGTCATAGTAATCCCGTATTCGTTTGCCATGAAACTGCGGCCGTTGCGCAGGGCATGCTTGGCTTCTGCCTCGGTCGTTCCAGGAGCCTCGGGGTCCAAGTCGCCGAGGGCTCCCAAGAAAAGCCGGAGCGCCCTTGAAACCTTTCCAGCCGCAATCATATCGAGCAAAACCGGAGCTGCGCCCATGCCGACGCCTTCGGCCGACACAGCCGGCTCATGCAGAATCGCACGGGCGACGAGATGGGGTTCAGTGCGAAGAAGCTCCAGCGCCACCAACGTACCGGCGCTGTGCGCAAGCACATTTGTCGGAGCGCCAACGTGTTCGATCACGGCCTGCAGGTCGGCGGCCTGAGCGGCAAGATCATAGCTGCCGTCTGCCGCTTCGCTGCTGCCACCACAGCCGCGGCGGTCGTAGGCAATTACGCGGTAGTTGCGGCTGAGCTCACAAGCGATGCCGTCGAAAAATGTGCCGTCAACACAAGCGCCGTGCACGCACACCAAGGCAGGAGTATCAGGCGACACATCCGGGCCGGCATATTCGCGACAGGCAATCGTGGTGCCCGCATTCTCGACCGTAAAATCCATGTTGTGCCCCCATCATCAATGCCCATCCAATTGCACGTCAGTACGGCTGAATGGTCCCGCATTGCCTTACGACTTGTTAACAGATTAACTGTACCCGACCCGAGGCTTTTCATGGCACGGCATCATGAGCGACGTGAAAAAACGAAACTTGTAAAGCAAGAGCCCGCACCTCGCTTTGGAGCCGATGCTATGCTTAGGCGCAATAGTCTTGAGGAGCATATGCCTATGTCTACATTTTTGAATGCCAGCCCCATCTTTGGACCCGTTCGCAGCCGTCGCCTTGGTCTCTCGCTCGGCGTCAACATGATGCCGGCCAGCGGCAAAATCTGCACGTTCGACTGCATTTACTGCGAAAACGGCCTCAACGCCGAGCGCCCCTGCCACGAGCCGTATAACACGGCTGCCGTGGTGCTCGATGCACTCGAGGCAAAGCTGCGCGAGATGGCAGCCGAGGGCGAGCTCCCCGATGTGATCACCTTCGCAGGCAACGGCGAGCCCACCGCCGCACCGGAGTTTCCGCAGGCCATTGCCGGCGCCGTCGCGCTGCGCGACGAGCTTGCCCCAAACTCCAAGATCGCCGTGCTCTCCAACGGCACGCGCGCCGACCGCCCCGAGGTGCACGACGCGCTCATGATGGTCGACGACAACATTCTTAAGCTCGATACCGTCGACCCGGCGTTTATCCAGCTGCTCGACCAGCCCGTTGGCCCCTATGACGTCGAGCACCAGATCGAGACGTTCGCAAGCTTTGACGGTCACGTCATTATCCAGACGATGTTTTTGAGCGGTGAGTACCGGAGCAAGTCTCTCGATAACACCGGCGAGGAGTACGTTGCCCCCTGGCTCGCGGCGCTCGAGCGCATTCGTCCGCAGGAGGCGACCATCTACACGGTGGCACGCGAGACGCCGGTCGCCGGCCTTGCCAAAGCAGCGCCCGAGGTGCTCGACGCCATCGCCGCGCGCGTCCAAGCCCTCGGCATCCCCTGCCAGGTGAGCTACTAGCGCGGCCGCCCGCCAGCAGCTAAATTAGCCCCATCCCAAATGAGCTGGTCTGCGGGTGGGCTATACTAGCTGCGGATGAAAGGAAGTTAGCCATGTATGACAAAGGACCCGTGCCCGGCCGCAACGACGCTTGCTGGTGCGGCAGCGGCAAGAAATATAAGAAATGTCACAGCGCCTTCGACGAGCGCCTCGAGCGCCTGTGGGAGGAGGGCTGGGAGGTTCTGCCCCGTACGCTCTACAAGACTCCCGCCGATATCGAGGGCATCAAGCGCTCGGCAGCCATCAACGTGGGCGTGCTCGATTATGTGGGCGAGCATATCGCCGCAGGCATGACCACCAACCAGATTGACCAGATGATCTACGACTACACCGTCGAGCACGGTGGCACGCCGGCCGACCTCAACTACGAGGGCTACCCTAAGAGCGTGTGCACCTCGATCAATGACGTGGTCTGCCACGGCATTCCCTGCGATACGGACGTGCTGCACGAGGGCGACATCATCAACGTGGACTGTTCCACGATCCTAGACGGCTATTTTAGCGACTCGAGCCGCATGTTCTGCATCGGCGAGGTCTCGGCCGAGCGCCAGCGCCTGGTCGATGTCACCCGCGCCAGCGTGGAGGCGGGTCTGGCAGCCGTCAAGCCATGGCTACCGCTCTCCGTTATGGCCGAGGCTGTGCAAAAGACCGTCGAGGACGCCGGCTTTAGCGTGGTGCGTGAGTACGGCGGACACGGCATCGGTAAGGAGTTCCACGAGGACCCGTTTGTGGGCTTTACCACCGAGGCGCCCGACGTAGACACCATCATGGTGCCAGGCATGGTCTTTACCATCGAGCCCATGGTCAACGCCGGAGCGCCCGATATCAAGATTAGCAAGGGCGACGGCTGGTGCGTGCGCACCAAGGACGGCAGCGATTCGGCCCAGTGCGAGGTACAGCTCGTGGTGACCGAGGACGGCTACGAGCTGCTGAGCTGGTAGCCGTGGATGCGCCGGATGCTGACGGGCACGCCCGTCTTGCATCCGGCGTTTTTGTTTGAACGTTTGCCTGATAAAACCTGCCAAAATAAACCTGTCCCTTTTTTGGCAGGTTGAGCGGAGAGGACTGCCTGTGAACATCCTGGTTTTGCTGCCCGTCAACGACCGTCATCGCGCAATTCTTGAGTCGAGCGCTCCGGGCGAGGACTTTATCTACACGAGCGCCGACGCCGCCACGCGCAAGCAGGTCGCCGATGCCGACGTGATCCTGGGCAACATCGACCCTGACATGCTCACGGCATGCGAGCATCTCCAGCTGTTGCAATTGCAGACCGCCGGCTATGACGACTACCTTGCCGCCGGCACCGTGCCAGCCGACGCCAAACTGTCTTGCTCGGTGGGCGCCTACGGCCAGGCCGTGAGCGAGCACATGTTTGCCATGGTCCTTTCCATGATGAAGCGCCTGCCCGGCTATCACGACTTGCAGCGCGAGCATCGCTGGGAGGATTTGGGGCCGGTTACCTCGCTCAAAAATGCCAACGTGCTGGTGCTGGGCGCGGGCGATATCGGCGGCCACTTTGCCACGCTCTGCCGCAGCATGGGCGCACACGTCCGCGGCATCAAGCGCCATCCGCTCGTCTACCCCATTGTGTTTGAGGACATGGACGGCATGGATGCCCTGCCCGAGCGCCTGGCCGAGGCAGACGTCGTCGCATCCTTTATGCCCAGCACACCCGAGACCCGCGGCCTGGCGAACGCCGAGTTCTTCGCCGCGATGAAGCCGGGCGCCTTCTTTGCCAACGGCGGCCGCGGCGATCTTGTGGTCGCCGACGACTTAGTTGCCGCCCTGGAGTCAGGACATCTCGCCGGCGCCGCGGTCGACGTCACCGACCCCGAGCCGCTGCCTGCGACAAGCCCGTTGTGGGATGCGCCCAACATGCTCATCACGCCGCACATCTCCGGCTGGTTCCACTTGGCCGCCACGCTCAACAACGTGGTCGACATCGCCGCGGAGAATCTGCGTCACCTGCAGGCCGGCGAAACTTTACGTTGTTGGATCGAGCACTGATTTGTTCCGGCGTTTTACCAAACGCCGGAACCCCTCGACGCTGCGAGCCCGCCAGAGCGGCAATCTGACGTTCAATCGTCGGGCATGGCCAAAAGGCCTATGCCCTCCTCTTTCACGTCACCTTGCTCACTCTGGCGGGCTCTCGCTGACGTTTGCTCAACCTGCAGGGTCTTCAAATTGCTAGAGCGTTGCTAAGTAATTCTTTGCGTCTTCTACGCTCATTGCTGCAACGGGTGCGTGTGAACAGAGTTTGACATCGTTGGTGACCAGTAGATCTGCTTGAGCGCGTATCGCTGCCGCAATGATTAAATCGTCTTCGTAATCGCTATGGAGCTCACGCTGTCTGCTCGCCATCCAGATGTCGCTCAGGTCACAGGGCACTGGCGTGGCAAGCTGCGACAGCACGCTAAGACAATCCCATGCAAGCGAAGTCGCTACCGTAGCGGCATACTGGGAAAGCGAACCGTGCTCTCGCCGATACCATGCCTTATGTTCGCTTGAAATCAAATAAAACAGGTCTTTGGACGATGTCGCCGCATACAGCAAATCAACCTGCGCCGTGCATGCATCGCGTAAAAACTCAATCGCCACCGAACGACCACGTCGTGAGGGAATGAAGTAATCGAGCCACACGTTGGTGTCAACCAAGATGCGCTTTGGAGTCTCACTCATAGAGCCAGCTCATCTCCTCGCCATAGCGATCCGCATAGGCATTCCGTTTGAGCTCTTCGTCGTCCGATGGCTGAGCCTTGACCATATCGATTCCCGACTCACAGCAAGCGGCAGCGAACAGCTTCGACCCCTGATCCATAAGCTCGAGCTTACGTTTGGCGGCCTTTTCGCGCTCGCGCTGTTCCGCCCGGGCACGACTGGGCAGCAGGATATCCTCGAGCGCACCGGGGCGATCGGCCAGCGATGCTGCAAGCTGCCAGAGCGCTCGCACCGCTTGGCTCGGCGTCATACCGGCCTTGGAGAGAGCGGCGTCCCCACTCCTTTTAAGATCGGCATCGAGACGTACGTTGATCTGAGCGGCTGTTGTGGTCATGACCCCTCCTTAATACTTCAAAATATCATAAAGCTCTATGGTAGATACGTAAAGCATGTATAGCATTTATAAGCATTAGCCGTACTCTGTACACAAAAAGCCGCCGAGGCGCACTGCACCTCGGCGGCCACGTATCGCAGATCTAGTTCGGTTTCACCCTTTGCATTCGCCCAGATAAAACCTGCCAAAATAAACCTGTCCCTTTTTGGCAGGTTTTAGAGTTCCACGCTTTCGGCGCCGTTGATGGTCAGGTCACGCTCGTAGAAGGCGGTGAGGGCGCGGATGGCGTACATTACGTCGCGCACGCCGCCGGTCTCGTAGCTCGAGTGCATGGCAAGCTGCGGCAGGCCCACGTCCACGGCATGCATGCTCGCCTGCATATTGGACAGATTGCCCAGGGTAGAACCGCCGGCCATATCGCTCTTGTTGGCAAAGGCCTGCGTGGGCACGTCGGCGTCATCGCAAATGGCCTGGAACACCGCGCGGCTAAAGGCGTCGGTGCAGTAGTGCTGGTTGGCGGCCTCCTTGATGACGATGCCGCCGTTAAGCACAACCTGGTTGCGGGCGTCGCACTTCTCGGCGTGGTTGGGGTGCACGGCATGCGCGTTGTCGCAGCTCACGAGCATCGAAGCGGCAAGTGCGCGGTGGTACGACTCGTCATCGAAGCCCAGCGACCCGTTGATGCGGCGCAGCGCGTCGGCCAAGAACGTCGACATGGCGCCCTGCTTGGTCTCGGAGCCAACCTCCTCGTTATCAAAGCAGCAAAAGACCGAAACGTCGTGCGCATTCTCGGCACCCAAAAATGCCTGCAGCGAGGTGTAGGCGCAGGCCAGGTCGTCGAGCTTGGGCGTCGAGATAAACTCGTCGGCCCAGCCCCAAATGCGTGCATCCTGACGATTGACCAGGAACAGGTCGCGACCCAAAATTTGCTCGGGCTCAACGTCCAGTTCGTCGGCGATCAGGGCGTCAAAATCTCCCTGCTTAAGGTCGCCGGCGCTGATGAGCGGGCACAGGTCGACAGCTCGGTTGGGCGCAAAGCCCTCGTTAACGCCACGATTCATATGGATGGCAAGGCTCGGGATAATGGCAACTTCGCGCTCGGTAGCGAGCAAGCGGCTCTCGATACGGTCGCCCTCGCGCACCAGCACGCGGCCCGCAAGTGCCAGCGGGCGATCGAACCAGGTGTAGTCGATCATGCCGCCGTAGGCCTCGGTGTTCAGGCGCAGCGTCTCGCCCGCGCCGTCGAGCTCGGGCACGGCCTTAACCTTAAACGTCGGCGAATCGCTGTGTGACGCCGTGAGTTGAAAATGATAGTCGCCGGCAACGCCGTCCTCGCCCCACGTAGCGGCCAGGTCTTCGCCCACCTTAAAGGCAACGACGCTCGAGGTGTTGCGCTGCGTGTAATAACGACCGCCCGGCTCGATATCCCACGCCGCGTTCTCGGGCAGGTAGGTAAAGCCCGCCTCGTCGAGTTCGGCCATAATGGTCGCTGCCGTATGGAACATGCTGGGGCATGCCTCGATAAAGTCGATAAGGTCGTTGGAGGCCTCGATATCGTCGGCCGTCACGTGCACGCGCTCGATCGTTTCCTGATCCGTCATGCTCTCCCCTTTCGCTGGGTTGATGGTCCCCTCCAGCATACCCCGCCACGCCAGCGCCGCACTCTTCATTCCGTGCTTAATTCCGCGCCGCTCACCAAGTTGAGCCATCATGCCCGCGCTCCTTTTGCGACAATTGCGCTAACAGGACGAGAGGAGCCGTCATGAAGCCACGTAACATTGCCATCGCCTGCGGTGTCGCGGGTGTCGCCGTCGGCCTTGCCGCTGCCACCGGTATCGTTTATCACAAGCAAATCAAGTCCGCCGCGTCGCTCAAACGCTTGACCGGCTACGCGGATGGCTATGACCTGTACGCAATCGACATCGCCTACGACTACGATCTTGATCGCATCATCGCCGCCGGCGTACGCGACGACCAGGCCTACATCGATGCCGTGGTGGCGCAGGTGCTGCCCGGTGTGCCGGCACATGTCCAGGCGCCCCAGTTTGCCTGCAGCGCTTTTGTCGCCGTAGATGCCGAAGGCCGCGTGCGTACCGGTCGCAATTACGACTTTAAGGACGACACCTCGGCGCTGCTGGTGCGCAATCACCCACGCGGCGGCTATGCCTCCATCGGGTTTGCCGCCCTTAACAACCTGGGCGATAACACTCCGCTTGACTCCGTCGCCGGACGCGCCGCCGCACTCATGGGCCCGTTTGCCCAGCTCGACGGCGTCAACGAATGTGGCGTGTCCATTGCCGTGCTCACCCTGGATTCCAAACCCTGTGACCAGGACACGCAGCGCCCCGTCATCAATACCTCGCTCGCCATCCGTCTGGTGCTCGACCGTGCCGCCACTACGCAAGAAGCTGTCGACCTGCTTTCCGCCTACGACATGCACGCCATGGCAGGACGCGATTACCACTTCTTTATAAACGACGCCGCCGGTGACGCGCGCGTAGTAGAGTGGGATCCGCGCGATCCGGACCGCGCTTTCAAAGCGACTCCTGTAACCCAGGTTACGAACTTCTACGCCTGCTATGGCGACGAAGTGCTGCCTAACCAAAAGAATGGCGAGCTAGGCCATGGTAAAGAGCGCGCCGCCGCAATCGCCGATGTCCTCGACGCCCATACCGGCGCCCAAGACGAGGCAGTCGCTTGGAAGGCCCTACGCGCTGCAGCGCAAGAGCCCAATCCGGAAGACATCACCAGCAACACGCAGTGGTCGGTCGTCTTTGACAACACCGAGCCTGCTGCCGCCATCACGCTGCGCCGCCACTGGGGCGACATCGACGCATTCGCACTGTAAGGAGCCAGGCCCGTCGACTTTACGCTCGCCTGGCGTTGTTTACATTTCTATACGCTTGAGCTAACACGTTTTACCCCCGTATCAACAGTGTGCGGGGGTAAACTTATGCGCATGTTATAACTTGCCCGGAAGGATTCATCATGCTTAGGATCGGTCTTCTTACTAGTGGCGGCGACTGCCAGGCGCTCAACGCCACCATGCGCGGCATTGTCAAAACGCTTATGACCAATAGCGAAGAGCCTATCGAGATTTATGGCTTTGAGGACGGCTATCAGGGCCTTATCTACAGCAGGTTCCGCGTCATGACGCCCGCCGATTTTAGCGGTATCCTCACCCGCGGCGGCACCATCCTGGGCACGAGTCGCACACCGTTCAAGCGTCTGGATACCCCCGAGACCGATGGTGTCGAGAAGGTGCCGGCGATGGTCCACACCTATCATAAGCTGCAGCTCGACTGCCTGTTTATGCTGGGCGGTAACGGCTCCACCAAGACCGCCAACCGCCTGCGCGAAGAGGGCCTCAACGTTATCGCCCTGCCCAAGACCATCGATAACGACACCTGGGGCACCGAGCTGACGTTTGGCTTTACGAGCGCCATCGACGTCGCCACCAAGTGCATCGACGACATTCACACCACCGCCTCGAGTCACGGCCGCGTGTTCGTTATCGAGATCATGGGCCACAAGGTTGGCTGGATCCCGCTGTACGCCGGCGTCGCGGGCGGCGCGGA
Source organism: uncultured Collinsella sp. (assembly GCA_900542325.1). Classification (GTDB taxonomy): domain Bacteria; phylum Actinomycetota; class Coriobacteriia; order Coriobacteriales; family Coriobacteriaceae; genus Collinsella. The sequence continues at coordinate 2,398 of UQMY01000012.1, read as the reverse complement.
TGTCATCTTGATTCCCGAGATCCCCTACGACATGGACAACGTCATCAAGACCATCGAGCATCGCATGGAGACCGGCAGCCGCTTTACCATCGTAGCCGTCGCCGAGGGTGCTATCTCCAAGGAGGACGCGGCGCTGTCCAAGAAGGAGTACAAGAAGAAGCTCGCCGAGCGTACGAGCCCGTCAATCGCGTACGACATCGCCAAGGAGATCGAGGCCAAGACCGGTCGCGAGACCCGCGTCGCCATCCCCGGCCACACGCAGCGCGGCGGCCAGCCCGACGCCCAGGACCGCATCTTTGCGACCCAGTGCGGCGTCGAGGCAGCGCTCGGCTGCCTACGCGGCGAGTTTGGCTACATGATTGCCCTGCGTGACGGCAAGATGTGCCACATGCCGCTCGAGGAGGTCGCCGGCAAGCTCAAATATGTCGACCCCCAGAGCGATCTGGTGCGCGAGGCCAAGGCGTTGGGCATCAGCTTCGGCGACGAATAGCCTCGGCTGGAACCGCCCCCATCGGAGGCCCCAGGGCTTTCCTCCCAAATCGTCCTCGGACATGTCAGGACCCCGCCGTGCGCTTCGCGCGGCGGGGTCCTTCCGTCCTGCGGAAAGATTTGGGAGGAAAGCCCTGGGGCCTCCTGCGGTAACTAGGGAGGCCGAGGCTATTCGTCTTCTTGCTGCAAGTGCGTGGGCTGAGATTTTGGGATGTTGCAGGCTCTTAGCTGAGAGTAGCACTGACATTTGTCCTGAAATGGCTGGTCGTTAGGGATTGCTACCGGTAGTTGCGGTAGGGTTGGGGCAGATTCTAACTAGAAATGGTGGTCGCTACCGGTTGTTCTCGGCATACTCGGCTCATTCGATTCGACCATCAAACGAAAGGAACCACCATGGATCTTGCGATGGCGCAGCGCCTCGTCGATCGCCGTAAAGCTGCCGGCCTTTCTCAGGAGGCGCTTGCTGCCCAGCTGGGCGTAAGCCGCCAGGCTGTTAGTAAATGGGAGCGCAGCGAGTCCTCACCCGATACCGATAACCTCATTGCGCTCGCCGCGCTGTATGACGTGTCGTTGGACGAGCTGTTATATGGGGAGGCGGTGGCTAGCGCTGATGACTCACAGGCTGATGATGAGGCACAGAACAGCAACGCCGGCACCAAAGCTTCAGATAAGGCTGAAGAGGCTGAGGCTTCTACTGAGCACGCTGATTGCAGCGATAAGCCACTTGTCGATATTTCCCTCGCGCGCGGTATCCACGTCATTGATCCCAATAAAGGCGAGGAAGTCCATGTTGGTTGGAGCGGCATCCATGTGACCAACGAGCGCAAGGGTGAAGAGGTGCATGTGGGGCCGGACGGCGTGCATATCGATACGCTTGAGGACGATGGACATAGCGTACGCACCAATGACGACGGCACCGTCACCATCGACGGCGAGACGTTTTCCAGCTGGAAGGAAGCACACGACAAGCTCGACCATCATGGCAAGCATTTCCACACCAAGGTCGGACGTGCATGGAACAAATTCCCCTTCCCCGCACTTGTCACTCTCGCCTATCTGGTGCTCGGCATTGTCTACGGCACATGGGGCATGGGGCTTTTCCTCGTCTTTCTGGTTCCCGTCTACTACGCGATTGGTGACTTCATCGATCGGCGCCACCTGTCTAAGCTGATCGAGGCCATCTACCCGGCAGCCGCCATCGCTTGGTTCCTCTACATGTGGCTCTGTTTGAGACAGCCCCATCCTGCATGGATCATCCTCATCACGATTCCCGTCATAAAGGCGCTCATGCGCTGGTGCCGCAAACAATGGAAGTGCCGCAAACAGGCCTAAACCACCCATTCAGGCCCAATCTCGAAGGCTAAAGAGAGCCCCTCATCCACGCCTGTGAGCGAAAGCCAAATAGAATGAAAGGCAAATGGAAAGCCCGTTTGACGAGCGGAGGACATATGCGCGACGTAGCCGAAAGCGACTGGAAGCTGTTCAAGAAAATGCTTCCTCAATGGCAAGAACGTTATATGGAAAAGCTCATCGGCCAGTACGTTGAGATACTGAACGGCGACAGCGAAGCGTCCAGTAGATTTTGGGCACTAGAAGAGCGCCTCAATAGAGACAAGCTGTCCTCAGGCGTAATTGCAAACGACATTCGCCGCAGCACAATGCACCGCGAGATAGCCAATTTGCTTATCGACAGCGTGATCACCCTTGACGACCTTGACGGTTTTACCGAGGACATTAAGAGCTATGCGCAACACTGGATTGGCCAGTAAGAGCACTGAACGACAGACATCCCCAGCAAAACGGGGCAAACGCCGGGCCACATAATGGTTGTCCGGCGTTTGCCCAGATAAAACCGGGACTGCGGACAAAAAGTTGGACCATCAGGTCCGGTTTGGAGTCCGCATGACAT
>UQMY01000011.1 GCA_900542325.1 uncultured Collinsella sp. | reverse complement strand
GGGTGGTTTAAAGCTGGCCGCTGCGCGGCCAGCAGACTAAAGTCTTGAAAAAAGGCCGGCGGAGCAGTTAGCCCCGCCGGCACAACCATAGCATCAAGAAATCTGCCGCGCGCCGCGAGCTCTGAGCAACACGGCTCGCGATATCAAACTACTCGCCAAAGAACTCGTTGATCTTCTGCTCGTCGACGCCAAAGAACCACGTCAGGACAAAGCCGGCGGCATAGGCAAGCAGCATAGCGGCAACGTAGCCGAGCTGCTGGCCAGGAACGACGATCAGCAGGCCAAACAGACCGGAAACGCCCTGAGAAACCGTGCCGATGTGAAGCAGCGCCGCGAGCGCGCCACCAAATCCGGCACCCAGGCAGGCCGTCACAAACGGGCGAACGAGCGGCAGCGTAACAGCATACATCAGAGGCTCGCCCACACCCAGGATTCCAACGGGAATGGACTCGGCGACGTACTTCTTGAGTTTGGCGTTCTTGGTCTTAAAGTACAGCGCCAGACCGGCACCGACCTGGCCGCCGCCAGCCATCATAAGGATGGGCAGCAGGTAATTGATACCTTTGGTAGCGCCGTCGGGATCGTTGAGCATAGCGTGGATCGGCGTGAGCGCCTGATGCAGGCCGACGGACACCAACGGCAAGAAGCCTGCCGACAGGATATAGCCGCCCAGGACGCCCAGCTTCTCGAAGATAAAGGTCAAAACGCTAAAGATGGCAGTCGTCAGCCATGCGCCAACCGGCTGGATGACGAGCATCAGAGCAAAGGCGCCGATGATGAGCACCAGCAACGGGGACAGGAACGTGTCGAGTGCGTTGGGCATAACCTTGCGAATCTGACGCTCCATCCAGGCAAAAAATGCACCAGCGATGAGAGCCGCGATCATGCCGCCCGCTGCGGGGTTGTACTGCGCATTGGTAAGCGGCAGCAGAATGGCAGTGGCAGGATCAGCCGCGCCAGGCGCAAGCAGGGGCATGGCACTGTTGGCGATACACATCATGCCAGCGATGCCGCCCAGCGCAGCGGAGCCACCAAACTCACGTGCCGCGTTATAGCCCACCAAGATGGGCAGATAGGCAAACAGGGCCCAGCCCATGGAACGAATGCCCTGGTACCACCACTCGCCTGCAAGCGCGCCTGCCGTCGAGACGTTAATGACGTTGCAGATACCGTTGATGAGGCCAGCCGCAATGATGCCGGGAAGCAGGGCGACGAAGACATTGGAAATCTTCTTGAGGAAGGCCTGAACCGGCTTGGACTCGTACTTGGCCTTCTGCGCGGCCTTGTTTGTGGCCGCAGCGTCAACCACGCTCTCGTCAGCAACGCCTTTCGCAAGGCCGGTGAGCTTGGAGAACTCCTCGAGCACCTTATTCACCTTGCCCGGACCCAGCACGATCTGCATCGTGTCGTCCTCGACCAGGCCCATCACGCCGTCGAGTGCCTTAATACCCTCCGTGTCGACGTTGCCCGTGTCTTTGACGGTCACGCGCAGGCGCGTCATGCACGCCGCGTTTGCGAGCACGTTGTCTTTACCGCCCAAAAGGTCCAGCAGCTTTTGAGCCAGCTCTTTGTTCGTCATAACTCCTCCTTGTATTGGGTATCTCGTTTGGATGTCATATCAGCTCACGCCGCGCACCTATTGGGCATCGGCATTGTTCTTCTCATGGCCACTCACCGCAGCACGAACATGGCCGCGCGCCCGCTCAAGAGCTACCGCAGCCTGCTCGGCATCGCAGTTCAGCAGTACCGAGACAATAGCGGTTTTTACGTGGCCGTCGGCATCTGCAAGCGCCTGAACAGCGCGCTCGCGCGTGCAGCCGGTCGCCTCCATCACGATGTTCTGGCCGCGCACCACCAACTTCTCGTTCGTCTGCTGCACATCGACCATCAGGTTTTGGTATACCTTGCCGATCTTGACCATGGCACCGGTCGAAATCATGTTGAGGATGAGCTTTTGAACCGTTCCCGCCTTGAGCCTCGTTGAGCCGGTCAGCACCTCGGGACCGGGCACGGGCTCAATGGCAAGATCTGCGCTCTCCCCGATCTTCGACCCTTGGTTGCAGGCAATTGCAATGGTCTTGCACCCAATTGCCTTGGCGTACACAAGGCCGCCCACCACATAAGGAGTACGGCCGCTTGCTGCCAGGCCAACGACAAAATCCTTGTCCGAGAGTCCACGCTCTCGCAGGTCGTTCGCGCCAAGCTCCTCGCTGTCTTCGGCACCTTCGACAGCCTTGATAAACGCCGTCTCGCCTCCGGCAATGAGCCCGACAATCAGATTGGGTGACACGCCAAACGTGGGCGGACACTCCGAAGCGTCGAGTACGCCCAGACGACCGCTGGTGCCTGCGCCCATGTAAAAGACGCGCCCGCCGCGCTCGAGTGCCTCAGCAGCCCAGTCGATTGCTGTGGCAACCTGGGGCAGCACTTTTGTGACCGACTGGACGGCACGAAGATCCTCATCGTTCATCGTCGTGACGATTTGCAGCGATGTCATCGTATCGAGGTCCATAGACCTTTGATTACGCTGTTCGGTCGTGAATTTTGTTAAATCGAGCATTTCATTCACCTCATCTTTCCTGTTTCTCGATGTAGTTTTGCTTAATGGCATGCGTCGCCCGTTCGTAGTCGCTGGCAACGTAAGCAGCGTACAGGGCATCGACAACCATAAGCTGGGCCATACGCGAAGCCATGGCACCGCTGCGGACCAAGGGCTCACTCGCAGCGACGCCGAGCACGGCATCGGCCATGGTGGCAAGCTTGGATGATCCATCTACTTTGGTCACGGCCACAACGGGACAGTTGTGACGTTGGGCCTCGGCGGTGCAGTCCAGCACCTCTTGCGTCAAGCCCGAGTAGCTAAAGGCGATTGCCATATCGCCCTCATGCATGTTCTTGGCACACAAGAGCTGATCATGCCAGTCGTCGTACAGATGGCACTCTTTGTCGACACGCATGAGCTTTTGCGCCAGATCGTGTGCGACCAAACGAGAGGCACCGATACCGAACAGATTGACTGCGCGCGCCCGCTTAAGATGGGCCGCACATCGCTCCAAGACGGTGTAATCGAGCGTTCGCGCCGTCGCCTCGATCGTGCGCACGTTGCTTTTCATCACCTTCCCCACGATGCGTTCGACGCTGTCATCTATGGAGATGTCCTCGAGGGCAACGTCTTTCTTGTCACCCAAGAGCGCCAGCTCGGCAATCAGTTCGCGCTGGAACTCCTTGTAGCCCGCAAAACCCAAGCGCTTGCAAAAGCGCAAAATGCTCGAGGGCGAGGAGAACGTGGCATCGGCAAGACCGCGGACGGACAGCCCGACCACCTCGTGCGGATGAGCGCTTACATATGCGATGACATTGCGTTCCGCCGGGCTCGCGCTGAGCTCACGCTCGCGAAGCCGCAAAAGCAATCCGTTTGCCATCTCAAACACCTCCGTTGAGAAGAATTAAAGACCAACGAACGATTCGTACCGGATACAAACAGCTTTTACGGTACATTGTGCCGAATCGTGGCGCACAAAGGGCGAGCGTTCTACCGCTCGCCCCTCAAATCCGACCGCTCGGAAATACGCGCGACACAAAATGATTCAACGAGGTCGCATTATCGGTAACAGGGCTGTTACCGATACCGCCTCGCGTGGGCGCCAATCGGACGTGCCGCAAACCCCTACCCCGACTCGCGCATCCAGCGATCGAACGTCCCCACGCACACGCCCAGGCGCTTTGCCGCCTGGCTGCGGGTAATATCGCCTGCCTCATAGCTATCGCGCACCAGCTCAAACTGAGGAGGGCACGGCTTGCGAGGTCGACCGAAACGGACCCCTCGCGCCCGCGCCGCTGCAATTCCCTCCGCCTGGCGCCGATGGATATTCTCGCGCTCCACCTGCGCCACGTAGCTCAGCAGTTGCAGCACTATATCGGCAATCAGGGTGTTGGTCACATCCGGCGCGCCGCTGGCCCTGGCGCGCGTGTCAAGCAATGGCATGTCCAACACCACAATGGCAACTCCGAGCTCCTTGGTAATGCGTCGCCATTCCTCAAGAATCTCGGAGTAATTACGACCAAGTCGGTCGATAGAAAGCACCACCAGCACGTCCCCGTCTCCCAGGACGTGCAGCAGCTCGCGATAACGCGGTCGATCGAAGTCCTTGCCGCTCGCATGGTCGGCATAAATATTCGCCGAGCCCACGCCATAGGCGCCCAGCGCATCCAGCTGCCGATTAAGATTCTGATCGCGCGAACTCACCCGCGCATAACCGTACACCGTCGCCATCTCATCCCCGCTTTCTTGTAAACCTGCCAAAAAGGGACAGGTTTATTTTGGTAGGTTTTACCTCTCAAATAGCAGGTAAGCGGGCGGCCGAGCAGACGGCAAGGTAGCCACGATTCAAATGCGGAGGGCGGCCCCGAAAGACCGCCCTCCGCTCTCCCGCCACGAGTCGGGATTTAGCTAATGGATAAGCTTAAAGTCCAAGTGCCCGCGCGTGGTATTGACGCGCGAGACCTCGATGATCACGCGCTGCCCCAGCTCGTAACGAGTGCCCGTGTCGGCGCCCGTCAGCGTAAGCGTATCCTCGTCGAACTCGAACCACTCGTTGCCCAGGCTCTTGATCGAAACCAAGCCTTCGACCTGCGTCAGGTCCAAGCGTACAAAGAGGCCCATGCTGCTAACCCACGAGACCGTTCCGGCATAGCGCTCGCCCAGGCGATCCTCGTAGTACTGGGCAATCTTGATCTTTTGCGTCGCGTGGCTGGCGGCGTCGGCCGCGCGCTCGGCATCGCTGCACGCACGGCAAATTTGCGGCAGAATGCGCGGAAGCGACTCCCGGCCTTTTCCGATCAGCCTGGGCGTACGCACTAAGGCGTCTTTTCCACCCAGCTGTTCGTATGCCAACTGCAGTTTGAGCACGCGGTGCACCACCAGATCGGGGTAGCGACGGATGGGACTCGTAAAGTGACAGTAGCACGGCGCGGCGAGCGCAAAGTGGCCCTCGTTACGCGGTTTGTACAGCGCGCGCTGCATGCTGCGCAGAAGCAGCGTGTTGACGAGCGGTGCGTTGGCCGTACCGGCGGCAGCATCAACTGCAGCCTGTAGTTCATCGGGACTCCCCAGGGCAATACCGGCAGCACGGCGATCGTCGATGATGCCGAGCTGCGCCAGCGCAACGGCGGCACCGTGCAGGCTATCGGGGCTCGGATCCTCATGCACGCGATAGCAGGCCTCGATATCACGGTCTGCCAGCCACTCTGCAACGCACTCGTTGGCGAGCAGCATGGCTTCCTCGATAAGCGACGTAGCACACGAACGCTCACGCGCGACAATCTGCATGGGTACTCCGTCCTCATCCAATAGAGCGCGGATCTCGGCCGTGTCAAAATCGACTGAGCCGCGGGCGCGACGAATGCGACGGCGAAGTTCGGCGAGTTCGTTGGCGGCGACAAGGAAATCGCCGAGATCGACGTTGCAGCCGCGAGCGGCCTCCTCGCACGCAAGACCGCGCTCAAGCGCTTCCTCGCGCGAGGTCTCGGCAGCCGCAACATCCTCGGCCGCACCCTCCAGCACCGAATACTCAACCGCGCCGGCACGCACCAGCAGCGCCTCGGCGCCGTCATAATCCATGCGCACACGCGAACGAATCACGCTGGGGTACGGATCGTAATGGCGAACGCGGCCCTGCGCATCGAGCTCAATGTCAACGGTAAACGCCAGACGGTCCTCGTCAGGGCGAAGCGAGCACAGGTCACAGGACAGGCGTTCGGGCAGCATGGGAAGCACGCGATCGGCCAGATACACCGATGTCGTACGATGGCGAGCCTCAAGATCGATATGCCCGTTCCAAGCCACATAGTGAGAAACGTCAGCGATATGCACACCCAGTTTGTAGCCGCCCCCGGGTGTGCGCTCCAGCGAAATGGCATCGTCAAAGTCACGCGCGTCGACCGGGTCGATCGTGATGACAAAGCGGTCGCGCAGGTCGCGGCGAAGCGGATCTTTAAGCGCCGCGGTCACATCGAGCGAAAGCCCCTCGGCGTCGTCCAGCGCGGCCTCGGGATAGCTATCGGTATAGCCGTAACGCGCCATCACATATTGAACGCCCAAATCGGGCGCGTCATCTCCGCCAATGCGGCGCTCGATCGTCACGGTGCCCGATTCCAGGCGCGTCGGGTAGGTCAAAATGCGCGCGACAACGGCATCACCCGGGTGGACGCCCAGACAATCCGCCGAGGTATCCTCGGGCAGAATGAAGAAGTCGGCCTTCAGACGCGAATCGAGCGGCTCGATCACACCAAGCGGACCGGCGGTCTGGTACGTGCCCACCACGCTTATGGCTGCGCGCTCAACCACGCCTTCGATCACGGCGCGCCGTTCACCGTGTGGGCTGTTCTTAATGCTCACGGCAACGGTATCTCCATCCATGATCTCGCGCTTACCGCGACCCATGACCTTGTAGTCGCCGTTTTCGGTTACAACGTAGGCGCTATGCTCATGGAGCTGCACGCGTCCGGTCAGGCTCGGACGGCGTTCGCTGCGCACCGGCCCGCGCTTATTGCGAGCTCCACGCTTATGCTTATTATTGCGCCCCATGGCGCCTCCTAACTATCGATGGTCGTTTACACCCCAAGAGTCTACCCAAATGGTCCTTAGGGGGCGGAGGAAAACGGATCACATAGATAGACCAGCGCCACGATGATCCGCAATCCTGCCGTTCCCTAGGGATCAAAAAACGGGCCGCCCCATAAGAGACGACCCGTTGGAAGGGGTGAATTCCAGGCATGCCTACACGCGCAGGTAGCGGCGCATGGCGATGGCAGAACCAAAGAGACCGATAATCACGCCGACCAGAATCAGCGCAGCATAGGTCACCAGGTAGTACTGCATCGGCAGGGCAAACGACATCCAGCCGATGCTCTCCTGCAGACGCGGAATCATCAGATTACGCAGCAGCTCCAGAACGCCGATGGAAAGCAGCGAGCCCAAAATGGCCTGCAGTACGCCCTCGGTGATAAACGGGCCACGAATGAAGCCGTTGCTGGCGCCGACCAGACGCATAATCGCAATCTCACGACGACGCGCCGTGATGGACAGGCGAATCGTGTTGTTGATGAAGATGAATGCGATAAAGGTCAGAAGGCCAACGAGCACCACGGCGGCGATGCGGATGTAGTTGGTCACCTGGAACAGGCGGCTCACTTCCTCCTGGCCGTACAGCACGCTCGCGTTGACGTCGCCGTCATCCGCGATCTTCTGGAAATCGGCATTCTTCTTGAGCTTCTTGGCCGTGCTTTCGACCTGAGACGGATCGTCCATCTCAATCGCGAACGAGGCCGGAAGCGGGTTCTGGCCGTCGAGCGCACTCATGGTGGCATCGGCGTTGCCCGACATCTTGCTCGTATACTCGGCCAGCGCGTCGTCCTTATCCTTATAGGTCACGGACTTGACGTTACTCCACGTCTTGAGCTCGGCCTCAAAGGCCTGGACGTCCGCCTGGTCGGCATCATCGCTGATGAATGCGTTGATAACAACCTGATCCTCGACGGTGCCGATCACGGAGTTCAGCATCGCGGAGCCCATAATGAACAGACCGATGATAAACAGCGAAAGGAAAATCGTGATGACGGCGCCGAGCGAGGTAGTCCAGTTACGGAAGAAGTGGCTGATTGCCTCTTTGAAGGAGTAGCCCACGTTAGTTGGTGCCATAGTTGCCGTAACCTCCCCTCTCCTGGTCGCGGATAACGTGGCCGCCCTCGAGGGCGATCACGCGACGGTGCATGCTATCGACCATCTCGCGGTCGTGCGTGGCGACGATCACGGTGGTGCCGGTGCGGTTAATACGCTCGAGCAGCTTCATGATGCCCAGCGAGATCGCCGGGTCGAGGTTGCCCGTCGGCTCGTCGCAGATCAGCAGCGGCGGACGGTTGACCATAGCGCGGGCGACGGCAACGCGCTGCTGCTCGCCACCGGAAAGCTGGTCGGGCAGCGAGTCCATCTGATCGGCCAGACCGACCAGGCGCAGCACCTCGGGCACCTGGCTGCGAATGACGCCCTTGGGCTTGCCGATGCACTGCAGGGCAAACGCCACGTTTTCGTAGGCGGTCTTTTGCGGCAGAAGCTTAAAGTCCTGGAACACGGCGCCAATCTGGCGGCGCAGGAACGGAACCTTGCGGTTCTTGATCTTCATGAGGTCCTGACCGGCAACCAGGATGCGGCCACTCGTCGGCTTGACGTCGCGGTTGAGCGTCGATAGCAGCGTGGTCTTACCCGAGCCGGAGTGACCGACCAGGAAGACGAACTCGCCCGGATAGATCTCGATGTTGATATCGTCGAGCGCGGGCTTGTTGGGCTGTGCCGGATAGATCTTGGTGACATGCTCCATAAGGATGACGGGCTCGACACCGGCCTGCTTGGCCATCTTCTTGCGGCTGGCCTGCGGATCGATGGGCGCAAACACCGACGTAAAATCGGGATTGTTGAGCGCGTTATCGAGGCTTGCGACCTCGGCTGCCTGATCGCTCTTAACCACCGGGGCAGCAGGCTGCGTGGGGTCGGGAATAGCGGCAAAGAGGCCGGACTGCGCAGGCTGAGGAACCGGCGTCGCAGGGGCCATGGGGTCGGGAATGCCGGCCATGGTAGGCTGCGGCGTGGCGGCGCCAGCCTGAGGCTGCTCCACGCGAGCGGTCACGGCCTGAACGGGCTCAAAACCCGCCGTGCCGGAAAGCGCGACATCGCTGGTGGGATTGTAGGCAAAGGGATCGGATGCCGGCTGTGCCTGATCTGCCGGCTGAGCGGGGGCCTGAGCAACAGGCTGGCCCTCTGAATCCGGAGTGGCGAAACGACTGCCCTGGACGCCTGTCTGCGTCTTGGGGGCATCATCGCCCGCACCGGAGGTACGGAAGTGGTTACCCACTGGTGCTCCTTATCGTCGTGCGTTTAAACTACATGAGCGCTTTGTATTTTAGCAGCATTAGCTTTGCTGCACATAAGAAGCATGGCGGGGTTTGGTCTCACCGGCCGCGCGTAGGGTTACCTCCCAAATCGTCCTCGGACATGTCGGAGCCCCCGCTGCGCACTACGTGCGGCGGGGCTCCTCCGTCCTGCGGAAAGATTTGGGAGGTAACCCTACGCGCGGCCTGCGGCTACTAAGGGGCCGCCGCGTTTATCTTACGGTGCTGCATATACAAAGTTGGAAGGGTCTGAATTGCACTTTGCTGGTCTGGTCCCGTTTCCCGGAGAAAGCCCTTGCTTGGTGCGGGCCTAATTTGTTTGTTGCCGACAAAAAACAGGGGCGTCCTCTTTGAGAACGCCCCCGTTTTGGATTGCATACGGTTGCTGAAGCGATGCTTTGCCTCGTCTTGCCTTATGCCAAGAACTCCTTGGTGGTCGCCACGATGTTGGCGGCGTCCAGGCCGTACTTGTGCAGGAGCTCCGCACCCGGGCCGGACTCGCCGAACGTGTCGTTAACGCCGATCTTCTTGAGCGGCGTCGGGCACTGCTCGCACAGGACATCGGCAACGGCGCTGCCCAGACCACCGATCACGGAGTGCTCCTCGACGGTCACGACGTGGCCGGTCTTGGTGGCGCTCTTGACGATCAGGTCGGCGTCGATGGGCTTGATGGTGTGCATGTTGATGACCTCGGCGTCGATACCCTCGGCAGCAAGCTGCTCGGCGGCCTCGAGGGCCTCGCCGACCATCAGACCACAGGCAATGATGGTAACGTCGGCGCCCTCGCGCATAACGATGCCCTTGCCCAACTCGAACTTATAGTTCTCGGGGTCGTTGATAACCGGCGAGGCCAGACGGGCAAAGCGCATGTACACAGGGCCGTCGCACTCGTAGGCGGCGCGCGTCACGGCGCGGGCCTCGACGTCGTCGGCGGGAACGATAACGGTCATGCCAGGGATAACGCGCATGAGGGCGATATCCTCGCAGCACTGGTGCGTGGCGCCGTCCTCGCCCACCGAGATACCGGCATGCGTGGCGCCAATCTTAACGTTGAGATGCGGATAGCCGATGGAGTTGCGGACCTGCTCAAAGGCGCGGCCGGCGGCGAACATGGCAAAGGTGCTCGCAAAGGCAACGCGGCCGGTGGTCGCGATACCGGCGGCAACACCCATCAGGTTGCTCTCGGCGATACCCACATCGAAGAAACGATCGGGGCAGGCGGCCTTAAACTTGCCGGTCTGCGTGGCGGCGGCCAGGTCGGCGTCGAGGACCACAAAGTCGTCGTGCTCGTTGGCGAGCTCGACGAGGGCCTCGCCGTAGCTTACGCGCGTGGCGATTTTCTTGACGTCTGCCATCCTAGAGCTCCTCTCCGGCGGCCGTGAGCTCTGCCATGGCCTGCTCAAACTGTTCATCGTTGGGGGCCTTGCCGTGCCAACCCACCTGGTTCTCCATAAAGGAAACGCCCTTGCCCTTCATGGTCTCGGCGATAATGGCGGTCGGCTGGCCCTTGGTGGCGCGGGCCTCGGCAAAGGCGGCGCGGATCTGATCGAAATCGTTGCCGTCGGCAAGCTCCACCACGTGGAACTTAAAGGCGCGGAACTTGTCTGCCAGCGGCATGGGGTCGTTGACCTCCTCGACGGGACCATCGATTTGCAGGCCGTTGTGGTCAACGATCACGCAAAGGTTATCGAGCTGCTGGTTGCCGGCAAACATGGCGGCCTCCCAGACCTGGCCTTCCTCGCTCTCGCCATCACCCAGCAGGGCGTAGGTGCGATAGTCATCGCCCCAGTGCTTGGCGGCAACCGCCATGCCCACGGCGGCGGAGATGCCCTGGCCCAGCGAGCCGGTGGACATATCGACGCCCGGGGTGTCGTTCATGTTGGGGTGGCCCTGCAGGTGGCTACCGATATGGCGCAGCGTCTCGAGATCCTCCTTGGGGAAGAACCCACGCTCGGCGAGCACGGCGTACAGACCCGGAGCACAGTGGCCCTTGGAGAGCACAAAGCGATCGCGGTCGGCCTTGTGGGGATCAGCCGGGTCGACGTTCATTTCCTCAAAGTACAGATAGGTCATGATGTCGGCAGCGCCGAGCGAACCGCCCGGATGGCCGGACTTGGCAGCGTGCACGCCGGTGACGATGCCCTTCCTAACCTCGTTGGCAACCTTTTTGAGCTCTTCGTCGCTCATTGTGCCTTCCTTTCATCCTCATTAGACAAAATGCGCACGGCACAGAAGGTAATCCCAACACAGCCGCAATGCACGTACGTCATTCATTATGCTGGAAACTGATGGCTTTACCAGACTTTTTATCATTATTTGAGCAATTTAGCAGGCAGACCCACTGATGAAACGGTTTATCAATGTGAACGTCTTTTGGATGGGGCGCAGCCTGCCCTACGCGTTAATGTCCTTGAATCCCTCGCCAAAGGTTTCCGTAACATCGGCAACCGTCACAATGGCGTGAGGATCGCGCTCGCGCACGATCGTCTTCAGGGTGTTGAGCTCTCGACGGCTCACGATGACCATAATCACCGGCTTCTCGGCGCCCGAATACATACCGGTCGCCTTTAACTTGGTGCAGCCGCGGCCCAGGCCATACATGATGTCGGCCGCGATATCGGGGAAGTTGTCCGAGATGATGAGCACCATACGACGCTTGTTGCCGCCATCGACCACAGCATCGATCACGTAGCCGCTGATCACCATCGAAAGACCTGCATACAGCGCGTTTTCGACCGAAAAGACCGGGGCCGACAGCGCGCACACGGCAACATCGATCGCCATGACGGTGGAGCCCACCGGTAGCGACGTATTGCGCGAGATGATCTGGCCGATCGTGTCGGAGCCGCCGGTGTTGGCACCGGCGCGCAGCACCATGCCGTAGCCGATGCCCGTGATAATGCCGCCCCACATAGCGGGCAGCATCAGATCGGCATGTGCCAACGGCGCCACAAACGGAGCGAACAGGTCGGTGAAAAAGCCCAGCAGCACAAAGCCCGTCGCGGTCTGCACCACATAGAACATGCCGCCCTCGCGCATAACGACCAGCAGCAGCAAGGCATTCATCACGATGGTCTGGATACCGACGGGAAGCGATATGCCATGCGAGGCGCCGACCGCCTGGATAATGGTGGCAAGGCCCGTAACGCCACCGGCAGCAAGGCCGTTGGGAATCAAAAACAGGTCGGTCGCAATAGCGGCCAGAGCGCACCCCAACATAATCTGGGGCAGATCGCGAAAGAAGTTCATCGAAAGAATGCGCTTGATGTCCAGACGATATGCCATGCTGCCTCCCTCAAAAAAGCGCACCCAAACGGATGCGCTTTGAGCTTCTTCTTGTATTCGATTTTACCGATTCGCCGACCAAATACCACCCCCGCTCAGGGTCCGTATTGGCCACATCTGCCCAAAGCCAACCCTATGGGTTTAGACAGACGGGGCCTCCGCATCGGCGTTGCCGGTTGCCCAGCGATGGTAGCCGATCACAAACGGATCCAGATCGCCATCGTCGAGAACGGCCTCGACGTTGCTGGTCTCCACACCCGAGCGCAGGTCCTTGACCATCTGATACGGGTAGAGCACGTAGCTGCGAATCTGGTTACCAAAACCGATCGTGGTCTTGGGTCCACGAATCTCGTCGAGCGCCTCGGCGCGCTTCTCGAGCTCGATCTCGTACAGACGGGCCTTGAGGATCTGCATGCACGCGGCTTTGTTCTGAATCTGGCTGCGCTCGTTTTGGCAGGTAACCACAATGCCGCTGGGGAAATGCGTCACGCGCACGGCGGAGTCGGTGGTGTTGACGCCCTGTCCGCCCGGGCCGCTCGCGTGATACACGTCCACGCGGATATCGTCGGGACTGATCTCGATGTCGATATCGTCAGGCAGCACGGGGATGACCTCGACGCCGGCAAACGTGGTCTGGCGGCGCTTCTTGTCGTCGGTGGGGCTAATGCGCACCAGACGGTGGACGCCGGCCTCGGCGCGCAGCATGCCAAACGCGTCCTTGCCCTCGACGGTAAAGGTCGCACGGTCGATGCCGATGACCTCGGCTGCGGGGCAGTCGTTAATGGTGACCTTCCAGCCGCGACGCTGGCAGTACTTCATGTACATCTTGAAGAGCATGAAGGTCCAGTCCTGGGCCTCCAAGCCACCCTGTCCAGGTTTGATGGTCACAATCGCGTCGCCATGATCGAACTCACCGGTAAACCAACTCGCAAGCTCAAGCTCGTCGATGGCGCGGGACAGGCGCTCCGCCGTGACGGCGGCCTCTTCACGCAGCGCAGCAGCATCGGGGTCGTCGCCCATCTCCTCGGCAAGCTCCAGCGCCGCGCGGGCGTCAGATAGCTCGCCGCGCGCGGTATCCACGGCAGCGATATCTTCCTTGGCGCGAGCAATCTCCTCCATGGTGGCGCGAGCGGCGTCGGCGTCATCCCAAAAGCCGGGGGCCACGCTTTTGGCCTCGAGCTCGGTCACGCGCGTGCGCTTCTCGTCCAAATGAAGATACGACTCGACCTCGCCGAGCCGGTCCGCAAACGCGTCCAGCTCGGCGGGCGTTACCTCTAAAGCCTCGGCCATTAACGATTCCTGCCGTGGCAGTACTTGAACTTCTTACCGCTACCGCAAGGGCACAGGTCGTTGCGGCCCACGTTGACATAAGGGTCATCGCTCTCGGACTTGCGGTAGGTCGTCACCTTGCCACCGTTGTTAACGGCAGCCGGTCCGCCTTGGACAGCCGTGCGGGCCTGCACCTGCGCCTGCTTGCGCAGCACCGAGTCGCCGTTGTCACCATCGACATCGGCGGGGCCGGAGAAGTGTGCACCCTCGAGCGCGGGGTCCTCCTTGTGCTCCACGGCGTGCGGGGCGGCCTTGATCTCGATGCGCAGGACGGTGCGCAGGTAATCCTCGTACATGGTGTCGACGAGCATCTGGAAGGCACCATAAGCCTCGGTCTTGTACTCGACCAGCGGGTCGCGCTGACCAAAACCGCGCAGTCCGATACCGGTCTTGAGGTAGTCCATCTCCTGCAGGTAGTTCATCCAGCGGGTATCGATGACGCGCAGCATGACCTGGGTGTTGAGCTCGCGCATGAGGTCCTCACCCAGGCGCTCGGCCTTCATGTTGTAGCACTTCTCGACGTAGGCCAGAACATCGGCAGCCAGGGCCTCAAAGTCCTCGTCGGGGAACTTGGGCGTATCGATATGCCCGGTGAGCTCCACGACCCACTTGCGCAGGCCCTCGAGATCGCGCTCGCCATCGTGGCTGTCCTTGGTGCAGAACTCCTGCACGCAGCGGTACACGGTGTCGTGCATGACCTCGGTGATGTGGTCGGTCAGATCCTTGCCGTCCAGAATCTTGTTGCGCTCGGCGTAGATGACCTGGCGCTGCTTGTTCATGACGTCATCGTACTCGAGGACGCTCTTGCGCATGGAGAAGTTGATGCTCTCGACCTTGTGCTGGGCGCTCTCGACGGCCTTGGAGATGATCTTGTGCTGGATGGGCATGTCGTCGCCCATGTCGGCCGTGACCATCATCTTGGAGACGCGGTCCATCTTGTCGCCACCGAACAAGCGCATGAGGTCATCCTCGAGCGACAGGTAGAACTGGGTCTCGCCCGGATCGCCCTGACGGCCGGAGCGGCCGCGCAGCTGGTTGTCGATACGACGGGACTCGTGGCGCTCGGTGCCGATAACGGTCAGGCCACCGGCGGCAAGCACGCGCTCACGCTCGGCCTTGCAGGTCTCCTTGGCCTCGGCGTTAAACTGCTCGAGCTGCTCGGGCGTTACGTCCTCCATGGTCAGGCCCTCGTACTCAAGGCGCTCGCGCACCAACTCGTCGGGGTTGCCGCCCAGCAGGATGTCGGTACCACGACCGGCCATGTTAGTAGCGATGGTCACGGCGCCGTAGCGTCCGGCCTGCGCAACGATATGGGCCTCGCGCTCGTGGTGCTTAGCGTTGAGGACCTCGTGCGCGATGCCGCGCTTGGTAAGGGCGGCTGACAGCTTCTCGGAGCTCTCGATGGAGACGGTACCCACCAGGACCGGCTGGCCCTTAGCGTGGCGCTGCTCAACGTCGTCGGCAACGGCGTTGTACTTAGCCTGAATGGTGCGGTAGACCAGGTCCTCGTGGTCCACGCGCTGCACGGGTCTGTTGGAAGGAATGACCTCAACGGGCAGCTTGTAGATCTCGCGGAACTCGGCGTCCTCGGTGAGTGCCGTACCGGTCATACCGGAGAGCTTGTCATACAGGCGGAAGTAGTTCTGCAGGGTGATGGTCGCCAGCGTCTGGTTCTCCTCGCGCACGAGCACGCCCTCTTTGGCCTCGATGGCCTGGTGCAGGCCCTCGGAGTAACGGCGGCCTTCCATAATGCGGCCGGTGAACTCGTCGACGATCTTGACCTCGCCGTTGGTGACCACGTACTGCTTATCGCGGTGGAACATGTACTGGGCCTTCAGCGCCTGCTGCAGGTGGTTGACCAGCTGGCCCGAAAGGTCGGCATAGATGTCCTCGATGCCTAGGCGGCGCTCGATTTTCTTAAGGCCACGCTCGGTGGCGGCAATGGTGTGCTTGGCCTCGTCCATGACATAGTCGCCCGTGGGCTCGACGTCCTCGGTGGCGGTGAGCATGTCGTGCGACACGTCCTCGCCGCGCTCAAGGCCACGCACGGCACGCGCGAAGTCCTTGTAGGTACTGGCGGACTTGGTACCAGCGCCCGAGATGATCAGCGGGGTGCGGGCCTCATCGATCAGGATGGAGTCAACCTCGTCGACGATGGCGTAGTTGTGGCCGCGTTGCACGCGCTGCTCGGGACGGGTAACCATGTTGTCACGCAGGTAATCAAAGCCGAACTCGGAGTTGGTGCCGTAGGTGATGTCGGCCTGATAGGCCGGGCGCTTGAGCTCGAGCGGCATGTTGTTCTGGAGCAGACCGACGGTCATGCCCAGGTACTTATAGATGCGGCCCATCCACTCGGAGTCGCGCTTGGCAAGGTAATCATTGACAGTAACGACGTGCACGCCCTTGCCGGCAATAGCGTTGAGATAGCCAGCCAACGTGGAGACGAGGGTCTTACCTTCGCCGGTCTTCATCTCGGCGATGTGGCCCTCGTGCAGTGCCATGGCGCCAATAAGCTGCACGTCAAAGTGGCGCATACCCATGGTGCGCTTGGAAGCCTCACGCACGGTGGCAAAGGCCTCGGGGAGCATGTCGTCGAGCGACTCGCCGTTGGCGTAGCGCTCACGGAACTTATCGGTCTGGGCGCGGAGCTCCTCCTCGGTCATCTTCTCAAACTGTGGCTCAAGACCGTTGATCTTGTCGACGATCTTGTAGTAGCGCTTGAGGTCCTTATCGGATCCAAAGGACAGCAGCTTTGACATGAATCCCATGTGGTTTTCCTTTTTGGCCATCGCCCGTGGCATAAAACCTTGGACGAGTTAAACACAGATATTTGTACTTTAGCCAAACAAGGCGCCGCCTATGCGGTCGACACGCTCGACCACGTAATAACTACGACAGCCTGCCAAAAAGGGACTGGTTTATTTTGGCGGCTTTTATCTGGGAAACCGCTGCCTCTCTCTGCCATTTGGTGCAAGCTAGCCCGTCCCCTTCGCACCAACCTGGCGCAATGGGGACGGGCTAGCTTGCACCAATAAAAAGAAAAGGGCCGCGCACCCAAACGGATGCGCGGCCCTTATGCCATGAATGCGAGTGTTTCCGCGGCGAGCTACTTACTCAGCAGCCTCGGTGGTCTCGGCCTCGGCAGCGGCCTCCTCGACGGGAGCCTCTGCGGGAGCCTCGGCGGCCTGCTTGGCAGCCTCCTCGGCAAACTTAGCGGCACGCTTAGCCTTCTCGGCAGCCTTAGCCTCAGCGGCGGCCTTGCGAGCGGCCTCGGCCTCAGCAGCCTTGGCGGCCTTGGCAGCCTTGGCCTCCTCGGCCTTCTTGAGCTGAGCGGCAGCGGCGCCACCGAACTTGTCGGCGAAGCGCTGGACGCGTCCACCGGTGTCGACGAACTTCTGCTGGCCGGTGTAGAACGGGTGGCACTCGTTGCAAAGCTCGACCTTCATCTCGGACACGGTAGCGTGCGTCTTGAAGGTGTTGCCGCAGGAGCACGTCACCGTGCACTCGACATACTGGGGATGGATACCCTGCTTCATGGTAGGACTCCTTATTGGTCAGGCGCTGGTTACCGATCAGCGCATAAGGCGTCTTGGTTTCCGACCAAGACAACAAACTCGGCTATGGTACCACGGCGCCGCGTGTCCCACAAAAGGTTCACGGTCTTTTCGGCACAACACGAGCTGGACCTTAAATATCAACTTCATCCGAACACTCCCCCACATTCATCTCTCGTATGTATCGAGGTATTCCTGCTTGAGCGTCTGCGAGGACGACTTGATCTTTTCCACGAGCGTGCCGGCCTCGATGAAGTAGAACGAGTTGGTGAGGTCTGCCAGGTCGTCGAGTAGATGGCTTGAAATGAGCACGCTGCGTCCCCGCGCCACCTCGCTGCGCATCGCGTCGCAGGAGGTTTTCCGTTTTCCCGGATCGAGGCCGTTCAGCGGTTCATCGAGGATGAGGTACGGGCAATCGGTCGCTATCGCCATGGCAAGCTTTACCTGCTGCTTCATTCCCGTCGAGAGTTTACGGGTCGGCTTGTCGAGATATGGGGAGATTCCGAGGGAGCTGCAGAGCGAGTCGATGTCGGCGGCCGATTTCCACGCCTCCCTAACGAAAGCAAGGTGCTCGATGGCCGATAGCGTGGGGTAGAGATCCGCGCTGCCCGAAGAGCTCAGGTAGACGAGTTCTGCAAATTCGGCTGATCGACGTTGGCTGATTCCGTCTGCCGCCAGGCTTCCCGAGCGGATGCGGGTGGGAAATTGGCCCGACAGCGCTTCAAGAAGGGTGGTTTTCCCCGAGCCGTTGGGAGCAACGAGGCCCGCCGCCGTTCCCGGGCTCAGGAAAAGCGATCCGATTGAAAGTATCGTCGTGCTTCCGTATCCCACGCTCGCGTCCAGAAGCTCGAGCCCATGGTGCTTTTTCGCGGGTCCAGGCTGTTTGGGCGAACGTGTCGCAACGGCGCCGACCGCAAAAAAGACCGCGACGTATGCCAGGGCCACGGCAAGCATCGATGCGCTGCTTGAACCGGAGTCAATGAATTCTGTCGGGAAGCATCCTACGTAACCCGTTGCCTCGATAGGCGAGAATACGGCCAGCGGCAGGAGATTGAGCGCGGCGTTATGCCCCAGTGCCGAATCGGACAGTAACGGGAATGCCGGGGCCGCGACAAGCAGCGCGGAGGTGAGGGGGCCCGCGAGGACGCGCCTCGTTGCGGTCGATAGGACGGCGGAACAAACGGATATCAAGGTTCCGCCCGCAAGAAGCGCGAGAAGCAGGGTCGTGAAGACGTTTCCCGCGGTCGTGGTGGCAAGCGCGCCGTCATGGAAGAAGGCGATCGGGTACCCAATTTGCCCGAAGCCGTTTAGGGCCAAGGCGTAAATGCCCCCGGGTGCGAGGCCGGCGAGGAGCATCGCGGTCCCCGCGGCGATTATCGAAAACACGATCTGGATAAGGCGCCGGAATTTGGGCGCGGGCGCCTTTGCCGCCAGGGTCGCAGGCCTTGTGGCCCCGAGCAGGAGTATCGACGAGAGAAGGAAGGGGATGAAGGGAAGGAAAGACGGCGCCGTGGCAATGGTGTAAGGCAGGAAGGAAAGGAATGGCAGGTCGTTTGCGGAGGCTGGGATATCCGTGATGCCGGAGCTGCTCAGGGCACGGCAATATGCGAGCTCCGCGTCATTGGTCTCTCGGTCTCCCACGATGGACCCGGATTGGAAGCCTTCGTCCATGAGCGCGTAGTAGCTCTCGGCAGAATCGAGAAAGGCGGCGTCGGTTTGAGCGGCAAGGGCGGCGTTCGCGTATCTTGCAAGCTCCGCGTCAGCTTGCTGCTCTGGCGATAGGTCTGTGCCGTTGGCCTGGGGTGCGCGCGTATTGAATGCGTCGACAAAGCCCTGCATGCCCTGCTTCATAAAGAAGGGCCCGTAGATGGGTGAATTGAACGCAATGGGGACGGAAAAGGCTGCAGCGAGAACGAGCGTACAAATCCATGCGGCCTTGTCTCTTAGGATCAGTTTGAGAAGAAGTCGACAGTACATTTGGAAGCACCTACGTTCCTCAAAGAATCGTTAGATTAAAAGTAACAGACCGGATGAAGATACGTGCGACGGGGGCGAGGCGAATGGCTGAGCGGTATCGATATGCGGGTTTAACGGTATTATATTGACCACATAGATTTTTAACTTGCATTTCTACCCGCCCTTTTCGTAGAGTCGCCGATACGTGCTTAGCGCACCCTCGGCGCGTCCGGCAGGCTTTGCGAAATGGGATCCAGGAGACTTCGGCGCAGCATCATCTTGCGGAATGCTTCTAATGAGCCTCCCATCCTTCAAAAACAGAATCTCATCGCACAGCCTATCGACCGAATCCAAGATGTGGGATGACATGATGATGCACGTACCAGAATCGGCCAGCTTCCTGAGAATCTCGGAATGCAAGTCCACCCTGCTGGGGTCGAGCGCGTTCATGGGCTCATCTAATAGAAGGTACCGCGCGCCCGTCGCATACGCAATCGCCAGGGTAAGCTGCTGCTTCATGCCCTGGCTCAGAGTGCGGATCCTCATCTTCGCGAACTCGCCTATCTGCGTTTGTTCCACTATCTCTTCGATATCGCGAGCATGCGGCCACATATCGCAAACCATCTTGAGGTGATCTTCCGCACGCAATCCAGGATACAGCAGCGTCCCCTCACCAGGTGCATAGAAGATCATAGAACGGACCTCTCTCGCACCCGTACCCTGCACCTCATCCAGAACGATGCTCCCGTCCACGCGAGGACCCGGCAAACCTGCCATCGCACGCAGCAACGTCGTCTTTCCATGCCCGTTCGGAGCGACGAGACCGTAGACCGTACCCGGGGCAAACTCAGCGTTCACCGAATCTACGAGCACCTTCTTTCCATAAGAGATCGTCAGCGTTTGAAGGTCAATCATCGAGATCATCCCCTTTCGATCTTTGGAACACTCAGGCGCACCATCAACGGAGATACGGCGCCCAAGACCACCAGCAGAGCGCCCGATGCGCCGACGACCTCTCCAAAAGGCATCGCGTTCGTCCCTCGCCCAAGGAACCCAATCGTCCCCACCTGGGAAGCGGGATCAAACGAGGCGAATGGAGCCAGCAGCGCGACGCCCATGCCCACGCTTTCAACATGAGCGCTCAACGAACCCAACACCAAGAGAACCGCGCAAACCATTCCGGTGACAACGGGGTTGCGGCTAATCGCTGCTGTCAACGCAGCGACGACGGAAATCACGCCGTATGCCATGACCAGCAACGGAATACTGCACAACACCGCCTCCCCCACCATGGACGTTGTCGAAGCTCCCGCCCGAATGAGAGCGACGGGATACTCCGATCCACCCGCACCGTTCTTAATCACGGACACAACGACAGCGGGAACCATCGACACCAAAAGCAGCACCAAGCCAGCGCAACAGCCGTCAGAAAACGCACACGCGCTGTTGCGGGGATCTGGAGAACCAGAAGGGAACGACACTGCAGGTGGGTGCACGCGAGCGATGTGACAACCACGGGCAACAGCAAAAATAAGGAGGGAAGCGCTGCCTGGAGATACGAAAGGAGGATTAATGGGGGCATCTTCGTACTTAACTCGTAAACCTTGGGGTCCGGCAAGCTCGCGATCGACTCAAGCAGAAGGGCGCGCGCCTCCGCACGAGAAGGAGTCTCCGGCTCGATTCCGATCGATTGCAGGAGAGTCGCATCTGCCGCGCCCAGCTCACCTCGAGCGCGCTCGTACGTCGCAAGGCTTCGAAACCCCTCCGCAGGCATAGGCGCGTACACGAAACCCGAAAGAGCATCCCGCATGTCTTCCAGGGCCGCTTTGCCCTCGACGTCCATATTCGCAGCGTTCTGCTCTAGATACCGATCTATTGAACGGAGCTCCCCATCCCTATACCGAACAGCGGAAACGTTATCGGCGTCAGGAAACATCTCGACCAGAGCCGGGGCCAGCATCGTCGCCGACATTGCAATCGCGCATACGGCGAGGGTAGGAGAACGCAGGAGCAGTTTCCCCATCGTTCTTACGTATGCAACGGCGGAGGCACAAGCGCTCGAACGAGTTGCCGTTCTCGATGCAGCGAAGGAACCTCTCTCAAGACAAATCGGGGATATCGGGCGCGCGCAGCCGCTCTTTCCAGCAACGCAAAGCAGGCTAATTGCCAGCACCTCGATCCCGATTGCGCATACGAGGGCAATCGCGCCACGCTCGAAGCAAAGTCCAGGCAGATTCACTATCTGCGTTGTCGGGTACGGGCTATAGGCGCCGACGGTCAACTCAGTGTTCGCATACGTAAGGGGATTCAACAGGGCGAACTCACGTAAAGCGATGGATCTTCCGTAATACCCGGGAACCATCGTCACCCCCATCAGGGCACATACGAACACGATTCCAAGCGTAGGGTTATTGGCAATCTTCACGGCAAGGTGAACGACAAGCGAGATGAACGCTGCCACCAAGAATTGCAAGATGGCCGTCTGCGCGAACACCAGCCAAGCCGGTTTGATAACCGGAGTCGCATATTGAATGTAGCCTATCGGATAGAACGGCGAGCCCGGGCCATTCTTCACAAGCGCGGCGATTATCCCTGGAAGATTGATGGCGAGGACGGCAAGCATTGCAAAAACACTCGCCCATACGCTCGATGCAACAAGTCTACCCAGCTCGCCCATCGGTGCCTGGATGATGAGCTTTTCACGTTTGTTAAGACGTGCGGCAAGGAACGAGACGGCAACGGCCGTTGCGACCCATAGCAAGTACTCCTTCGATCCGTCATAATAGGTGTACTCTCCATCCGATATCTGCAGAAACGGAAGTAGGGGAGAGAGCGGTGCCAAGATAAGACGTCCCGCGGCAAGAGGGTACAGAAGCGCGGGCATGCTTGATGAAGAGGTATAGACACCGTCCTCCCCCGCATTCACAAGCGCATCCGCATAGGATGCTGACAATTCCTGCTCAACACGGGTTATTCCCGACTCGAGGTATTCGACCCGTCCGTCGATGCCAGCCGCGCTCCTGAAGACGGGCAGAGCACAAAGAACCATCAACGCAACAACGACAACACAGAGCGACCTGGAGGAGAGAAGCGACCTAAAGATCGCCTTCGAGATTTTGAGCATATTCATCGCCAACCTTAACCTCATCCAGTCGGAACAGAGGGGCCGAACAAAATGCTCGGCCCTTATTACTTGCCGGCAAAGTCAATTTAACATAAACTGTTAAAAAGTAACCTGAGTTTTTTAAATTCTTCGGAGGTTATTATGAGTTCCGACAATCGCACTCCCCGGCTTCATTCCTTCCGCATCGCATGTGCGATAGCCTCTGCGACCCTTTGCGCCACCGCCATCGCACAAGTGGCGTTCTCCTTAAAGCCAGCAATCGAAGTGCTCGACAACCCTGTAATTGCAGACTCCCCCGCGTATCCAGCCCTTGCGATCTCGACATTGGTCCCTGCCGTCATCGGTATCGCTACGACCATCCTCAGCGCCGTTCTCGTGTGGACGATCAAGAGCGGAGACCCCTTCAAGAAAGGGTCTGCGACATGCTTGAAGGTGCTCGGCATTCTCTTCGTTGTTCAAGCTGCCACCAGCCTCTACGCCGGCTCACTCAAAACCTCCGTTTCGATGTTTGGCGGCGAGGGGGCCGTCGGCGCCCAAGAGATCGCTTCATCATTCGATTGGACCTCTCTGGTTCTCGGCATCGTCCTGTTCATGCTTTCCCAGCTCTTCTTGTACGCCCGAGAGCTGTACCTCGACTCCGACGAGATTGCGTAAGGAAACGCCATGCCCGTAATTGTTCGCCTCGACAAGATCATGGCCGAGCGAAAGATTTCCTCGAACGAACTTGCCGAAAGGATTGGAACCACGCCCGTGAACCTGTCCCGTATTAAAAAAGGGCATATTCGCGGCATTCGCTTCAACACACTCGAGCAGCTATGCCTCGCCCTTCGTTGCCAACCCGGAGACCTTCTCGAAGTCATGAGCGAAGAGGATGCCCGAAAGGAGTTCGGACTCGATTGGTCCGCCGAGGATTAGAGGGCGGTCGTACTCGCCCTGCACACGGGGATGCGAATCGGCGAGGTCTGCGGCCTTCGGTGGTGCGATGTGGATTTCGAGACGGGCCTGATCTCGATCAGACACTCGGTGGCGTACGCGAAGGGAATGGGTTCGTTCATCAAGGACACCAAGACCCATGACGCCAGGGGTATCCCCATCGACCCGGTCGGCCTACTCCCCTTCCTGAAGGAGACCCACGAGATCGACTGCGGAAAGCTGCGCTTGCGCGGCCTTACCGGGGCGGTCGAGATCGGGGACTGCTACATCCTGTCGGAGCCGGGCGCGACCTTCGCGACGACAAGCTATATCCGCAGGGCGTTCAAGACGTTCTCGGAGACCAACGGCCTCATGGGCACCAACGACGAGCTGATCACGTTCCACGGCCTTCGCCACACGTTCGCAACGCAGTGGATCCGCCAAGGCGGCGATATCAAGGCGCTCCAATCGATCCTCGGCCACAAGGACGCCATGGCGACGCTCAACGTCTACGCCGACATCGAGCCCATCTCCAAAATCCATAACATGCTGCGCGCCACGCCGTGCCTTTGGCGCGGGCACCTCGGGCCGAGGGTCGATCCGGGTCCCATGTTCCAACAGAGGATCCAGGAGTCCATCGAGACGCTCCAGGCGTTCGGCTACGGCATCACCGAGCCGGACGACCGAAATATCGCCATACGCGACGTGAAGACGAACAGTTGGCTCTAGCTCACCGAGTACGCGGCAGTGCTGGGCCCATCCCAACTGAGGTCACGGTGGTCCGATAGGGGCGCCGCCCGCGGCATGCGCCGCGGAGCGGTATCCCCTACCGAAGGGCGGGGATGCCCTCCGCTTCCAGTTCGGAATCAGCCGTCGGAGGCGTTCGGCTGACTGCGGGAACGGCCTGTCCGCTCAATGTGTTCGGCTGAGATCGGAAATCAACCCAACACGAGCCGGACACGCGCCAGACGGCTCTTCCCCGTACGGCCTTCCCCCTTACGCTCATGTTGCAGGCATGTAACGCCGCAGCGAGCGCGCCTTTTTTGCGCCAGACAGGTACAATGATGAACACTGTACCGTAGCGGAGCGCCCCGCGCGCGCCGCAATCACGCGAAAGGGTTTCCCATGGCCGAGATCTCGTCCTCCCGTATCGTCATCACCGTCCTTGGCAAGAACCGCCCCGGCATCGTCGCCGGCGTCACCCGTGTCCTAGGCGAGGCCAACGTCGACATCCGCGACATCACGCAGTCCATTATCGAGGACATCTTCACCATGACCATGCTGGCCGATACCGCCGAGTCCAAGCTCGACTTCGCTGAGCTGCAGAAGGCCCTGGCCGAGGCCGGCGAGCTTTCGGGCGTCAACGTGTCCATCCAGCGCGAGGACGTCTTCAACTTTATGTACCGCCTGTAGCGAGCAAGCCGCTGGGGATAGCCTGACGCGCGCATGCCCATGCAAGTCACCCCGATGCGGCCCGGAGAGGAGCGCGCATGGCCTACGACGCCAAGAAAATCTATTACCGCTTCGATGACCACTTGAGCCGCCTGGTTCTGGATTACGAAGCAAGCCGCCAGATTTCGCCTGAGAGCGAAAGCCTCTACCACGGCCTGCCGACCGACCCTTATGACGAGGGCCTGTTTGTTGAGCACAATGTCAAGCGCGGCCTGCGCAATGCCGACGGCTCGGGCGTGGTCGCGGGCCTCACTCGCATCTCGGATGTGCACGGCTACAACAAGGTCGACGGAAAGGTCGTGCCCGATCAGGGCAAGCTCACGCTTCGCGGCTACAGCATCGAGGATCTGGTCAACAATGCCCAGGCCGAGAATCGCTATGGCTACGAAGAGGTCGCCTACCTGCTCATCACGGGCTCGCTGCCCAACAAGGAAGAGCTCGACGGCTTTTGCGAGCGCCTGGGCGCCTTTAGACATCTGAGCGACGAGTACGTCAAAGAGTTCCCTATGACCACGGTGTCGTCGAGCATCATGAATGTGCTTCAGCGCGCCGTGTTGTTGCTCTACGCCTTCGACGCCGAACCCGACGCCATTACGCCCGAGCACGAAATCGACGTCGCCATTTCCATGCTCTCCCGTCTCCCCCGCATCGCCGCCTTCGCGCATATGGCCTCGGTCGCCAAGCGCCGCGGCTCCGAGGTTCATGTGCCGCACCCCACGCCCGGCCTTTCCACCGCCGAGACCATCCTGCAGGTGTTGCGCGGCGGCATGGCATTCAACCGTGACGAAGCCATGCTGCTCGACGTGATGCTCATGCTGCATGCCGAGCACGGCGGCGGCAACAACTCCACGTTTGCCTGCCGTGTGCTGTCCTCCTCGGCCACCGACCCGTATTCCGCCTACGCCGCGGCCATCGGCTCGCTCAAGGGCCCGCGCCACGGCGGCGCCAACGCCAAGGTCGTGTCCATGCACGAGGACATCCGTGCGCATGTCTCCAATTGGGAGGACGAGGACGAGGTCGCAGCCTACCTGGGCAAGATCCTCGACAAGCAGGCCTTCGACGGCACGGGTCTCATCTACGGTATGGGCCACGCCGTCTACACGCTGAGTGACCCGCGTGCCGAGGTGTGCCGTCGTTACGCGCGCACGCTTGCCGCCAAGAAGGACTTGGGCGAGGAGTTCGCGCTCATCGAGCGCATCGAGCGCTTGGCCCCGCAAGTGATGCGCGAGCACGGCATGACCAAGCCCATCTGCGCCAACATAGACCTGTACACGGGCTTTATCTACAAGATGCTCGGCGTGCCCGAGACGCTCTTTACACCGCTGTTCGCCGTCGCCCGCATGGCCGGCTGGTCGGCGCACCGCATGGAAGAGCTCTTCTGCGCGCACCGCATCATCCGCCCGGCATACCGTCCGGTGATCGAGCCGCTGGAGTACAAGCCGCTCGCCGACCGCTAGGACGCGGACCGTTATAGAACCCGAGCGTGGCCAGGGCATCACCGCCCTCGGCCACGCTTTTTATGCCAGCAGAAAGGGCTGCATCAAATGATTGTGTTTTCCGATATGGATGGAACGCTGCTGACGAGTGATAAGCAGATGAGCGACGCCACCTGGGCGATGCTCGACGAGCTTGCGCGCCGCGGTATTGAGTTTGTGCCCTGCACAGGCCGTCCACTGTCAGGCGTCTTTGAGCCCATCCTCGCCCATCCCGCCGTGCACTACGCGGTCTGTGCCAACGGCGCCAGCGTCTGGCAGCTCGACGAGGATACGCCCACCGACGCCTCGCGCGCCACGTGCATCTTGAGCCGTCCGCTCGACCGTGGCATTGCCCACCGCATCCATCGCATTGCCGCCGGCCACGATGTGACCTTCGATATCTTCGCGGATGGGCAGTGCTTCCTCCCCCGCTCGCTATACGGGCGTCTGGATGAGTTCTGTGGCGGCGACCCCCACATCGCGGCTTCGCTCAAGCGCACACGAACGCCGATCGACATGAATATCGACAGCAAAATCGACGAGGTCGAGACGCTCGAACGCATCGCTATGTACTGGCACGACCCCACCGATCGCGACGCCATCGCGGCGGCGCTCGACACGCTCGGAGGCATTGAGGTCACGCGTTCGTACGCCATGAATATCGAGGTTATGGGCGAAGGCGCCACCAAGGGAACGGCCCTCACGTGGCTGTGTGAGCATCTGGGCGAGCGTCTCGCCGACGCCTGGGCGTTCGGCGACAACATCAACGACATCCCCATGCTGCAGGCAGCGGGCCATGGCATGGCCATGATCAACGCCGAGCCCGAAGATCGCGAGGCCGCCGACGCCATCACCAAATACGACAACGACCACGACGGCGTCGCCCGCACCATCATGGCCGCCCTCGCCTAGTCATTGGTCAGTCATTGGGGACGTTCTTAAACGACTAGTCACTGGGGACACTCTTCGCAAAAAGCTGCAAGGACTGTCCCCCACTGTCGGCAGAAAAGGAACGTCCCCATCTGCCGGATTAGGAGAGACTCTCCAGCACGCGACGGAGCTCCTGCTGGACGGCGTGGTCGCGGTTGCAACCCACCACGCGATCGGCCACCGCCTTAAGCGCGGGGCGCGCGTTTTCCATCGCGCAGCCCGTGCCGACAAAGCGAATGATCTCGTAGTCGTTCATCGAGTCGCCAAACGCCATGACCTCGTCGCGCCCAATGCCGTAATGCTCCGCGAGCTGCGCGATACCCGAGGCCTTCGACACACCAAGCTGCATGGCATCGATCCACGCGTTGCCCGAAGGCGCAAAAGTAAAGAGCTGACCAAGTTCGCGCTGTAGCACGTACGCACTGTCCATAACCGCACTGTCGTCGCAAAAGATACTCGCTTTGATGATATTTACGCTGGGATCGGGCAGCTCCCAAATACGCTCGGCATTGGGAAGGTCCTTATCGACCTCACGCACGAACTTGCACTCGTCATCGAGCAGGAAGGACTTGGTTCGGTCAAAGAGCGCAAGATGCAGATTGGGAAACGTCCTGACGGCTTGGGCGAGCCTTCGAATCGCCAGGTGGGAATACACCTCACGGTCTACCATCTTACCGTCGGCGTAGACTTGGGCGCCGTTAGCGGCGACAAAGTCCATCTTGTCGCGAACGGGCGCAAAGAACTCGCACAGGCGATCGTAGCGACGACCTGACGATGCGGCGAAATGCACGCCATGCTCGTGTAGCGCCAGAATCAGTTCGTAGGTCTCGGGAGGCACCTGGCCGTTTTCGTCAAGCAGCGTGCCATCCATATCGGATGCAATCAGTTTAAACATAGAAAAGCTCCCTTCGGGCTTGTTGGAATCGAACGTGTATCCGATTCCAACGTACCCAAAGGGAGCTCAAATAAGACTCCGCGGGCGTAAACGTTACAAGGACCTGGCAAATAGCTCACACATGCCAGAGGTCTCACGGTCGCGGCGTCAGGCGACACGCCACCCCGACGGCTAGTCGTTTAAGAACGTCCCCGATGACTAGTCGGCGTAGGTGAAGGTCGTGACGTCGAACATGCCCTCGGGGCGGATGCGGAGCGTCGGGATTACCGGCAGGGGCAGGAAAATGATGCCCATGATGGGGTCGAGCGGCGGCTCGATACCCATGGCGCGCGCCTTGACCATAAAGTCGTCGTGCTGCGCGGCGACATCCTCGGCCGTGCCCTCGCTCATCAGGCCGCCGAGCGCCAGCGGAATGCGCGCCACGACCTCGCCGTTGCGCACCAGCACGTGGCCGCCCTGCCCCACGGCCTCAACGGCAGCCATCATATCCGCCGCATTGTCGCCCACCACGCACACGTTGTGCGAGTCGTGGCCGATCGTGGAGGCAATGGCGCCGCCCGTGATGGTAAAGCCGCGCACCCAACCACGGCCGATATGCTTGCCGACCAAGCCCAGACCCGCGGGGCCGTCGCCGTCGGCGCCCTCGGCCTGCAGCGACACGCCACGGCCATGGCGCTCAATCAGCATAATGCGGCGCAAGTCCTCGTCAGTCTCAGGACGAACCATACCCGTGATGGCCTTACCCGGCACCACGTCAATCACAGCCTCGCCCGGCTTAAAGGCATAGTCGAACACGTCGAGCGATAGCTTCGGCAGTTTAACGGAAGCACGCAGCTCATCGGCAAGGGCCGCAACCTCGGCCATCTCGGGTGCAATCTCGCCCACAAAGGTGCCGTCCTGCGCCACCAGGGCACCGGCGGCATATACGCGATGCGGAGCCTTAGCAAACGTCAGGTCATCGAGCAACAGCAGGTCAGCGCGCTTGCCCGGGGCGATTGCGCCGCGGAGCTCGTGCGGGTCGCGACAACCGTGGTCCAGACCAAACGCCTCGGCCGTAGAAAGGGACGCCATAGAGATGGCAACCACGGGGTCAATACCGGCCTCGATAGCCACGCGGCAGGCGTTGTCGATCATACCGGTCGAAAGCGCATCGGAGGGAGCACGGTCGTCAGTCGCAAAACAGCAGCGGCGGGCGCGCGCGGGATTCTCCAGCAGCATCGGGGACAAATTGGCCAGGTCGTGGCTGCACGTGCCCTCACGCAGCATCACATACATGCCGCGGGATAGCTTGTCGAGCGCCTCCTCGGGAATCGTCGACTCGTGGTCGGCGATAATGCCCGCTGCGGCATAGGCGTTGAGGTCCTTACCGGCAACGAGCGGCGCATGGCCGTCGACCTGCTTGGACGGCGTCTGGTTGGCAGCATCGATGCGAGCACAGGTCTCGGGGTCGGCCATAAAGACGCCCGGCAGGTTCATCATTTCGCCCAGGCCAAAGACATCGCCTGGATGCTCGGCAAAAAACTCCTGCATATCGGCGGCGGTAATCACGGCACCGGCCTGCTCGTCGGGCAGCGCGGGCACGCACGAAGGCATCATGTACTTGATGGAGATGGGCGCGCGGCGGCCATCCTCGATCATAAAGCGCAAGCCGTCGAGACCGGCAACATTGGCAATCTCGTGGCTGTCGGCAATGGCGGTGGTAGTACCGCGCGTCGCGGCCATGCGAGCATACTCGGCGGGACGGATGTTCGAGGACTCAATGTGCAGATGCCCGTCAATAAAACCGGGAGCGAGATAGCGACCCTGGCAGTCGACGACCTCAGCCGCCTCGTAGGTGCCAGCGGCATCGTCGCGACCATCGTAGAGCACGCCGACGATCACACCGTCCTTGACGGCAACGCTACCGGGCGCCACACGCTGGCCATACACGTCGACGATCTGCGCATTGGTAAACAGCGTGTCGACGGGCACGCGGCCCTCGGCGGCCTCGATCACAGACCTCATGACCTCAACGGACATACATTCTCCTTTAACCGTAGAAAACAGCTGCGGAGCGGACAGGCCTTCACCGCAGCAAGACAATAGCCATTGTATGCCCAAAAGAAAGTCCCGCTAACACCCCTTCCGCTTAACGGCACCGCCAAATGATCCCTCCGTCCCCAAGGGATCGTCGTAACCAACAAGGCCGCAGTCGGGATTCCCGGCTGCGGCCTTGTTGCACTTGTGAGGTCAACTCGCTCGTTAGACCAACTTGAAGCCCTTGCGCTTGCCCACGGAGAGGGTATCGCCCAGCTTGAGGGCGCTCGGATCGATGTTGTAGCTCTTGGGAGCCACGGCCTTGCCGTTGATTTTGACGCCGCCGCCGTCGATATCGCGGCGGGCCTGGCCGGCGCTGGCCGAAAGACCCAGGCCCTTGAGCAGGCCGGCGAGGTAAATCTGGCCCTCGTCATTGACAGTCAGCTCGGCATGCTTCTCGGGGAAGTCGGCGAGCTGGCCCTCCTTGAACACGCGGTCGAACTCGGCCTGAGCCTCGTCGCCGGCGCCGGCACCGTGGTAGGTGTCGCACAGGTCGCGGCCCAGAGCGCGCTTGAGCTCGTAGGGGTCGGCGGAGCCATCGGCCAGGGCGGCGTCGATCTTGTCGACCTCGGCAGGGGTGAGCGAGCTGGCCAGACGATAGTACTTGCCGATCATCTCGTCGGGGATGGACATGGTCTTGCCGAACATGTCCTTGGGAGCGTCGGTCAGGCCGATATAGTTACCATAGGACTTGGACATCTTGCGCACGCCGTCGGTGCCCTCGAGCAGCGGCATGGTGAGCGCAATCTGCGGCTCCATACCCATCTTCTCCATGAGCTCGCGGCCGGCGAGCAGGTTGAAGAGCTGATCGGTGCCGCCCATCTCCACGTCGGCCTTGATCTGCACAGAGTCGAAAGCCTGCATCACGGGATACAGGAACTCATGCAGGGCGATCGGCGTCTGAGACTGGTAGCGCTTGGTAAAGTCGTCGCGCTCAAGAATGCGGGCAACGGTGAACTTGGAGCACACCTGCAGCAGGCCGGCCAGATCCATCGAAAGGATCCAGTCGCCGTTGTGCACGATGGTGGTCTTCTCGGGGTCCAGGATCTTCATGGCCTGGCTCACGTAGGTCTCGGCGTTGGCCTCGATCTGCTCCTGCGAAAGCTGCGGACGCGTGGAGTTCTTGCCCGAGGGGTCGCCGATCAGCGCGGTGCCGTTGCCGATGATGAGGGTGACGTTGTGGCCCAGGTCCTGGAACTGACGCATCTTGCGCAGGGGCACGGCATGGCCCAGGTGCAGATCGGGGCTAGTGGGATCGACGCCGAGCTTGATGTTGAGGGGCTCGCCCTTCTCAAGCTTCTTGCGAAGGTCGGCCTCGGGGACGATCTGCGCTGCGCCCGAGGTGATGATACGCATTTGCTCGTCGACAGACAGCATTGGGTATCCTCCTTTTGCTATAGCACCCTCACCGGATACGGCGGTGCTGGAAGTCCATAAACTCTCATATGATAACAAACTGACGCGACGCGGCACCGACGACAGGAAAATCCTCGTCCTGCCGCACGCGTCAACGGCGACCGGCAGACGCGTACCGTCACGTTCAACTAAATATCGTGTTTGCTGACGGCGCGAGCAGTCACGACAATGGACCTGCCCCGTCGCATCCGCAGTGCAGACGCCCTCGGCGGTCAGCAGGCAGTGCTCGCACACCATGAGCTCGGGGCAATCGGCATCGACAGGGCTCAGAACACCAGGTTCGGCCGTCAGTTCGGCAATACGCTCCGCATCATTGCCGAGCAACTCGGCCGGCAAGTACACCCGCCCCGCACCGAGTCCGCGCAGCCAGGTAAGCGTGGCCCGATTCGCGCAGAACACCGGCGCCGCCACGTCAAACGTCACGCCCAGCTCGCGAGCAATCACCACCTGTCCCAGGTTGCGGCAGACGACGCGCCCGGCACGCTGCATCAGCGAGCGGGTCCGGTCAGCGTCACCCGTGCGGCACACCTCGTCAAGCACCACAACGGTGTCGGACAAATCGAGTTCTCTGCGCGGGTCGGTATCCATCAGCTGCCAAGCAAAAACCATGCGAGCGGGAACCGCGCACTCCACCAACTCCGGCGACGCACCGCTATCCACCGCAACGTCCTCAAAGGGCAGCACCTCAACGGCACGCGCAACGGGCGCAATCGCATCCGCCTCGGCCCGCATGCGCTCCAACACCGCCGCCGTCTGATCCAACACGCCGGCGCTACGAATCAGGTATACCTCGCAGCCCGCGTCCACCTTACGCTTGCAATGCACGACGACGCGCTTCCCCGCTGCGGCATCCACCGGGCAGGGCACCTGCGGCCAGCGCTTGGGCACATCGGGACGCGCGTCGACACCCGGATAGAACCGAATCTCGAGCGTGTCACCCGCCGCCACGGCGGCATCGAGCTCAACGGTCACCTCTTCGTGGCCCACAGCGACCAAGCGCCCCACGCGCACGCCCTGGTTAATTGCACGCTCAAAGCTCATCAGCTCGGCACCCGAACGCCCTCGCAGGTACGCATCGGTAAACCCACGGTTAAACGACCTTCCCAGCTCGCGCTCAAGCTCTTCCACGGCACCGGGGTCCCACGCGCCGTCGCGCAGCATATCGAGCGCCCGGCGCCAAACCCGCACCACGTTGAATACGTAATCGGGGTTCTTCATGCGTCCCTCGATCTTGAGCGACGCAACGCCAGCATCTACAAGCTCGGGCAGATGCGCAATACCCAGATAGTCATGCGGACACAGCAGACGATCCCCCTCGACGGCAACAACACTCTGCCCCGCCTCGTCCACTAGGTCGTACGCCAGACGGCACGGCTGCGTGCAGTCGCCGCGCATCGCCGAGCGCCCACGCCGCAGGGCCGAGAACTCGCACGCCCCCGAATAGCCGATGCAAATCGCACCGTGGCAGAATACCTCGATGGGCACGCCCGTGGCACAGAGCGCCGCAATCTCGTCGACCGTCAGCTCGCGTGTCGTCGTCACGCGCTCGACCCCCAGCTCATCGGCGGCAAGCCGCACGGCACCCTCGCTATGAGCGCCCGCCTGCGTGGACAGGTGAATCTCGACCCCGGGAATCGCCGCGCGCAGCGCGCAGGCCAACCCGGCATCGGCGACAATCAGAGCATCGGCGCCCAGCTCCAGTGCATGAGCTCCCAACGCCACCGCGTCGGACAACTCATCGTCAAACACGAACACGTTGAGCGTTACGTACACACGCACGCCATGGGCATGCGCCACGGCGCAGCCGCGCGCAAACTCGTTATCCGTAAAGCCATGGGCGCTCACACGGGCGTTAAAGCCGCCCAACCCCGCATAGATGGCATCGGCACCCGCGGCGATGGCCGCAAGCATCTGGTCGAGTCCGCCCGCCGGCGCCAGCAGCTCGGGCAGCGCCGCACCGGCAGCATCCAATCCAGTCTCGTATTGTCCGCTCGGCCCCATCGTCCGAATCGCCATCGACAAACTCCTTACCAAGGTATGCATTCACTCTGAAAAATGCCGTCTTCCAGCATACACGAGGCCTCGCGCGCCCCGTTTGGTTTATCGTGTAATAACTTATGTCCATCCTGCCCCGACGGCACATCCACCGTCCGGCACGACATACCTGGAGGTCAATATA
Organism: uncultured Collinsella sp.; assembly: GCA_900542325.1. Taxonomy (GTDB): domain Bacteria; phylum Actinomycetota; class Coriobacteriia; order Coriobacteriales; family Coriobacteriaceae; genus Collinsella. Next base: position 31,559 of record UQMY01000011.1, on the reverse strand, counting down.
TGGGTCCTCGCCAACGACAGGGACGCAGCCGTTCAAAGACGCATGCTCTGCCCATAATCCTGCTCTCGTTTTTGGGCTTTCTGCTGATTGCGGGCGTGGCATTTGGCATCGGCATGGTCGGCAACGTCAACCGCTGGCTGTCCGATCTGCCCGACTACACCGACGCCAACGCGTATCTGGTGAGCGAGCCCACCGAGATCGTCGACTGCAACGGCAACAAGATCGCGAGCTTCTACACGCAAAACCGCAAGTCCATCACCAAGGACGAGGTCTCCCCCTACGTGCTGCAGGGCACCGTTGACGTCGAGGACGAGCGCTTCTACGAGCACGGCGGTATCGACCTGTGGGGTATCGCGCGTGCTGCGGTGGCAACCCTCGGTGGCGGGCACGAAGGCGCCTCGACTATCACCCAGCAGCTTGTGCGCAACACCATCCTGCAGGAGGAGCAGTTCGACTCGACCATTGAGCGTAAGGTGCGCGAGGCCTACATCGCCATCAAGATGGAGGACATGTACTCCAAAGACGAGATCCTCATGATGTACCTCAACACCATCTATTACGGCCACGGCGCCTACGGCATCGAGGCCGCAGCCGAGACCTATCTGTCCAAGAGCGCCGCCGACCTCACCCTCAGCGAGGCCGCGCTGCTCATCGGCCTTCCCAACTCGCCTTCGCAGTACGACCCCACGGTCAACCCCGACCTGGCGCTGTCTCGCCGCAACAAGGTTCTCGACAACATGCTGCGCCTGGGCCACATCACCCAGGAGGAGCACGATGCCGCACAGGCCGAGCCCATCACCCTCAACGTGACCGAGATTTCGGGCAGCGGCGTCGACGTATACTCGCAGCCCTACTTTGTCTCCTACGTCAAGCAGCTACTGGAGCAGGAGTTCTCGACCGACGTGCTCTTTAAGGGCGGCCTGACCGTCAAGACCACCATCGACCCCACGATGCAGCAGGTGGCAGAGAATGCCGTCCGCGAGCAGCTCGACACGCTCTCGCTTGACGGCCTGGACATGGGCATGGTCGTCGTCGACCCCAAGACCGGCTACATCAAGTGCATGGTGGGCGGCTACGACTACAACGCCGACGAGAACCACGTAAACCATGCCACGGCCAAGCGTCCCGTCGGCTCCACCTTTAAGGCCTTTACGCTGGCAACTGCCATCCAAAACGGCATGAACCCCAACGTCACCCTCAACTGCAACTCGCCGCTCAAGGCCAAGGGCACCACAACCGAGGTACAAAACTACGCCAACCAGAGCTATGGCAACATCACGCTTAAGCAGGCGACGGCATACTCCTCCAACACCGGCTACATCCAGGTGGCGGAAGCCGTCGGCAACAGCAAGATCATCTCGCTCGTCAAAAAGCTCGGCATCGACCCCGCCAAGGACAACATCGAGGACGTTCCCGTCATGACCCTCGGCACCGGCTCGATCTCGCCGCTCGAGATGGCCGCCGCCTACGCGACGTTTGCCAACGGCGGCTACTATCGCCAGCCGATCGCCATCACCGAGATTGACTCTCGTACCGGTTCGGTGCTGTACCAGCACACCGACAATCCCTCACAGGTGCTTACCGAGGGCGAGGCCGCCGCGGTCACCGATGTTCTGTCCGGCGTCATGAAGGGCAGCGGTACGGGTGCTGCCGGCGCCCTGAGTGTCAACCAGCCCTATGCCGGCAAGACGGGCACCACCGACAACACCACCAACCTGTGGTTCTGCGGCTATACCCCGCAGCTGGCGTGCGCCCTGTGGACCGGCTATTCCGCGGGCGAGATCCCCATCCAAAAATACGGCACGGACCTGCTGGGCGACAGCACCAACCTGCCTGTCTTTAAGCGGTTTATGAACACCGTTCTGACCGGTACCGAGCGCGAGGAGTTTGCGACCGGAACGGCGCCCACCTACAAGAACAACAGCGTCTGGAAGTTCTACGGCACCAACAACACCAAGAAGTCGGAGAACGACGACAAGGACAAGGACGAGAACGAGGACGAAGAGGAAACCACCACAACGACTACCACGACGACCACGACCACCGAGACCACGGGCGGCGACACCACCGGCGGCACCGGTACGACCGGTGGCTCGACGGGCGGCTCCACTGGTGGTTCGACCGGCGGCGATGGCGGCACGCCTACGCCTACGCCCACTCCCGACCCCTCGCCCACGCCTGACGATACGGTCGGCTAAGAAGTACGCGACTAAAGCCAACAAGGCCCCGAGCAGCTTATTGAACTGCTCGGGGCCTTTTAGTTTGAAGCGACCTGGTGGGCGGTCTTTATACCGGCAAACAAAAAGAGGTACCGACCAACGTCGATACCCCTTACAAGCCACTATGTAAGCGCACGCAGTGCCGAGCGCACGACCCGCACGCCTACTTGCGAGAATTGCTCAGCTTATTGATCAGCGCCTCGAGACGCTCGCCGTCCTCGGCCGTCTGGGCAATGACCAAAATCGTATCGTTGCCGGCAAGCGAGCCAAGCACATCGGGCAACTCTGCCGCATCAACGGCGGCGGCGATGCCGGAAGCCGTGCCAGGCTGAGCCTTGATCATAACCAGATTATCGGTACGCAGAACGCCCGTTACGAGCTCGGAAACCATGCGCTGCAGGTGCAGGTCCTCTGCCAGAACATAGATGCCCTCAGGGAGCTTACGCAGCCCCATATCGGCAATATCGCGAGAGACAGTCGCCTGCGTGCAATCAAAGCCCATAGCACGGAGCTCATCGACCAGCACACGCTGCGTGCGGACGTCCTTATTGCGCACAATATCTCTAATGGCATCCTGGCGCCCATTGCGTTTTTTAGCCATACAAACCCTCACTCCAAAAGATGGCGGAGACAATCAATCAGTGATTGAATAGTTTAACGCTATTTGAAGGCTTTTGTGTATAAGAACGCATTTCGAAACAATTCTATGCAAATTTGTTTCGTAATGAGCCGTTTAGGCGGTTTTTGCGCCCGTCCGGTTAAGAAAAGCTGCCAGATGCGTACACATCACGCAACGCGCGGGCTTGGCGCTAGCGATCGGCCCAAACAACAGACCGAGCCCCCGATGGTTATCCTTGAGCGCGGCGACCATTTGACGGGTTCGAGGCGCCTCGAGCATATCACGCATGCGGGCGGAACGCTCGATTGACGACACTCCATGCGGGCTCAAACACAAATTCTCGATGCAGGCGACCAGTCCGGCAAAGTAGAACTTTTGGCTTGCCAGCTTGAGCCGACCACCGCTATCTGCTTCCGAGAGTGAGTCCGCAAGCTCGTCGAGCGCTCGAGTGTTATCGGATATCCTGGCATACATGGTGGGATCAAAGGCATCTGTAAGCTTAGGTGCCACCGCGTGGAAACAAGCGTCGCCGCAGCCGGACACGAATCGTGCCTGCGAGAGCGCGCATGCCATAAACCCAACTGTGCGAAACGCCTTGTCGCACAAAAGGCATGTCTCAAACAGCGAGCGGCTGTACATCACGCCAGAGGTCTGAACGACTAGGCCGCCTAAAATCAACTGAGGCAGCCCGGCCACCATCGAAGATTTGCTATCAATGGAAATATGAGTAGCATCCAAGACGCGCGAATGGCGCTCTCGATGTGCATCATAGCGGTCGAGCGACACCGTAGGGAACACTATGTCTGCCGCAGTATCGCACGCGATATCGACCATCTTGGAAAGGGATTGCGGAGCAAACCACTCATCGGCGTTCATGGCGATGATTTGAGAGCCGCGCGAGGCATCAAAACCGGCACGAAGACAAGCGCCGCGCTTCGCGTCCTCGACGTCAATCAAATCAATATGGATGTCCCTGTCGGCAGCAACTTGAAGCGAATGGCGCACACCGGGCGCAGCATCGCGGCAGACAACGACAATCTGCAAATCGTAGAGGTCTTGGTTCTGGATACTCTCGAGCGCACGCATCGCATAGCTGGGCGAGCCTTCTACCACAAGGATCACCGAAAGTCGCGGATGCGAGCCACGTCGAACCAAATTATCCGTCCTCTCGACAGCAATGAATCAAACCGTGGTTCATGGTACACCCCGGCAATAAAAGCAATGAGACACCGGTTGCATTGCACGCCAAGAACAGATGTTGCACACGCGCAGCCCACAGATGACAGGTGTCGACGCACGAGACGTCGAGCCCTCCCCTAGTCGAGCACGACAAGCTCGGCGGGATCGTAATCCACGCCCATAAACGTAAGGCCGCAGGCAGGAGCCGTGGGGCCCGCAGCGGTACGGTCGCAAGCATCGATAACCTCACGCATCCACTCGGGTTCACGGCGATGCATGCCAATCTCGACAAGCGTGCCCACGATCGTACGGACCATCGAATGCAGAAACGCATTGCCCTCGATGGTGAACGTCAGGATGTCCTCGCCAAACGCAACCTCATGGCCAAATTCGGCACGCATCACGCAGCGATGCGTGGGCTTGCCAACGGCCGAGGCAACCTTGCAAAAGCTTTTAAAGTCCTGCTCGCCCAGCAGAGCGGGGCAGGCAGCAGACATAGCCTTTACATCCAAGGGATAGCGATGCCACCACACGGCACCGCGGGACAGCACGGGGCGCGCATCTCGATCGGCAATACGGTACGTATACGTACGGGAACGCGCGTCAAAACGTGCAGAAAAGCCTTTACGGGCCTTGTAGACCTCGTTTATGGCGATATCTTTGGGCAGCAGGGCATCCATGGCCCGCAGCCACCTACGGCGCGTACAAGCGAGCTCAGCGTCCGTTACGGGCACGCTGATGTACTGAGCCACGGCATGCACGCCGGCATCGGTACGCCCCGCACACGTCAGATCGATCGGGCGACGAAGCAGCGTCTCGATGGCTCGACGTAGCTCACCCGCAACCGTCGTCTGTCCCGGCTGCTCGGCAAATCCGCTATACGACGAGCCATCATAGGCCACGCGAAATACGAGCGTGGCGTCAAGCTCGGAAATCGAATTGAAATCAGACGGCGCAGTCATGGGCGCTCCCAACAAACAAGCAACGGTATCGCGACAAAAAAAGAGGGGTACGCGAACGTACCCCTCGAATATAGCCTATGCAGACGGAATGTCTACTCAGCGGTCTCCTCAGCAGGAAACTCCTCGGCAGCCTCGACCTTCTTGGGAGCAGCGGCCTTCTTGGGGGCCGGAGCAGCCTTCTTGGCCTTAGGTGTGCAAGGCTCGGTGACGAGCTCCATGATAACGATGGGAGCGTTGTCGCCCTTACGGTTACCGAGCTTCATGATGCGGGTGTAACCGCCGTTGCGGTCCTGCCACATGCCCTGAGCAGCCTTGTCGAAGATCTCGGCAACGAGCTGCTTATCGCCGAGCTTGGCGATAGCCAGACGACGAGAGTGCAGGTCGCCCTTCTTGGCCCAAGTGATGATCGGATCGACGACCGAACGCAGCGCCTTAGCGCGGGTCTCGGTGGTCTTGATGCGGTCGTTCTCGAAGAGGGCCTTAGCAAGGCTCTTCTTCATGGCCTTGGTGTGGCTCGCATCGGTGCCGAGCTTCAGGCCCTTCTTAACGTTGTGACGCATGGTCTAGTTTCTCCTCAAATATGCGAAGCATTAAGCCTTCAGGCTCAGGCCCATGGACTCAAGCTTGTCCTTCACTTCCTCGATCGACTTAACACCGAAGTTACGGATGTTGAGCAGATCGTTCTCCGAGAACTCAACGAGCTGACGGACCGAGTGAATGCTGGCGCGCTTAAGGCAGTTGTAGGAACGGACGGAAAGGTCCAGATCCTCGATCTGCTTGTCCAGCTCGGCGTTGTCGTTGGTGACCTCGGGAGCGAAGATCGAAGCCTCCTCCTCGACCTCGGGGGTCTCGGCAAGGTTCATAAAGGCGGCCATATGCTGATTGATGATATTGGCAGCCTGGACCACGGCGTCGCGCGGGGCGATGGAGCCGTTGGTCTCGATCTCGAGGACAAGGCGGTCGTAGTCGGTGTGCTGACCGACACGGCAAGCCTCAACGAGCTTGGCGCAACGGGAAACCGGCGAGTACAGCGAGTCGACGTGGATCACACCGATGGGATCGTTGTCGCGCTTGTTGGCCTCGCCAGAGACATAGCCGCGGCCATAGCCGATGCGCATGCTCATGGTGAGATGGCCACCCTCGGTGAGCGTAGCGATGTGCTGCTCGGGGTTGACCAGCTCAAACTCGGACGGAATAAAGAAGTCCGCACCGGTGACCTCGCAGGGGCCGTCAACCGAGATGGTGGCGGTCGCCTCGTCGGTCGTGCCGAGAGCCCTGAAGACAAGACCCTTGACATTCAGGACGATGTCGGTGACATCCTCGACCATGTTAGGGATGGTCATGAACTCGTGCTGCGCACCATCGATCTGAATAGCCTCGACGGCGGCACCCTCGAGCGAGGACAGAAGAACGCGACGAAGGGAGTTACCCAGCGTATCGCCGTAACCACGCTCGAGCGGCTCGACGGAGACACGAGCAGACGTCTCGTTGATCTCTTCGACCTGAACCTGAGGCCTAATGAATTCTGACATGTATTACCTCCAGCCTCAGCAGCCCGGATGGACTACTTAGAGTAGAGCTCGACGATGAGCTGCTCGTTGATATCACCGCTGATCTGCTCACGCGTCGGCAGAGCGAGCACGTTACCAGACAGCTTCTCGATATCGACCTCGAGCCAGCCAGGGACCTCAAAGCGCTCGGAGGAAATCAGGGCCTCCTTGATGGGGAGGAGGTCACGGAACTTCTCGCCGACAGCGACGACGTCGCCGGCCTTGACGCGGTAGGACGGGATGTCCACACGCTTGCCGTTCACGGTGAAGTGACCGTGACGGACGGACTGACGAGCCTCTTTGCGGGTGCGGGCGAAGCCAAGACGGAAGACGACGTTGTCGAGGCGAGACTCAAGGATGATCATGAGGTTCTCACCGGTGACGCCGTTCATCTTGCGGGCCTTGTTGAAGTAGCCGTGGAACTGCTTCTCCAGAACGCCATAGATGAACTTGACCTTCTGCTTCTCGCGCAGCTGCATGCCGTACTCAGATTCCTTGCGACGGCGCTTGGGCTGACGGATAGATTCCTTCTTGCTGCTGTAACCGAGCTCAGCGGGATCGATCCCGAGCTGACGGCAGCGCTTAAGAACAGGAGTCCTGTCGATTGCCATATTGATACGATCCTTTCAGTTACACGCGGCGACGCTTCTTGGGGCGGCAGCCGTTGTGCGGAATGGGGGTCTTGTCCTGGATGCTCGAGACCTCGAGGCCAGCAGCCTGGAGGGAGCGGATGGCGGTCTCACGACCGGAGCCGGGGCCCTTGACGAAGACGGAAACCTTCTTCATACCGTGCTCCATGGCCTGCTTGGCAGCAGCCTCGGCAGCCATCTGGGCAGCGAACGGCGTGGACTTACGGGAGCCCTTGAAGCCCACCTGGCCAGCCGACTTCCAGGAAATGACGTTGCCCTGGGGATCGGTGATCGAAACGATCGTGTTGTTGAACGTAGAACGAATGTGAGCCTGGCCCACGGAAATGTTCTTACGGTCCGCGCGCTTCAGACGGGCAGCGCGAACGTTCTTCTTAGCAGTAGCCATCTATCTAGCGCTCCTTATTTCTTCTTCTTAGCACCGATCTGACGCTTCGGGCCCTTGCGGGTACGAGCGTTAGTGTGGGTGCGCTGGCCGCGGACCGGGAGGCCCTTGCGGTGACGAAGGCCGCGGTTGCAGCCGATGTCCATAAGGCGCTTGACGTTCTGGTTGCGCTCACGGCGGAGGTCGCCCTCAACCATGATCTGGTTCTTATCGATATAATCGCGGATGGCGTTAACCTCATCCTCGGTGAGGTCCTTAACGCGCGTATCCACGTTAACGTTGCACTCGACGCAGATCTTCGTCGCAGTGGTGCGGCCGATGCCGTAAATGTAGGTCAGACCGATCTCAACGCGCTTCTCACGCGGGAGGTCGACACCATTAATACGGGCCAACGTAGTCTCCTCTCTTAACCCTGACGCTGCTTATGACGGGGGTTCTCGCAAATGACGAGGACCTTGCCATGGCGCCTAATGATTTTGCACTTATCGCACATCTTCTTGACCGAAGGACGTACCTTCATCGTTCTTCCTTTCGGTAGCGCTCAAACTACTTCCCTACTATCTACTCGCCCAGCCGCAGGCGTTTAAAACTATGGCTGGTCTTCACACACAATCCGACCGTAGGTTGAGCTAAGCCTGCAGCCGGAAATGGAGTGCGTGTATGCGTGCCGCTATTTGTAGCGATAGGTGATGCGACCGCGGGTCAGGTCGTACGGGGAAAGCTCCACGACAACCCTGTCACCGGGGAGAATACGGATGTAATTCATTCGGATCTTGCCAGAAATGTTGCACAGAACCGAATGACCGTTCTCGAGCTCAACCTTAAACATGGCATTGGGCAACGGTTCCTTTACCGTACCCTCGAGCTCAATTGCGTCTTCCTTCTTCACAAGCAATCATCTTTCTCTAGAAAACGACAGCGATTGAGTATTCTACAACACGTATGCACGCATCGTAATAACTTCGTAATGGCTCCACAACTAAGTGGAACTTGTTACATTTGAAATGTAAAACAAAACCGTTCCCTGATACCCAAGATCGCCTTGAAATGAGAAGACATAGACCTTGGGGTCATGCCTTCGAAATTGAAAGGCGAGGTTGGGCATCAGGGGGCGGCGACTTTTACATTTCACCGCCTTGGAGCGAACACCAAGCACCTTGGGCATCCGTGGTGAGAATCACCGGACCGTCATTGGTAATGGCGACGGTGTTCTCGTAGTGCGCGGCGGGCAGGTGGTCGTTGGTCGTAACAATCCAACCGTCGGAGCCCGTGCTCACATGGTTGGAACCCATCGTAACCATCGGCTCGATGGCAATGACCATGCCGGCCTGGAGGCGAACGCCCCTCCCCTTCTTTCCATAGTTAGGAACGTTGGGGTCCTCGTGCATCACGCGGCCAATGCCATGACCCACATAGTCACGAAGCACGCCGTAACCGTGAGACTCGGCAAGGGACTGAACGGCATAACCGACGTCCCCGATATGGTTACCGGGAACAGCCTGCTCGATGGCAGCCTTAAGGCAATCGCGCGTGACCTCGCACAAAGCCTTGGCTTCGGGCGTGGGGGTGCCGACGAAAAACGTCCATGCGTTATCGCCGACCCAACCGTCGACAACGGCTCCCGTATCGATGGAGATGATATCGCCATCGCGCAGGATCATGTCGGGATTGGGAATACCGTGGACCACGGCATCGTTGATCGATGCGCAAATGGTCCCCGGGAACCCGCCGTAACCCTTAAAGGCGGGGGTGCCGCCATGCATGCGGATAATCTGCTCCGCGAGCTGATCGAGCTCAAAAGTCGAAACGCCGGGGCGCACCATGGCTCCAACGTGGCGGAGCGCCATCTTAGATAGCGCTCCTGCCTTCTTCATCTGCTCGATTTGCGTTGCAGACTTAATCTTGATCATAGACCGAGAGCCTCTTTGACATCCCCGTACACGGTCTCGCGAGCCTGGTCACCGTTGACCGACTTGAGCAGACCCTGGCCACGATAGTAGTCGACGAGCGGGCTCGTGGACTTCTCGTAGACGTCGAGACGGTTCTTGATGGTCTCGGGCTTGTCGTCGTCGCGCTGATACATCTCGCCGGCGCACTTGGGGCAGGTGGCATCGGCAGCGGTGCCGGTGTAACCGCAGGCGCGGCAGGTGCGACGCGAAGACAGACGATCGATGATGACCTCGGGGGCCACGTCGACCAGAAGGGCGCAGTCGATCTCGCGACCCATGGCGGAGAGCTCGGAATCGAGCGTCACAGCCTGGGCGGTGTTGCGCGGGAAGCCGTCGAGGATGAAGCCCTGCTGGGCGTCATCGGCAGCAAGGCGCTCCTTGACAAGGTCGATCACGAGCTGGTCGGGAACGAGCTCGCCAGCGTCCATGTACTTCTTAGCCTGAATACCAAGCTCGGTGCCACCCTTGACGGCAGCACGCAGCAGGTCGCCCGTGGAAATGTGAGCGACGCCAAACTCGGCGACGAGCTCCTGTGCGACGGTGCCCTTACCGGCACCCGGAGCTCCGAGCAATACGAGGTTCATGAGCAATCCTCCTCTAGCCTATTTAAAGAATCCATCGTAATCATACATCTTGATCTGGCCTTCGAGCTTATCGACCGTGTCGAGCACGACGCCGACCATGATGAGGATGGACGTGCCACCAAATGCCTGGATCAGATGGTTACCCGTGAAGGAGAAGATGATCGAAGGCACGATGGCGATGAGCGCCAAAAAGACAGCGCTGGGAAGCGTAATCTTGTTGAGCGCGTTCTTGATGTAGGCCGCGGTAGCCCTACCCGGACGCACGCCCGGAATAAAGCCGCCCTGCTTCTTAAGGTTGTCGGCCGTGTCATCGGGATTGAACACCATGGAGGTGTAGAAGTACGCGAAGAACACGATGAGGACAACATTAAGCACCCAGTTGAGCCAACCGGTCGAAAGCGCAGAGGCAACTGCCTGAATCCAGCCGATGCCGGGGAAGAACACGGCAATCTGAGCCGGGAAGTACAGCAGCGCCGAGGCGAAGATGATTGGCACGACACCCGCGGTGTTAACCTTGATGGGCAGGTAGGTGGTCTGACCACCCATCATGCGACGGCCAACGACGCGTTTGGCGTAGGAGACCGGGATGCGGCGTTGGCCGCGCTCAAGGAAAACAATCAGCGGAATAACCAGCAGGATGATGGCGCAGATGATCACCATGGTGATGATGCCACCGGCATTGCCCTCGGTGCTGGAGAAGATAGCCTGCGGCAGACCGGCCATGATGTTCGCAAAGATGATCAGCGACATGCCATTGCCGATACCGCGCTGGGTGATGAGCTCACCAATCCACATGATCAGCATGGCGCCCGCGGTGAGCGTACCGACGATCATGAAGTCAAAGATGATCTCGGGAGCGCCGGCGCCATTAAAGCTGATGCCGAAGCTCTTAAAGAGGAAGAGGTAACCCACGGAGTTGAGGATTGCCAGAGCCAGGGTGAGGTAACGCGAATACTGCGTAATCTTGGTCTGACCGACCTCGCCCTCGCGGGCAAGCTCATGCAGGGAAGGCACGACGGCCTGGAGCATCTGGAGGATGATCGAGCTGGTGATGTAAGGCATGATGCCCAGCGAAAACACCGACACATAGCTCAACGCGCCGCCAGAGAAAAGATTCAGGAGGGCCATAGCACCTGCGGCGACCGAATTGTTATCGGTCGAGAAAAGGCCCAGCATCCCCTGAAAGGGAATGCCGGGCACAGGAACGTGCGCACCAATGCGGTACACGACGAGCATAGCTATGGTAAAAAGAATCTTTTCGCGCAATTCTTTGATGCGGAAAGCATTCTTAAGACCATTTAGCACGGCAGCTCGACCTTTCCGCCGGCGGCCTCGATCTTGGCCTGCGCAGAAGCGCTGACCTTGTCGACCTTGACCGTGAACTTCTTGGTGAGCTCACCATTGCCGAGCACCTTGACGGGCTCGAACTCGCTCTTGGTGATGCGAGCGGCCTTAAGAGCGGCACCGTCGATCACAGCGCCATCCTCGAACTTACGCTCGAGACGCTCAACGTTAACAGCGGTGTACTCGATACGACGGGGGTTGCGGAAGCCCGGAAGCTTGGGCAGGCGCATAGCCAGCGGAGTCTGGCCACCCTCGAAGCCGGCACCCTTGGTGCCGCCAGAGCGGGAACCCTGGCCCTTCTGACCGCGGCCAGAAGTGGTGCCGTGACCCGAAGAATTGCCACGGCCGACGCGCTTGCGGTTCTTGGTGGAACCGGGCGCGGGAGTAAGATCGTGAAGCTGCATTTGCTACTCCTCTACAATCTCGACAAGGTGCTTGACCTTGAAGATCATGCCGCGGACGGACTCGTTGTCAGCAATCTCGCGAACCTCGCGGATCCTGTGGAGACCGAGGGCACGGACAGTACGGACCTGGTCCTGCTTGCAACCGTTGGTGCTGCGGACCTGCTTGATCTTGATGGTGTCAGCCATGCTTAGTTCTCCTTACCGACGAACATCTCGGAGACCGTCAGGCCACGGCGAGCCGCGACGTCCTCAGGGCTGGAGAGCTCCTTGAGGCCCTCGACGGCAGCCTTGATGATGTTGAGGCCGTTGTCGGTACCGAGGGACTTGGACAGGACGTTCTTGATGCCAGCAAGCTCGAAGAGGGGACGCACAGCGCCGCCGGCGATAACGCCGGTACCCTCGACAGCGGGCTTGATGATGATGCGGCCGGCACCAAAGTGGCCGAGAACCTCGTGCGGGATGGTGCCCTGCTCGGTCACCGGCACGTGGAACATGTTCTTCTTGGCATCGAGAGACGCCTTGGAGATGGCCAGGGGCACCTCAGCGGACTTGCCCATGCCAACGCCGACGTTACCCTTGCCGTCGCCAACGACGACGAGAGCGACGAGGCTCATGCGACGACCACCCTTGACGGTCTTCGACACGCGGTTGATGTAAACGACGCGCTCCTCGAACTCGGAGGCCTCGCGCTGCTGCTTCTGATTACGAGCCATGTGCTACATACCTCCTAGAACTCGAGACCGGCGGCACGAGCACCGTCGGCGAGGGCCTTGACGCGGCCATGGTAGATACGGCCACCACGATCGAAGGCGACCTTGGTGATGCCGGCCTCGATGGCGCGCTTGCCAACGAGCTGACCGACCTTCTCCGCAGCCTCCTTGTTCGAGGTGTGGGTGCCCTTGAACTCGGCCTCGAGGGTCGAGGCAGAGACGAGCGTCAGGCTGGAGCCCTTGCTGTCGTCGATGATCTGGGCATAGATGTTGGCGTTAGTACGGGTCACGCGAAGACGCGGACGCTCGGCGGTACCCGAGACCTTGCCGCGAACACGACGCTGACGACGCTTGAGGCCTTCCAGCTTCGCCTTATGCTTGTTCATACGTAAACTCCTAAAAAGGTTGATCTTGCCAGCACCTGACGGGGTGCTGGTCTTATGCGAGTGAGTCGGTTACGACTACTTGGCGGCCTTACCCAGCTTGCGGCGGATGTGCTCGCCAACGTAGTGGATACCCTTGCCCTTGTAAGGCTCGGGAGGACGATGGCCGCGGATCTCAGCGGCGATCTGACCGACCTGCTGCTTGTTGATACCCTTGACGTTCACGTGGGTGTTGTCGGGAACCTCGAAGGTGATGCCCTCGGGAGCCTCGACGATCACGGGGTGCGAGAAGCCCAGGGAGAACTCGAGGTTCTTGCCCTTCTGCTGCACGCGGTAACCGACGCCGGCGAGCTCGAGCTTCTTCTCGAAGCCCTCGGAAACGCCAACAACCATGTTGTGGATGAGGGCGCGGGTGAGGCCGTGGCGGGCACGGGTCTCACGCTCGTCGTCGGGACGGGAAACGGTGAGGACGTTGTCCTCGACGTTGATAGCGAGCTTCTCAAAGACATCGAGCTCGAGCTGGCCCTTGGGGCCCTTGACGACAACGTTGTTGCCGTTGACTGCCACTTCGACTCCGGCGGGAATCTGGACAGGCTTATTACCGATACGAGACACGGTGATCTCCTTTCCTTCTACCTACCGAGCGAATTACCAGACGTAAGCGATGATCTCGCCGCCGACGTTGTGCTTGCGAGCATCGCGGTCGGTCATGACGCCATGGCTGGTGGAAATAATGGCGGTACCAAGGCCACCGCGGACGCGGGGCATGTCGGCAACGCCGGTGTACTTACGCAGGCCCGGCTTGGAAATGCGGCGGATGCCGTTGATGACCTTAGCCTTCTTGGGACCATACTTAAGCGTGATGTGCAGAGTCTTCTGGGGAACGGTGTCCTCGACATCGTAGCCCTCGATGTAGCCCTCCTCGTGCAGAACACGAGCGATCTCGACGAGCTTCTTGCTGCTCGGCATGGAGACCGTGGCCTTGTTCACAGAGTTAGCGTTACGGATGCGCGTAAGCATATCTGCGATCGGGTCTGTAAGGTTCATACAGATTCTCCTTCGTTCTTGATGAACACGTGCTCTTGGTTCTTCGCCGCCCTTAACGGCAAAGCCTTTTTAGCGCGTTTTCCCTGTTCCAAACTGATGCTTGAAACGCTGGTAGTGACTTACCAGCTGGCCTTCTTAACGCCGGGAAGCTCGCCCTTGAGTGCAAGCTCGCGGAAGCAGACACGGCACAGGCCGAACTTGCGGTACACAGAGTGCGGACGGCCGCAGCGCTGGCAGCGCGTGTACTCACGAGTAGAGAACTTCTGCTTGCGATTGCACTTGACGATCATCGATGTCTTAGCCACTTATATCCTCCTCACATAGAGTATTGTTCGCCCCAAGCGCCGCCCCCTTCTGGGAACGGCGCTCATAGGGCAGGTGAACCTATTTCTTGAACGGGAAACCGAAGGCGTCCAGAAGGGCCTTGGCCTCCTCATCGGTGTTGGCGGTGGTCACGAAAGTGATGTCCATACCACGCTGGTGATCGACGGAGTCGAAGTCGATTTCGGGGAAGATGAGCTGCTCGGTGACGCCCATGGAGAAGTTACCACGGCCGTCGAAGCTCTTGGCGGAGATGCCGCGGAAGTCGCGGATACGGGGGATTGCGACAGAGGTCAGACGATCGAAGAACTCCCACATACGGTCGCCACGCAGGGTAACCTTGCAGCCGATCGGCATACCAGCGCGCAGGCGGAAGGTAGCGATGGACTTGCGGGCACGGGTGATCATCGGCTGCTGGCCGGTGATGGCGCGCAGGTCGCGCACGGCACCGTCGATGGCCTTGGAATCGGTAGCGGCCTCGCCGACACCCATGTTCACGACGATCTTCTCAAACTTGGGGATCATCATGACGTTCTCGTACTGGAACTTGTCCTGAAGCTGCTGCTTGACCTCGTTGTTGTACTTGGTCTTCAGACGCGGCACATACTTCTCTTCTGCCATTGTTCACTCCTTCTTGGGGTTTTAAGCACGGGGCGTGGCCACGATGGGTTGTCCTCGTGCCTCCTGGCTGCATCCGCGCCGCTCATGGCATTACGCGGTTTGGACTCGACACAGCAGGAGCCGACAAAACAATCGGTACTATACGCGCATCGGGAGCGTATTTCCAGAAAAACCTCGTCTGCCTGCACAACTCCACAACTCCCCCGCACATATTGATCCCTAGGGGACGGAGGAAAATGGCAGTTGCGGTGAAATAGGGACCGTTTGACGGCTTAAAAGGCTTAAACAGTCCCTATTCCACCGCAACTCATATATGGGGCGTTATTTTTGGCGCGGGAGGACCAGGTTGAGGATCACAGCAACGAGCGCGGCGACGGCAATGGAGGATCCGCCAAAAACGGTGCCGACCCATGCGGGGAATCCAGCGCCGGCAAGCGCGCCGGCAGTGCGCTCAATGCCCGTGCCAAAGGCGATAGAGAGACCCATGAGCGTGGTATCGCGCTGAGACAGGCCGTGGCGGGCAAACATGACCACACCGTTCATACCGATGGTCGCGAACACGCCAATCGTGGCGCCACCGATGACCGGCTGCGGAATAGACGTGAGCACCGCCGCACACTTGGGCAGCAGGCCCGCGATGAGCAGGATGGCAGCCGCAAGCGTAAAGACCATGCGATTGACGACCTTGTTCTCGGCGATAATGCCCACATTCTGGCCAAAGGTTGCCGTGGGGACGCCGCCAAAAAAGCCTGACAGCATACCGACCAGGCCGTTGGCGATCAGACCGCCCGAAATCTGGCTATCGGTCGCAGGGGTATCGAGCGCAGCGGACGAGACAGCGGCAAACTCGCCCATGACCTGCACGGCGTTGACAATGGCGACAACGCCCACGACGGCGCACGCGGCCGGGTCGAACACCAGGCGATGGGCGCCCAGGGCAGGCGGAGCAAACCAGCTGGCGGTCGCGATGGCCGAGAAATCGACCATGCCCAACACTGCAGCCAAAACAAAGCCCGCGCAGATACCGGCCAGGATGCTGCCCAGCCTAAGCGCGCCCTTGCCGTAGTTACCGGCCATAAAGGTGACGACAAACGTCACGAGCGCGACGGCCCAGTTGGTGACACTGCCAAAATCGGCAGCGCCCTCCCCGCCCGCCATGGAGGCAACTGCCACTGGGCATAACGACAGGCCAATGACAAAGATGACGGTGCCAAGCACCGGGGCCGGGAACAGAAAGCTCACACGCCTAAACAGCAGGCCGAAGAGCACGACGAGTGCGCCGCCGATTACCTGGGCGCCCAGCACGGCCTCAAAGCCGAGCTCAAGACCGACCGCCTTGAGCGCCGGCACGAAGGTGAAGCTCGCGCCCATCACGATGGGCAGGCCCGAACCGACAACACCTTTTATGGGGAACTGTTGAAGGAAAATGTCGAGCGCCGAGAGGACGAGCGACGCCTGAATGACAGCGGCTTCCTCTTGAGGGGTAAAGCCACAGACCGACGCGATAATGATGGCGGGCGTGACGATACCAGCGAATGCCGCCAGCACATGCTGCAGCGCATGGGGTAATACCTGCACAAACGAAACATTTCCCGTACGCTCGAACAGGGCATCCCCTGCTGCCGACTCTGCCATTTGCGCCTCCCATACCTTAAGCAGCGGCCCCATGCCGCTCAACGGTCGGACATTATAGGGCATATGGCACAGGTAGCATTTTGGCCCGCAATCCTGCATCCCCCGGAGTCAAACAGCAGTTGCGGTGAAATAGTTCCTGGCTGACCGCCCGTCAGGCTTATCTAGGAACTATTTCACCGCAACTTATTAATGGGGATGCGATTAGCGCTTACGGGGGACGAGTTTGGTACGGCGCAGGTGAATCATCTCGGCAGCGATGGAGATAGCGATCTCCTCGGGGTCCTCGGCCTGAATGGCAACGCCGATCGGCAGGTGCAGCTCGTCGATTTGCTCCTGCGTAAAGCCCTCCTGCTCCAGGCGGGCACGCACAAAGGCCGTCTTACGGCGCGAGCCCAAGCAGCCCAGATAGGCGGGTTTGGCGCGCATGGCCTGAATCACCACGTCGATATCGGACTTATGGCCTGCTGTGGCAACGACCACCAGGTCGCGCGGGCCGATGGGGCACTGCTCGCTCAGGTTCCTGTAGTCGACCAGACGACGGTCGTAGACACCGGGCACCCATTCGGGGGTCAGCGTGCCGGGGCGGTCGTCGCAGGCCACGACGGCAAAACCCGCCGCCGTGAGCACCCGCGCCGTCGCGGCGCCCACGTGGCCGCAGCCAAAGATATAGGTCAGGCCCTCGGGGCAGAGCGTCTCGACGTGCGCCACGGGAATCTCGGAGGCGGCGTTGGTGTAGGTGACCTTACTCCCCTCCTCCACCAGCGAAAGCCCGGGGCAGCCCGCAATGGTGCGGCGCGATTCCTCGCCATGGTACTCGGCCACATCGCCCTCGAGCGCGCTCGCGATAAACGGCTCAAAGTCGATGACGAAGTCGCCGATGCGCCGATAGGCCAAGACGTCGGCAATTTCCTGGAACAACGGTGCCTGAGTCGCATCCAGATGCAGGTAGCACAGGCAGATGGCTCCGCCGCAGATCATGCCGGTATCGGAGTTCTCGCCGCCCATGGTGTAGCGGACCAGACGCGACTGTCCCGCGCTCAGGAGCTCGCGCGCTTCATCCAGCGCAAAGAGTTCAATCTTGCCACCGCCGATAGTGCCCGCCTGGCTGCCATCGGCAAAGACGGTCATCCAGGCGCCCACGCCGCGCGGCGACGACCCCGCTGTGCCGGCCACTACCACCAGTTCGCACGTCTCACCAGCACGCAAGGCGGCAAGCGCCGCATTCACAACATCGAGCTTTTCCATTGCCGCCTTCTATCCTCTAAAGACACCGGTGAGCATAGCGAGCGCCTCGAGCGCGCCGCCGCCGACCGACGTCGCTTTGTCCGAAATGTAGTTGATATAGCTGGCATCGCCGCGCGGGTCGACGTCGGCACATTTAAAGCCCTCGGTCACCTGAACGCCGTCGGCCAAAAGGCCGCGCAAGCAGCCATCGATCTGCGTATACATGGGCGTATCGCCCGCGTAGCCAATCACGTCTCCGGCGCTCACGATGTCGCCGATTGCGCGGTCGGACCGAAACACGCCGGCGGCGGGGCTATGGATAACGCGCTCCTTGCCATAGCCGGCGATAATGCCCGGCACGCCCGTGTTGGGCTGGGGCGAACCTTGGGTAATGACACGTCCGAGAAAATGCCCGCGCATGGTCTCGACCACGGCGTCGCAGTCAACCGGCGCGGTAAAGCCCGGCCCCACGGCGATGACGGCAGGCGCCATGTCGCGCGTAGTGCCCAGGTTGCGCTTGGCCAAAATCGCGTCGACCACAGCCGCGGGTTTAAGCTCATCGAGCATCTTGGCCTGAGGGTCCACCACGACGGCAACATCCCCCGCTTGGGTAATCTCGAGCGCCTCTGCCGGCGTCTGCGCCAAGCAAGCGCGAATGCCCTCGACCTGGACCTCGCCCAGGCGAATGGCCTCGCAAAAACTGATTGTGCGACGGATGCACGTGGGAACCGCGATATCGGCCATAACGACCGACACGCCGGCGCGCACCAAGCGAGCGGCGACGCCCGTGGCGATATCGCCGGCGCCGCGAACATAAACGAGCATTCCTGGGGCACCTCCCTGTGCTACGGTTTGAGCAGAGCAAAAGCGGTTCGACCGCTACTCTGATGATTATTTATTATCACAATATTATACGGCGGTGAACAGATGGAAACGGTTAGTGGCAATCTTGCCTCGGCGCTCAGGATCGAGCCGGGCATTACCGCGATTATCGGCAGCGGCGGCAAGTCGACCTTGCTCAAGACGATGGGTCTTGAGCTCATGCGCGCTGGCTGTCGCGTGCTCCTCTGCACCACCACGCACATGTTTCCCGTCGCCGGCGTGCCATGGGACGGGTCGAGTCGTCGCCTGGACGCCGCACCTTGGAAACCAGGTGCCTTACACGCCCCAGGCTGCACCTGCGAGGCCTGCGCGGGCCTTGCGCGCGGAAGCATCTGCCAGGCAGGCGTCTTGGACCCCCAGACAGGCAAGCTCTCCACCCCCGCTGAGCCGCTCGACCAGCTGGCGCAGCGCTTTGATTATGTGTTGGCCGAGGCGGACGGCAGCAAGCGGCTCCCGCTCAAGGCCCACGCCGCCTGGGAGCCGGTGATTCCCTCTGGCACGGCCAACACCGTCTGGGTCGTCGGCGCCTCGGGGCTCGGCAAGCCCGTCGCCG
Organism: uncultured Collinsella sp.; assembly: GCA_900542325.1. GTDB lineage: Bacteria > Actinomycetota > Coriobacteriia > Coriobacteriales > Coriobacteriaceae > Collinsella. The sequence continues at coordinate 12,341 of UQMY01000011.1, read as the reverse complement.
AGGTTGTCCACCGCCCCGAGATCTTCTGCGAGCGCTGCGCCTGCGAGCCCACCGACATCGCCACGCCCGAGCGCGTCGCCCAGGTGCTCAATGCCGAGATGCAGGCGCTGAAGCTCAGCACCGCACGCGTCATGCTCAACCAAGTCGACACACTTGCCGACCCAACAATGGCAGATCGCTTCGAAGCCGCCCTCAGCCGCCCCATCGTCGCCACCGGCCTCAAATAGCCGGCGCTGCCCCACCAGACCTATAAGTTGCGGTGGAATAGTTCCTGAAACGGCCTATTTGGCGGCTAAACAGGAACTATTTCACCGCAACTGCGAAGGGAATCCGGCGCCCTTTCTGTTAGCGGGGGACGTAGCGGCCGGGTTGGGCTCCGGTGGGCTCGCCGTCGCGTGCAGCCAGCACGCCGTTCACAAACACGGCCTTGGCGCGGCCGTGCGCCTCAAAGCCCTCGAGCGGCGTGTAGTCCACGGCCTGATGCTGCGTCGCGGCGCTAATCGTCCAGCGCGCCTTGGGATCCCACACGCACACGTCGGCATCGGCGCCCTCGGCAAGACAGCCCTTGTGCGGATACATGCCAAAGACGCGCGCCGGGTTCTCGCTCATCAGGCGGCACAGATCCTCGGGGCCCAGCTGTCCCTCAAAGCTCGTAGCGATCGCGACGGGGCGATGCTCCACGCCGGGTCCGCCGTTGGGAATCGCGCGGAAGTCGTCGCGCCCGCGGTCCTTTTGCCCGTGCAGGTTAAAGCTACAGTGGTCGGTCGCAATCGTATCGATCTCGCCGGCCACAAGCGCCTCGCGCAGTGCCGCACGGTCGCCGGCATGGCGCAGCGGCGGACTCATCACGTACTTGGCGCCCGCAAAGCCGTCCTCGCCCTGCTCCAGATAGCAGGTGTCGTCGAGCATCAGATACTGAGGGCATGTCTCGACATAGATGTTCTTCTGCCCGCGCGCTTTGGCAGCGCGAATGGCCTCGAGCCCCAGCTTGGTCGAAAGGTGCACCACGTTGACCGGAGCGTCCCCGGCCAAGTGCGCCAGATACAGCAGGCGGCTCACGGCCTCGGCCTCACACACGTCCGGACGGCTGAGCGCATGGCCCTCGGGCCCGTGGATACCCTGCTCAAACACGCGCTTCTGCAGCGCGTTGACCAACGTGCCGTTCTCGCAATGCACGCACAGGATACCGCCCACGCGCTTGAGCTCCTCCAGCACCTCGAGCGTCTCGGCATCGTCCAGGCGCAGATGGTCGTAGGCAAAGTAGGTCTTAAACGACGACACGCCCGCCTCGCGCATGGCCGAAAGATCGGCGCGGTTGCGCTCATTCCACTCGGCAAGCGCCATATGGAAGGCATAGTTGGCGGTGCAGGTGCCGTCGGCGCGATGATGCCACTCGACCAAGGCATCGGGCATGGTCACGCCGCGATCGGCCGTCGCGTAGTCCACAATGGTCGTCGTGCCGCCGCAGGCAGCCGCGCGCGTGCCGGTCTCAAAGCTATCGGCTGTCCAATCCATGCCGGTCCAGCACTGCATGTGCGTGTGCCCATCGATAAAGCCCGGGAACACCCAGCAGCCCGCAGCATCCTCGACGGTATCGCCCTCGGCCGGCTCAATCGCCGCGGCAATCCGCACGATCTTATCGCCATCCATGGCAAGATCGGCGCGGCGAAGCCCCTGGGGCGTCACGAGTGCGCCGTTTTTGATGATGATCATAATTGCTCCTTATTGATTGATGCAGTTGGCCACGCGATCAAAATACGAGCAGGCGGCGATATGCTCCGTTATGCGTCGCTGTCCCTTGACGGTATCGACGTCCCACAGCTCGTAGGCACGCGCCTCGACCAGCACCACGTCGGTACGGTCCTTGAGGATCGAACCGCCGCCGTCCTTACCCTCAAGACACATAAGTGCATCGAACAGTTCCGCCGGAAAGAGCACCGGGCTCGAAGGCTCACCGTTGCACGCAAGACGCACCGGATGCTTGCGGCCACGCTCGTCAAATGCACGAACCATAGCCTCAAAAGAATCCGAACTCACGAGCGGCTGGTCGCCCGGCAAAAAGAAGCAGCCTTTCCAGTTGCGATCGACCCCCCACGAAAGGCCCGCACGGACGCTTTCGCTGCGCAGTTTGCCATCGTGCAGCACGCACGGGCAATGCTTGTCCTCGCAAATCTGGGCGACCTCGGGCCAACGCGTCGAAACCACGACGTCAAAGTCCCGGGGAACCGAATCGATAGTCCGGGCAATCAGCGGCTCGCCATAGATATCGGCAAGCATCTTGTTGGAGCCAAACCGCTTGCCCTCGCCCGAAGCCATAATGACGCAACCGAGTTTCATCTCCGCAAACCTCCCCTGGCTGCCTTGGACACCATAGTTGCTATACCCACCATACCAAGCTCACACTCCGTCGGAACAGGCATGTGCTCGTTTTTCCAGCGACCGCCCCTTGGCTCCCCATAGCACAAAGGAGGGCACCCCGCGACGCAGGGCACCCTCCTCAATGGTGCAGATATGCCTACTCAGCGTCGCCGGTAAACGTGGTACCGGTCTTGCCGGCAAGACCGTCACGCGCCTTCTCTAGCAGCGTGATAAGCGCCGTGCGGCCCGGCTTGCTCTCGGCAAACGTCGAGGCGGCCTGGACCTTGGGCAGCATTGAGCCGCGGCCGAACTCGTTGGCCTCGGATAGACGCTTTACGTCAGCCGCGGTCAGCGTGTCGAGCCACTGCTCGTGGTCGGTACCAAAGCCAATGGCAACCTTCTCCACGGCCGTCAGGATAATCAGGGCATCGGCGTCGAGCTGCTCGGCGAGCTTCTCGGCCGCAAAGTCCTTATCGATGACGGCGGCAGCGCCCTTAAGGTGGTTGCCCTGGGCCTTGGTGACGGGAATGCCACCACCGCCGCAGGAGATCACCACATGGCTGGACTCGACGAGCGACTTAATGGTGTCGAGCTCGACGATGTTCACGGGCTTGGGCGAGGCAACCACGCGACGGAAGCCCTGCTTCTCGTCGTGGATGAACTGGTAGCCGCGGTCGGCCTCCAGCTCCTTGGCCTCGGCCTCGCTCATCCACGGACCGATCGGCTTGACCGGGTCGGCAAAGGCCGGATCGTCTGGCGCAACCTCGACCTGGGTGAGCACGGTGGCGACACCCTTGTCGATGTTGCGGTCGAGCATTTCCTCGCGCAGGGCGTTTTGCAGGTCATAGCCAATGTAGCCCTGGCTCATGGCGCCGCAAACGGACAGCGGGCAGGGGATGTACTTCTGAGGGTTAGAGCGCGTGAGCTCTGCCATCGCGTTGGCGATCATGCCAACCTGGGGGCCGTTGCCATGCACGACGACAACCTCGTTGCCTTCCTCGATCAGGTCGACGATAGCCTTGGAAGTCGTCTTGACGGCCTCCATCTGCTCGGGAAGGTTGGCGCCGAGGGCGTTTCCACCCAGGGCGACAACAATACGCTTAGCCATTTCTCAGCCCAGCTTTAGGCCTGGAACCAACGGGCGGTGTTGCGCTCGTCGAGGGCCTTGAGGGTAGCGGCGGGATCGGCAACCTTCTGCAGGAACATCATGGCTGCGATGGCATACGGCTTGTAGCTGGCCTCCTTGTACATGCCCACACGGTGCATGTCGAAGACGTCGGCGTTGACCTCGCCGTGCTCGCAGGAGACACCGGAGATATCGGCGGGCAGCGGATGCATAAAGATGGTGTCCTGGCCGTTGGCGGTCTTCTCCATGAGCTCGGTCGTGGAGCACCAATCCTGATGCGTAGCGTTCTGGGCGAGCAGCTCCTTCTCGAGCGCTGCGATGCCGGCGTCGTCGCCCTCGGCGTACAGGTTGGTACGCTTCTCCATGGCGGCAAACGGAGCCCAGCTCTTGGGGATCACGATGTCGGCGCCCTCGAAGGCCTCGGCCATGGTGTTGACCTGCTTAAAGGTGGTGCCGGACTCGGCGGCGTAGCCCTTAGCGCGCTCGACGACCTCGGGCATGAGGTCGTAGCCCTCGGGGTGGGCCAGGGTGACGTCCATGCCAAAGCGGGGCAGCAGGCTGATCAGCGACTGCGGGCAGGACAGCGGCTTGCCGTAAGAGGGCGAGTAGGCCCAGGTAACGGCAACCTTCTTGCCCTTGAGGTTCTCGAGGCCGCCAAACTCGTTGATGAGGTAGAGCATGTCGGCAGAGGACTGCGTGGGGTGATCGGAGTCGGACTGCAGGGAGATAAGCGTGGGACGGTGATCCAGAACGCCGTCCTCGTAGGCCTGCTGGACAGACTCGGAGACCTCGGCCATGTAGGCGTCGCCCTTGCCGATGTACATGTCGTCGCGGATGCCGATGACGTCGGCCATGAAGGAGATCATGGTAGCGGTCTCGCGGACGGTCTCGCCGTGAGCGATCTGGGACTTCTTCTCGTCCAGGTCCTGCAGCTCAAGGCCGAGCAGGTTGGCGGCCTTAGAGAAGGAGAAGCGCGTACGGGTGGAGTTATCGCGGAACAGGGAAACGGCCAGACCCGAGTCGAAGATCTTGGACGAGACGTTGTTCTCACGCAGCTCGCGCAGGGCGTCGGCGACGATGTAGAGCGCCTTGAGCTCATCGGTGGTCTTATCCCAGGTGCGCAGGAAGTCGCTGCCGTACATACCCTTAAAATCGAGGCCGTTCAGCTGCTCGACGAGCTCGGTAAACTTAGCGTCCATGTAAACATCCTTTCCAAAGATGAAACGATTGCAATGAGTAGATGCGCTCCGGCATGCGCGTGTGGCTAGAACATGCAGAACGCTATGACGAGGACCCGCTACCGTTGAGGAAGCATGGGAGATAACGACCGCGGGCCCCAAGTCAACAGGAGATGCCGGGGACACGAGCGGCCCCCGGCTCAACAAGACCGAGGAATGGGACTAATCGATCTTGTTGTTGGTCAGACCGGCGCGGAACACGGTGGCGTCGCCATCGGCCTGGCTCGGATCGTAGAGGTTCAGGGCAGCCACATACATGGCGGCAGCGGTGACCAGGTCGTCCTTGTAGGTGACCTCGTTGGGAGCATGAGCCTGAGACTCGGCACCCGGGCCAAAGCCGACGCAGGGGATGCCATAGCGGCCCTGGATGGAAACGCAGTTCGTGGAGAAGGTCCACTTGTCGCACAGCGGACGACCGGTGCGCTTGTCCATGCTGGGCTCGCAGCCGATGCGCTCGTCACCGAACATGGCCTTGTGAGCGTCGACGAGGGCCTTGACGTGCGGAGCGGTCTCCTTGTTGATCCACGTGGGGAAGTAAGCCTCGGTCTCGTAGACCTCGCCGGTCCAGGACGGACGGTCGTACATGTACATGGAGACCTTCACGTCGTCGCCGTACTTCTTGGCGGCCGGCAGGTTGCGGATCTCGTCCAGGCAGGACTCCCAGGTCTCGCCGGCGGTCATGCGACGGTCGATGGAGATGGCGCAGGAGTCAGCGACAGCGCAGCGGCTGGGGCTGGTGTAGAAGATCTGGCTGACGGTGCAGGTGCCGCGGCCCAGGAAGCGGGCGTCCTCAAAGTGCTCGGGGTTGTACTTGGGGTCGAGCATCTTGACGAGGCCCTTGATGTCGGTCGACTCGTCGCAGCCGTTGTTGTTGAGGGCGCGGACGTCGGCGATGATGTCGGCCATCTTGTAGATGGCGTTGTCGCCGCGGTCGGGAGCGGAACCGTGGCAGGAGGTGCCGTGAACGTCGACGCGGATCTCCATGCGGCCGCGGTGACCGCGATAGATGCCGCCGTCGGTGGGCTCGGTGGAAATGACGAACTCGGGCTTAATGCCGTCCTTGTTGTAGATGTACTGCCAGCACATGCCGTCGCAGTCCTCTTCCTGGACGGTGCCGACGACCATGATCTTGTAGCCCTCGGGGATGAGGCCCATGTCCTTCATCATCTTGGCTGCGTAGGTAGCAGAAGCCATGCCACCCTCCTGGTCGGAGCCGCCGCGGCCGTAAATGATCTCGTCGGTCTCGTAGCCCTCATAGGGATCGGCATCCCAGTTCTCGATGTTGCCGATGCCGACGGTGTCGATGTGAGAGTCGATGGCGATGATCTTGTCGCCCTCGCCCATAAAGCCCATGACGTTGCCCAGGCCGTCGACCTTGACCTCGTCATAGCCAAGGCTCTCCATCTCGGCCTTGATGCAAGCGACAACCTCGCCCTCCTCGCAAGACTCAGAGGGGTGGGAGATCATAGCGCGCAGGAAGCGAGTCATATCAGCACGATGAGACTCAGCCGCAGCCTTAATGGCATCAAAATCGAGTTCTTTAGTCATAACAGTCAACCTTTCTACAAGGGTTTACCTACAGGTAGATATTTCAGATAGATCACTTGTGCCAAGCGGCGTGAGGTCGAGCACCCCACAAGCAAGTAACCATAGGAGGCGGACGGAGGACTTTGCTCCGTCGCGAGTTCCGCACGAGCCGGAGAGCACTTAATGTGCTCTCCGTGCGAGCAGGACTGTCCGAGCAGGGAGTAAAGTCCTCCGGCTGCCTCCGGACAGGTCAGTCTGTTAGCAGGTCGGATACTCGCCCTCCCAGACGATGCGACGGTACTGATCCGGATCGGTGTCGCCCTCGGTGGAGAAGCAGAGCACGGAGCTCGTCTTGTCCAGGCCGATGAGCTCCTTGAGCTCGGCGTACTCGGGATCGAGCATGAGGGTCTCGACCAGGCCGGTGGTCACAGCGCCGGACTCGCCGGAGATGACGCGCGGGTCGCCCTTCTCGGGAGCGCCCAGGGTGCGCATGCCGCGAGCGGTGACCCAGTCGGGGCAGGACACGAAAGCGGTGGTGTGGTTGCGCAGGATATCCCAACCCAGGATGTTGGGCTCGCCGCAGCACAGGCCGGCCATGATGGAGGGCATGTCGCCGTCCACGATGCGCGGATCGCCGTCGCCGGCGGCAGCGCCCTTGTACAGGCAGGCGGCAGGCGCGCACTCGACCACGACGAAGGTGGGCGGGTTATCGGGATACAGGTTGGTGAAGTAGCCCACCACGGCGCCGGCGAGCGAGCCCACGCCAGCCTGGACAAAGACGTGCGTCGGGCGGTTGATGGCCATCTCGCGCAGCTGCTCGGCAGCCTCGGAAGCCATGGTGCCGTAGCCCTCCATGATCCAGGACGGGATCTTCTCGTAGCCCTCCCAGGCGGTATCCTGAACGATGACGCCGCGCTCGCAGGCGTCGGCCTCGGCGGCGGCCATGCGCACGCACTCGTCGTAGTTGACCTCTTCGATGGTCACCGTGGCGCCCTCGGCGGCGATGTTATCAAAGCGGGGCTTGGTGGAACCCTTGGGCATGTGCACGACGGCCTTCTGGCCCAGCTTGTTGGCAGCCCATGCCACGCCGCGGCCATGGTTGCCGTCGGTGGCAGTAAAGAAGGTGGCCTGGCCAAAGTCCTTGGCAAGCTGATCGGAGGTCAGGTAATCGAAGGTGCACTCGGCAACGTCCTTGCCGGTCTCGTCGGCAATGTAGTTGGCCATGGCAAACGAACCGCCCAGGACCTTAAAGGCGTTGAGGCCAAAGCGATAGCTCTCGTCCTTAACGCACAGGTTGGAAAGGCCCAGGCGCGCAGCCTGACCATCCAGGCGGGCAAGCGGAGTGACGGTGTACTGGGGGAACGACTGGTGGAAGGCGCGGGCCTTCTTCACGTGGTCGAGGCTCATGATTCCCAAGTGCTTGTCATCGCTCTTGGGCATCGTGTTGCCCGCCCACTGGATCTTATCGGCCATACGGTGAACTCCTTAAGTCCTCTCTTGCCGGCCCCCGCATACGCGTTTCAGCCCGATCCCATTCACACGGCTGAACTTTTATGTGGATGCCAAACAAAAAGTTTGTTAGCACTGTTCTATCACACTTTTTGATTGGAAAACCTAACAAATTGTTTGTTGCCGTAATCGGTACCTTTTCGCCGCCGAACGGTCACATAACACAGCGACGCTTTCGTTATTTGCGAACAAGTGGGGTTTATGGCACAGTGAGCCCAAACTAATTTTTAGGAAGGCACCCATGACCCCCGCACAGATTGAGTTCTACAAGCGCCTTGCACACGGCCTAGCGCTCCAATTTGGCCCCAACTGCGAAGTCGTCGTCCACGACCTGGAGACCGAGGACGTGGACCGCTCCATCGTAGTGATCGAAAACGGCCACGTCAGCGGGCGCAAACTGGGTGACGGCCCCAGCCATATTGTGCTTGAATCCATGCACGAGGGCACCGCCGACGTGCACGACCGCGAGCCGTACCTCACCAAAACCGCCGATGGCAAGCTGCTCAAGTCCTCGACCATCTTTATCCGCAACGACGAGGGCAAGCCCGTCGGCATTTTGGGCATCAACTTTGACATTACGCTTATGAAGGCTTTTGAGCGTTCGCTCGACGCCTTTACCGGCACCGGCGGCACGGGCTACACCGAGCCCGAGCCCATTACCAAAAACATCGGCGACCTGCTCGAGGACCTGCTGCACGAGTGCGAGCAGTTTGTGGGCAAGCCCGCGGCACTTATGACCAAAGATGAGCGCATTCGCGCCATCGGCTACCTCGACCGTCGCGGCGCCTTCCTCATTTCCAAGTCGAGCGAGCGCGCCTGCGAGTTCTTTGGCATCTCCAAGTACAGCTTCTATAGCTACCTCAATGAGGCCAAGGCGGCGGCCGACGATAAGTAGGCACTCGCCTAGATTGCCCCTCCCCTTTTGGGCGCGAGTTCTGGAAAGCTCGAATCCAAGACCGAGTCGCTTGGGAAGTTCCATATAATCGATGTCATTGGTATTTCGAAAGGGTGGAACAGAATGGCGCTGAGCAAGGCATCATGCACCGGTCGCGGATTGATTCCGGCAATTGGTGGACATGTGCACCGCATGTTCGATGAGGGTGAAGACGACCTGTTTTCGCTGAGCCTTGACGACGTGATGGATGATCGCCCGTGGACCGCCGACGAACTCATGGGCGGTGGGGCTCGCCCGTCAAGCCCCAATCCCGCACTTGCGCCTAAGTCCGCATCTGCGCCGACTCCTGCGCAGCCGCCTGTTTCGACGCCCGCGTCTGCGCCCGCACCCATTTCGGCGCCCACGCCCACTCCCCGCCCCGCAAGCGACCCGTCCGAGACGGCGGCATTTCTCGCTGCGGCGACGCAGGGCAAATCGGCCGACAGCACCGTTATGTACAGCGCCCAGCAGTTGCCTGTTCCTGCGGCACGCAAGCCTCCGGTCACAAGGCTCGATGAGCCCGTTGCCCATCAGGTTGCCTACGATTTCTGGGCTGCAGCCGATCTGGATGAGACCTCTACCGGCATGCCGGCGCTCGACGTTCCAGTTAACCCGCTTTTTGCCGCCAACACGAGCGCCGCGGACTATGAGGGCGGTGCGGCATATTCCGATTATTCCGATGGCTATGCTGACGCCGGTCGCATCGAGACCGAGGATTATGGCACCGCATCGAGCGATTATCTCAACGATCCGTACGCTGCCACGCCTGCACCGGAATATGACCCGGAGGCCGCGTCCGCACCGGCGTATACCAAAAGCACGGGCGAAGAGCGCTTCGCCGATTATTACGCCAAGGAAAAGGCGCTGCGTTTCTCGGAATTTCCGCAGGCAGTCAAGGTTGCCTTTATCGCCATTGTCATTGCCCTGCTCGGCGTCATTGCGTTTGAGGGATTCCAGCTGTTCTCCGGCCCCACCCAAGCGGAGTCGGAGACCCAGCAAAAAGAGGACGACAACCAGTACCTGGACATCAACACCCTCAAGGGCGACCCCAACGACGGGGACGATGAGTAGCGAGAGCTGAAGGCGGCCGCAGGATCCCGCATCCAGCACCGGCTTCTAAGTGCTGTTTTGTCATCCAGCTACACTTTTCCGAAGTTTTAAGGTGCCTATTTCGACACTTTTCCGTACTTTTACACGGCTGATTTCGACACTTTTTCTGATTTAAGCCTAGCGACAGCCGGCGAAATCAAGCGCCGCCCGCGCGTCATTTCGCAAGCGGTGCCTGATTTCTGTCCGTACACGTTGATAGACTCCATCGTGCCCGCAAGGAGCGGGCGTGTTTTATCCAGAGTCGGGGTAGAGAGTTGGCTCCACGATTCCGACGCCAACCGGCCAAGAGGCACGGTGGCCCTGCCAACATCGATGAAAGGAGTCCGTATGGACAATTTCTCTGTGCGCAGCGAGCGTAACTTCCACAACCTGATCGTCAAACCGAATCACATGCATCTTCTGGATAAGCCAAATGGCTACGCCTCGGCCATGATCAAGAGCAGCCTCTCCCACCAGATGCGCTTTACGGTACAGAAGCTCGAGGAAAAGCTCTGTGCTGCTGGCAATCCGCATGTGTTGCAGATCAAGCCACTCGGAGACGACTCGCGTGAGCCATCTAGCTGGAAGCTCTTTGCCGACGGCGCGTGCATCGCGGACGGCTCGGTCGACTTTGCCCGCAAGTATTTCTGCGAGAGCGCCGAGGTGTTCCTGGATCTGTGTCGCGATGCCGTCGACGCAGCCGAGCTACGCCAGTGGAGTCAGAGGGAGTACGAGCTGCTGAGCGTGGCGCGCGGGATCGCGGGGGCGTAGGCAGACAGACCAGACAGCTCGTCATACTGGTTGACGCTTCGATTCAAACAGCAGGGCGGGCTCGCGCTTACAGCCCCGCCATGCCAAACCGAATGGCGTTCTCAAAAGGCCTACCCCCTCCGCCTTCAGCTTTAGCAGCAGGTCGCCCAGCTCGGAGCACTTGCTGGAAAGGCGCGTCTGAGCTCGCTCGCCCATCCCCCACCGTTGACGGACCTCCTGGGCGCGCGGGCTCACGCGGTAGTCCCCGTCCATCATCTGCTTGAGCAGCTTGGCGGTCACGCGCGCATCGGCTAGGGCGCTGTGGGCGTGACCCGTCGACTCGTCGAACTCGATGCCAAACCACGTCGCTGCGTCACTCAAAGAGACGCACCCGTGGCTGCTCATGTCCATGATCGAGGTGTAAAACGCCTGCAGGTCGGCCCAGTCCGTAGGAAATGCGGAAAGATCGATGTGCTTTGCTTGACACTCGATCAAAAGCTGTCGACGATCCGCCCCGCTCCAACAGACCACCTGGGCGGAGTAGCGCCCGATCCAATCGCTGAGCCTTTTGATCACCATGTAGAGCGGATCGGCCATCGCGGTGCCCACGGCCGATATCCCTGTGAGCTCGCGGACGGAGAACGCAACGCCTTCGGTAAATTCCGTCTGTACAAACTGCGAGAACTCGCCCATAACGTTGCCGTGGTAATCGAGCTTGACGGTGCCGGCCTCGATAATCTCATTGCACAGTCCACGGCGCTGACGCTGCTTTGGCACCGGCGCAAACTCAAAGTCCAGCACAATCTGGCGCGCAAAGTTCGTCGTATCGATAGCCGAGATACACGGCGTCTTTTCAGCTGACACGGTTGGGCCTTTCTCCGTCAACTGCCGCTCGTTACATAGGCGGCTACATTGCCGTAAGGATAGGCGCCCGTGCGGACACAAAAGCGGGACGCAATGCCACGCGCGCCAGGCATACGCCATGCAGACGGCCCCAAGAGAATCGCCCGCTCTATTCAAATGCCTGAAAAAGATTTAGGCCCGGTGACTTGAATCAGAGGTCATCCCGGGCCCATCAGAGCTCGTAGAGCTCTTGGTTGCTTTGGTCTCGCTCTTCACGGCGCTTATCGAACTTTCCGAGGCACTCAAGCAGCATTCGAAGCATAAAAAGAGGGGTCGACGCCGTTAAGGCATTGACCCCTTAAACTGAGTAACGGCGCTGCCCAGCTCTTCACTACTTGGGCTGCCGTCGACTTTATTCTACCCACGGGTGCCAGGTTTAACAAATGGATTTTCGGTAACGAGGCCTCGGCAACCGCCGCCTTGATTGGCGACCCATGCTCTGCCACAGGCCGAGGGTTGTCGAAAAGTCGAACATTACAGCTACCCATAATATAGCCAGCTATAACGTCATTCGACGACCGGCGCAAACGCCCACGCGGACACGAAATGCGCTGCGGTGCCATTGGGGATTATGGGATGCGCTTTCCGCTCGAGGCCTCAACCGGAAACGACATCCCGGTCTGAAGGCCAAATCCGGGGCGTAGTTTCCGCTTGAAGACCGATTCGGAAAGGTTGTCCCGTTCTGGAGCCAAATACTGGGTCGTAGTTTCCGCCAAGCATGCCATCCGGAAAGCGTGTCCCGTTCTGAGCCTGAATTCTGGGATGAACTTTCCACTGAAGCATCTACTGGAAAATGCATCCCGTTCCGAGGCTTAATTCTGGGATGCACTTTCCGCGGAGAGACTACCGTTTTGGGACTGCGGACAAAAAGTTGGACCATCAGGTCCGGTTTGGAGTCCGCATGACA
>UQMY01000010.1 GCA_900542325.1 uncultured Collinsella sp. | reverse complement strand
CGGGTGGTTTCTGATGCGGCGCGCTGCGCGCCCCGCACAGGCTAAAGCCTTTAAACAAAAAAAGCCGCTCAACCAGCGGCTTTTCTCATTTTGGTAAGAAAAAAGGCGACCGCCCTTTGTGGACGGTCGCCTTTGTTAATTGTTGTGCAGCTTGCCTTAGGCGCGAGTCTTGATCTCCTCGAGAACCTTGGCAACAAACTCATCAACGGTCATCTGAACGGTCTCGTTGGAGCGATCGCGGACGGAGATGTTGCCGGCCTCGACCTCCTTCTCGCCCAGAATGAGCATATAAGGCACGCGGTCGATGCTGCGAGCCTCGCGGATCTTGTAGCCGATCTTCTCGTCGCGGTCGTCGCAGACCACGCGAATGCCGGCCTCCTCCAGCTTGGCGCACACCTCGTGAGCATAGTTGCGGCTCTTCTCCGAGACCGGAAGTGCCTTGACCTGCACGGGAGCCAGCCAAGTGGGGAACTTGCCCGCAAAATGCTCAATCAGAATACCGATAAAGCGCTCGATGGAGCCAAAGCAAACGCGGTGCAGCATGATGGGGCGCTTCTTGGTGCCGTCGGCGTCCACGTACTCCAGGTCAAAGTTGAGCGGCATCTGGAAGTCGAGCTGGACAGTACCGCACTGCCAGGTACGGCCGAGCGAGTCCTCCAGGTGGAAGTCAATCTTGGGGCCGTAGAAGGCACCGTCGCCCTCGTTGACCTCATAGTCCATGCCCAGTTTCTCCAAAGCGGTGCGCAGGCCCTCCTCGGCGCGCGCCCAGTCCTCGTCGGAGCCCATGGAGTCCTCGGGGCGGGTGGAAAGCTCAACGTGGTACTTAAAGCCAAACTTCTGGTACACGGAGTCGATGAGGTTGACCACGCCCACAATCTCGTCGGTCAGCTGGTCGGGACGCACAAACAGGTGGGCGTCGTCCTGGTTAAAGCAGCGCACGCGGAACAGGCCGTGCAGGGCGCCGCGCAGCTCGTGGCGGTGCACCAGGCCAATCTCGCCGGCGCGGATGGGCAGCTCGCGGTAGGAGTGCGGCTTGGAGGCGTACACCAGCACGCCGCCCGGGCAGTTCATGGGCTTAATGCAGTACTCCTCGTCGTCGATGACGGTGGAGTACATGTTGTCCTTGTAGTGGTCCCAGTGGCCCGAGGTCTTCCACAGCTGCTTGTTCATGATGAGCGGCGTGGAGATCTCCACGTAGCCGGCCTTGTGGTGAATCTCGCGCCAGTAGTCCAGCAGCGTGTTCTTAAGGATCATGCCGTTGGGCAGGAAGAACGGGAAGCCGGGGGCCTCGTCGCGCATCATAAAGAGGTCCATCTCGCGGCCGATCTTGCGGTGGTCGCGCTTCTTGGCCTCCTCCAACATGTGCATGTGCTCGTCGAGCTCTTCCTTGGTGGCAAAGGCGACGCCGTTGATGCGGGTGAGCATCTTGTTGTCCTTGTCGCCCTTCCAGTAGGCGCCCGAGACGCCGGTGAGCTTAAAGGCCTTCAGCGCCTTGGTGTAGCAGATGTGGGGGCCGACGCACATGTCGATGTAGTCGCCCTGCTGGTAGAAGGTGATGCGGGCGTCGTCGTCCAGGTCGCCGATGTGCTCGACCTTATACTTCTCGCCGCGCTCCTCCATAAGGGCGATGGCCTCGGCGCGGGGCTTCTCGTACACGGAGAACTTGAGGTTCTCCTTGACGATCTTCTTCATCTCGGCCTCGATCGCGGGGAAGTCGTCCTCGCTGATCTTGACGCCCTCGGGCAGGTCGACGTCGTAGTAGAAGCCGTTGTCGGTCGCGGGGCCGTAGGCAAAGTCGGCCTGGGGGTAAAAGCGCTTGATGGCCTGCGCCATGATGTGTGCGGCGGAGTGGCGGATGACGTGCGTGACCTCGTCCTGCGGGAGCTCGGCCACCGAACCGTCATTGTAGAGTGCCTTCATGGGTATATTTTCTCCTCTCGGATGCCTGGTGCAAGTGCGTGCGATGCGCTCGGCATTTTTGACTTGCATCATTATAGGCAGGTTGCCTTGGTATACAAGCGCCCGCCGCACCTTAATGGCACGGCGGGCGATTTTCTACGCATGCTTCATCGTGTGGGGGCGGGGTGCGCGTGAGGTGCGCGTGGCTTGCGGCCGGCCCGGCGATGGATGCGTTACTGGATGCGAGTTCGGCAGTAGGGGCAAACCTTCCAGTGCGCATCGAGCGGGCGATGGCAGCTGGGGCAGACGTTGCGAACCTGGGTATCGCACACCGGGCAGACGACGAAGTCCTTCTCGATGGGCGCGCCGCACTGCGGGCAGGTGCCGTACTGGGCAAGCTGGCGCTCGCGCAGGGCCATGTCCAGCTCCTGCTCCTCGCGGTCGGACGCGTAGGAGTGCGGGCGCAAGACCAGGTAGGCGATGAGGCCTACAAACGGGATGAGGGCGATGATGCCCCATGCCACGTAGGCGCTGGCGCCGCGGCGGCGAGCGTCGATGAACACATAGACGACCGACAGCACATACAAGGCGATGATAAAGCCAACGAAGGCATAGACGACGCCCATAAGCTGCGGCGACATGAGCTCGGAGATGTACTTGGACATTACGGGTACCTTTCGGGATATTAACAGTCCGGTCAAGTTTACCACGGGGTTTGTTTATATGGGACCACGGCTAGGGGCGGGGCCGGCGCGGACACAAACATCTCAATCTGTAACAGGTGGGAGCGGAATCCGGGCCTAGATGTTACAGATTGAGACGAACGGAAGGGGCGCCAGACTAACGTCTCAATCTGTAACATCTGGAACCAAAATCCTCGTCTAACTGTTACAGATCGAGACATTCAAAATCCGCCGGAAGGTTTGTCTTAATCTGTAACATCTGGAACCCAAATCCTCGTCTAACTGTTACAGATCGAGACAAAGGAAACGTCCAGGCCGAATGTCTCAATCTGTAACAGATACTCGGCAAAAACAGTCCCAGATGTTATAGAACGAGACAAAACTCTGACACCAGGGGCGGCAGACGAGGTTGTCGACGTTACTGAGTCTCCCCTCGTCTGCCGTTGGCGGGTGTTGCGGGGCTGTTCGCCGCATTGCCGCCGCGCTGGGGGTGTGCAGACCGTAGGATAGTCTTATTGACAGCCTGTCAACTCGTCTGGGAGGCACTGTGACGGAAACGTTTGATATCGCGATCGTGGGCGCGGGCATCACGGGGTGCGCCATCGCGCGGCAGCTCGCGCGCTATGACCTGTCCATCTGCGTGGTCGAGGCGGCTAACGATATTGCGCTGGGCGCGTCGAAGGCCAACGGCGGCCTAGTGCACGCCGGCTACGATCCGGCGCCGGGCACAGTTAAGGCGCAGGTCAACGCCCGTGGCTGCGAGTTGTACGGTACGTGGGCGCAGGAGCTGGGCTTCCTGTTCCGACGCACCGGGTCGATGGTGTTGAGCTTTAACGACGAGGACCGCGCGCATCTGGAAAAGCTGCGCCAGAATGGCCTGGCCAACGGGGTGCCCGAGCTGTCAATCGTCGGACCCGACCGCATCCACGAATTAGAGCCGCGCGCCAGTGCCGATGCAACGTGCGCGTTGTGGTGCCCCTCGACTGGGTTTGTCGACCCGTTTGAGGTTGCCATCGCCGCGCTGGAGAACGCCGTGGCCAACGGGGTAACGTTTATGCGGTCCGCGTCGGTGGAAGCGATTGAAGTCGCGGGCTCGGGCGACGACGCGCGCTTTACGCTGGCAACCCCCGCTGGCAACGTACGCTGCCGCTACCTGATCAACGCCGCGGGCAACGGCGCCGCCGACATCTCGCATGTAGCGGGCGCCGAGGAGTTCCAGATGGTCTGGCGTCAGGGCAACATCGTGGTGCTGGACAAGGAGCCGCGCACGCTCATGCCGCTCTACCCCGTGCCGACGCCGGTGTCGAAGGGCGTTATCGTGACGGGCACCGTGCACGGCAACACCGTGATCACCGCGACGGCCGCCGTGCGCGAGCCGGGCGACACGCAGACCTATGCGAGCGATGTGAACGCGCTGCTGAGCGGCGCGCGCAAGCTGGTGCCCGATCTAGATACGCGCCGCGTGGTGCGCGCATTTGCCGGCGGGCGTCCGGTCATTCAGGGTACGAACGACTTCTTTATTGGGCAGTCAGCCGTGGTGCCGGGGCTTTTCCAGGCGGCGGGCATTCAGTCGCCGGGTGTAGCAAGCGCACCGGCCATTGCCGAGCGCATGGAGCTTGTGATGCGTGAGGCGGGCGTGGAACTGCACGAGCGGGCGGACTGGAACCCAATTCGCCGAGCGCCGGACGACTTTGACCGCGCACCGCTGGCGCGCAAGGAGGAGCTGATCGAGTCCGATCCCGCGTGGGGACAGATTGTTTGCCGCTGCGAGACGGTGCCCGAGGCCGAGATTGTGGCCGCGATTCGACGCCAACCGGGCGCGGTTTCGGTCGAGGGCGTCAAGCGCCGCTGTCGTGCCGGCATGGGTCGGTGCCAGAGCGGCTTTTGCCAGAGCCGTGTGGTGACGATTCTTGCCCGCGAGCTGGGCTGCGACCCCAGCGAGGTATTACTGGAGGACGCCGGCTCCTGGCTGGTCGAGGGGCCTTTGAAGGGGGTGCGCTAGGATGGCGGAATTCAAATCGAACGCGATTGATTGCGGCGTCGTGGAAGCCGTACAAACGCGAGCCTTCGACGTGGTCGTTATCGGCGGCGGACCTGCCGGCATGGCTGCCGCGCTGGCCGCGCATAAGGCCGGAGCGCGCGTGGCCATCGTGGAGCGCGAGCAGCACCTGGGTGGAATCCTCCGCCAGTGCATCCACCCCGGCTTTGGCCTGTCGCACTTTAAACAGGAGCTCACCGGTCCCGAGTACGCGCAGCGCTTTATCGACAAGGTGCACGCAACCGACATTGCGCTGTTCCTAAACAGCATGGTGCTTGGGATTGATTCAGGCGAGCCTGCGGAAGACACCGCGGTCCATACCGTCACGCTCATGAGCCCCGCCGGCATGCTGCAGCTCACCGGACGGGCGGTCGTCCTTGCCATGGGGTGCCGCGAGCGCACCCGCAGCGAGATCAAGATCCCCGGCAGCCGTCCCGCCGGTGTGTTTACGGCAGGCCTGGCGCAGCGATACATCAATATCGAAAACCTCAAGCCCGGCTCGCGCGCTGTCATTTTGGGCTCGGGCGACATCGGGCTTATCATGGCGCGCCGCTGCACGCTTGAGGGGATTTCCGTCGAGGGCGTGTACGAGCTCATGCCGTACGCCAACGGTCTGCGCCGCAACGTCAAGAACTGCCTGGACGACTTTGGAATTCCGCTGCACCTGTCCACCACGGTCACGCGCGTGATCGGGCACGACCGCGTGAAAGCCGTCGAAGTGAGCCAGGTCGACGAGCACCTGGCGCCCATTGCCGGGACGCAGCGCATCGTTCCGTGCGACACGCTGCTGCTTTCGGTGGGCCTGATTCCCGAGAACGAGCTTTCGGTTGCCGCGGGCGTGGAGCTGGACCCACGTACGCGCGGCGCCGTAGTTGACCAGAGCCTCCAGACAGGCGTGCCGGGTATCTTTGCCTGTGGCAACGTGCTGCACGTGCACGACCTGGCCGACAACGTGACGACCGAGTCCGAGCGCGCCGGTGCAGCCGCGGCGGCGTGGGCGTTGGGCGGCGACGCCGGGGCGAGCGCTTCGGGCACGGGCCGCGAGCTAACGGTCTCCCCTGCAGGCATTGCGGGATACGCGCTGCCGGGACGCATTACGGCTGTGGCGCTCACCAAGCTCAACTTCCGCGTACGCCGGCCGGTCGATACCGCTCGAGTACGCATCTTGGCCAACGGCGAAGAAGTGTTTGCGGGCAAAGTCCGCGCGTTTAAACCGAGCGTCATGGAAAGCTTCCCGCTGCCGGCTAAGGTGATTCAACGCGCACTCGACCTGGGTGCCAGCGAAATCGTCCTGTCCGTCGATCCCGTTGAGGAGGCATAGCTCATGAGTACGAATGTGACCGAGACGCTGCAGTTCAACTGCACCACCTGCCCATCCGAGTGCCTCCTGACCGTAGAGGTGGAGCACGACGCCAATGGCACCGTGGTGGAAGTGCGCTCCGTAACCGGTAACAACTGCCCGCGCGGCGATACGTTCGCACATCAGGAGCTCACCTGCCCCATGCGCGTGCTCACAACGACCGTGGCCGTCTCCGGCGGCGACGAAGCCCTTCTCCCCGTGCGCACGGCCGAAGCCATCCCGCTGGAGCTTCACGCCCAAGCTATGGACCTCATCCGCGGCGTGGTCGTCGAGGCCCCCATCCGCATGGGCGACATCGTTCTGAAGAACCTCCTCAACACCAACATCGACCTCATCGCCAGCATGGACATCGAGTAGCTAATTTGGGACGGGGCTCTTTTAGCTGCTTTTGCAAGGAGTGTCCCGAAGTGCCGGCATAAAAGGAACGTCCCTATGTGCCGGGCTTGGGATACCATGGTGGCAGCCTAGCGAAAGGATGTTTCATGGCACATGTCGATGACCAGCGCGTGGCGCGCGTGCTCGATGCGCTCGAGGCTCAGCACCCCGGCGCACAGCTGCTCGTAAACGACCCGTGGTCAATCTATTACCTGACCGGCTTTTATGCCGATATGTTCGAGCGTTTTTGCGGCGTGCTACTCGTGCGCAATGCCGAGCCAGTGATCTTGGTCAACGCCCTGCACCAGCTGCCAGAGTATGACAATGCCCGCGTTGCCTATCACACCGATACCGACGTCGTGACCGACGCCATCACTCGCGAGGTCGATCCGACCAAACCGCTCGGCATCGACACCGTCATGCGCTCCGGCTTTTTGATGCCGCTCATGGAGCGCCACGCCGCCAGCGAGTTTTTCCTGGGTGACTTTGCCGTCACCGCCGCACGCACCTACAAAGACGCTACCGAGCAGGAGCTTATGCGCGCGTCCTCGGCCGCCAACGACGCCGTGATGGCCGACGCCATCAAGCTCGTCCATGAAGGCGTGACGGAGCGCGAAATTGCCGATCAGATGCTCGGTCTGTACCGCAAGCACGGCTGCGAGGGCTTTAGCTTTCCGCCCATCGTGAGCTTTGGCGCCAACGCCGGCGACCCGCATCACGAACCCGACGACACCGTGCTCAAGCGCGGCGACGTGGTGCTGTTCGACATTGGCGGACGCCGCTGCAACTATTGCTCGGACATGACGCGCACGTTCTTTTGGGGCGAGCCGGACGAGGAAACCGCACGCATCTACGATATCGTGCGCCGCGCCAACGAGACCGCCGAGGCGCTCATCGCACCGGGCGTGCGCATGTGTGACCTGGACCGCGCCGCACGCGACGTGATTGAAGATGCGGGCTATGGGCAGTACTTTACGCATCGCCTGGGGCACTCGATCGGCCTGCAGGACCACGAGCCAGGCGACGTCTCGCTCGTCAACGAGCAGTTCGTGGAGCCGGGCATGACGTTCTCCGTCGAACCGGGCATCTACCTCCCCGGCCGCACCGGCGTCCGCATCGAGGACTTGGCCCTAGTTACCGAGTCCGGCGTCGAGATCCTCAACGCCTACCCCCACAACCCAGTCCGCCTAGACTAGCCAATGTGCCAAAGGGACAGTCCCTTTGGCACCTTCCGCTAACGCCGCGCCACGAAAACGGGCTATCTACTACGTTTAACCCGCATGGGTCGACCATGTGGGTCTTTTTTGAAAACCAGCAAGTCGTCTACCTGCGGTTTTGATTTCACGATTTTCCGTGTGGTCGAGGGTAGTCGCCAAAACGTAGTAGATAGCCCCATTTCGTGGCAAGCGAGTCAACTCGGGGCACAGGGCAGCCAAAGAAGCCCCGTCCCAAATTGACTGCTTTTGAGTTGCGGTGATATACGGACTGTTTGAGGCTTCTTGCTTGTAAAACAGTCCGTTTTCACCGCAACTGATGTGGGGATGGGTTAGCGGAGCAGGCCGGCTACTTCGCCGGCCAGGGTGATGGTGCCGGCGGCAACGAAAGCCTCGCCCGCGGCATCGAAGGCAGCGAGGGCCTCGGACACGCTCGGGTATACGCCCGCGAGCTTATCGGCACCCACCAGGGCAGCGAGCTCCTCTGCCGGCAGGGCGCGATCGGAATCGGTCTGGGTCACGACCGCGTGGGGGAACGCCGGAACCAGAACGTCAACGATACCCGCCACGTCTTTATCGGCCAGCGCTGCACACAGCAGCGTGGGGCGGTTCTCCACGCACGGATCGATCTCGTCCAGCGCGCTCACAAAGTTCTCGCAGCTCTGAGGGTTATGGCAGGCGTCGATCAGCTTGAGCGGATCGGTTCCCAGCACATCAAAGCGACCCGGCGTGGGGCAGCCCATAAGCGAAGCGTCGAGCGCATCGTGGTCGAGCTCGCGGCCAAGATAGCCCTCGCACAGCATAATCGCGCACGCAGCATTCTGCGGCTGATACGCCGGCTTGACCATACTCGACGTATAGATGGCACGCGGCGTAGTACAGCTAAACTCCACGGTATCGCCTACATGCGCCGGTACCTTGGTCGTGGAATGGCTCACAACCAGCGGCACCACACCGCACTCGCGGCAGCGCGTATCCATTACGCGCTGAACGCTCAACTCATGCGTGCCCTCGCCCAAAACAACCAATCGCCCAGGCTTAATAACCGCAGCCTTCTCCCCCGCAATGGCCTCGAGCGTATCGCCCAAAATACGTGTGTGATCGAGCCCAATACCCGTAATGGCGACGGCCACGGGATCAGTCGCACTCGTAGCATCCCAGCGTCCGCCCATGCCAACCTCAAGCACGGCAACATCCACGCGAGCCTCGGCAAACACCACAAGTGCAGCAGCCGTCAAAAGGTCAAACGGCGTGATGGTATAGGCGCGCTCCCCCGCCGCCACACGACGGGCATTCACTCGATGCCCCGCCTCAACAGCGGCCGAAACGCCACGGGCGAATGCCTCATCGCTCACGACACATCCATCGACTTCCATGCGCTCGGGATAGCGTACCAGCTGTGGCGACGTATACAGCGCGGTCTTGAGCCCCTCACCACGAAGAATGGCAGCCGAAAAACGCGTAGTCGAAGTCTTGCCATTGGTGCCGGCAACCTGAATGCAATCAAAGTACTCGTCCGGACGTCCCAGCTCATCAAGCATATCGACAACCGTCTCGAGCAGAGGCCCAGCATCCCCAGAAATCCGCCCCGTATCAGCAGCCAGCCCAACAGCCTCATCAAACGAAAGCAAATCAAACTCAAAAGGAACGGTATACAAGCCGGAACGCTTAGGCATTTTTAGAACCGCCATTCATAGAAAAATAAAACAGTATAGGTTGAGGATAGTCAGCGAAAACGCCTCTGATGAGCCAAGGTGCCGTGAAACAAGGGCGCATAGGGCTTATGCCCATGCGCCCGAAGTTGAACGGCAGATTGGCCATCAGAGGCGTTTGCAGCGTCGAGTCAGCCGCCGTTCGTTAGAACGGCGGAATAAGTGTCCGCAGTAGCGAGCAAAGCGTCGGGACGCGCCCCTCAGTAAGCCCTACGAGAAGTCAGCAACCTGAGCAGTCAGCGCCGCCAGGATCTCCTTGAGCTCAGCTGCACGGTCCCTCTTCTTCTGGACCACCGCGGGCGCGGCCTTGGCCACAAAGCCCTCGTTGGCGAGTGTCTTCTCGCAGCCGGCGAGCTCCTTCTGGGCCGCGGCGATCTCCTTCTCCAGGCGTGCCTTCTCGGCCGAAAGGTCGACCTTGCCCTCGAGCACCACAAAGACCTCGACGCCGCTGTCGACCACAGCAATGCTCGCAGCCGGCTTCTCGACGTCGGCACCCATGACCAGCGAGGCGGTGTTTGCCAGCGGCTCGATGGTCGAGCGCAGGCTCTCGAGCTTCTCGATGTCCTCGGCACCGGCGCGCACGACCACGTCAAGCTCGGCCTTGGGGCTCAAGCGATAACGCGAACGCGTGGCGCGGGCGGCGGACACAACGGTGCGGCACAGCTCAAACGCGCGCTCGGCGTCCTCATCCACGTACTTAGCATAGTCGGCGGGCTCGGGCCACTTGGCGATCATGAGCGCCTCGGCGCGGTTCACGTTGCCCTCGGCGTCCAGATCGAGCACGCTCGCCGGCATGTTGTCCCAGATCTCCTCGGTGACAAACGGCATGAGCGGGTGCATCAGGCGAATGGAGGTGTCGAGCACAAAGATCAGGTTGCGCTGAGCCTGCAGACGGCCCTCGCCCTTCAGGCGGGCCTTGGTGACCTCGACGTACCAGTCGCAGACCTCGTTCCAGAAGAACTGCTGCACGCCACGGGCCATGTCGCCAAAGGTGTAGTTCTCAATGCCCTCGGTGACCATCTTCACGGCCTTGGCCAAGCGGCTGAACATCCAGGCGTCGGCGGGCGTCTCCACGACGGGCTCGCCGGGCGTGTAGCCCTCCATGTTCATGAGCAGGAAGCGGCTGGCGTTCCAGATCTTGGTCACAAACGACTTGGCCTGCTCGGTGCGCGGGCTATCGATAAGCTGCTTGGTCTTCTTGTCGATGTTCGCGTCGAACTTGACGTCCTGGTTATTGGTGCACAGCGTCAGCAGGTTATAGCGCATGGCGTCGGCGCCGTACATGCCAATGAGGTCCATGGGGTCAACGCCGTTACCCTTGGACTTGGACATGCGGCTGCCGTCCTTGGCCAGGATCGTCGGGTAGATGACAACGTCCTTAAACGGCACCTCGTCCAGGAAGTACAGCGAGCTCATGACCATGCGGGCGACCCACAGCGCGATGATGTCGCGAGCGGTGACGAGTGCCGTCGTGGGGTGATGGCCCTCGAGCAGCTCCGGCTTTTGCGGCCAGCCCTGCGTGGCAAAGGTCCACAGCTGCGAGCTGAACCAGGTGTCCAGCACGTTCTCGTCCTGGTGCACGTGATGGCCGCCGCACTTGGGGCACACGTCGGTGTCCTCGGTCAGGGCGTCCTCCCAGCCGCAGTCCTCGCAGTAGAACACGGGAATGCGGTGGCCCCACCACAGCTGGCGGCTAATGCACCAGTCCTTAAGGTTCTCCATCCAGGTGGTGTAGGTCTGCGTCCAGCGCGCGGGGTGGAAGGTGACCTTGCCGGAGTTTACGGCGTCGAGCGCCGGCCCCTTGAGCTTGTCGACGGCGACGAACCACTGCTCGGACAGCCACGGCTCCAGGGCGGAGTCGCAACGGTAGCAGTGCATGACGGAGTGGTCGAGTTCTTCGACGTGATCGAGCAGGCCGTGCTCGTCAAACCACTTGACAACGGCCTCGCGGCACTCGTCGCGATTCATGCCGGTAAACTCGCCGTAGCCCTCGACAACTACCGCGTGCTCATCGAAGATATTGATCTGCGGCAGGTCATGGGCCTGACCCATGGCGTAGTCGTTGGGGTCGTGGGCCGGGGTGACCTTGACGAAGCCGGAGCCAAAGTTGGCGTCGACATGCCAATCCTCAAAGATGGGAATCTCACGGTCGACGATGGGGAGCTTGACGGTCTTACCCACGAAGGCGGCCTTCTCGGGATCCTTCGGGGAGACGGCAACGCCCGTGTCGCCGAGCATGGTCTCGGGACGGGTGGTAGCGACGACGATGTAGTCCTGGCCGTTGACCGGCTCGGTCAGCGGGTAGCGCAGGTGCCACAGATGGCCCTTCTCGTCCTTGTACTCAGCCTCGTCGTCCGAGATAGCGGTAGTGCAGTTGGGGCACCAGTTGACGATGCGCTTGCCGCGGTAGATCAGGCCGTCGTGGTACCAGTCGCAGAAGACCTTACGCACGGCCTGGGCATAGTCCTCGTCCATGGTGAAGCGCTCGTTGTCGAAGTCGACGGAGCAGCCCATGCGCTTAATCTGCTCGACGATGATGCCGCCGTACTCGTGAGTCCAGTCCCAGCAGGCGTCGACGAACTTGTCGCGGCCGATCTCCAAGCGGCTGATGCCCTCGCTCTTGAGCTTCTTATCGACCTTGGTCTGCGTAGCGATACCGGCGTGGTCGGTGCCCAGCACCCAGCGCGTGGACTTGCCGCGCATGCGAGCCATACGAATGATGGCGTCCTGGATGGAGTCGTCGGTGGCATGGCCCATGTGGAGCTTGCCGGTCACGTTGGGAGGCGGAATGGTGACGGTGCAGTCGCCCACGCCCTCACGGCGCTTGTAGTAGCCGCCGTCGAGCCACTTCTGCAGGATCGCCGGCTCGTTGGTCGACGGATCGTAGTTCTTGGGCATTTCTTCCATATATCTCTCCCTTGCCCGTCGGGGAGGAATGTAGGCCCGCTAGGGTCTGCATTCCTCCCCTTAGGTATCGATTACTTCAGTCTGATATGACTTCGCTGAGGCTTAAACAAACACACAGAATAACACAGGTAGTTGGGTGTTTTGCGTATATATAAAATAGCCTCCGACCGCGGATGGTCGGAGGCTATTTGCAAGCACGTTTTTGGCAGGTTTACCCGTAAATGCGTTGGGGCTGTTCTTCGCCCTTAACCGCCGCTTCGGTCACGATGACCTTGGCGACACCCTCCTCGCTGGGGAGGTCGAACATCGTCTGCTGAAGCACGTCCTCGCAGATGGAACGCAGGCCGCGGGCGCCGGTCTTGCGGGCGAGCGCCATACGGGCGATCTCGTGAAGGGCCGCGGCCTCAAACTCAAGCTCAACGTCCTCGAGCTGGAACATCTTGCGGTACTGACGCACCACGGCGTTCTTGGGCTCGGTCAGAATCGACACCAGGTCGTCCTCGTCGAGCGCCTGCGTCTGGGTGACAACGGGCGTACGGCCCACGAACTCGGGGATCATGCCAAAGGCGTTGAGGTCCTGCGGGAGCACCTGACGCAGCAGGTCGTTCTCGTCGACCGAGGTGGGGCCGGCGATCTCGGAGTTAAAGCCCACGCCCTTGTTGCCCACGCGGTCGGCGATGATCTTGTCCAGACCCACAAAGGCACCGCCGCAGATAAACAGGATGTTAGTCGTGTCGATCTGCAGCAGCTCCTGCTGGGGATGCTTGCGGCCACCGGTAGGCGGAACGCTGGCCACCGTGCCCTCAAGAATCTTAAGCAGCGCCTGCTGAACACCCTCGCCCGAGACATCACGGGTAATGGAGAGGTTCTCGGCCTTGCGGGCGATCTTGTCAATCTCGTCCACGTAGATAATGCCCACCTGAGCGCGCTCAATGTCGCCATCGGCAGCATTGATGAGCTTGAGCAGGATGTTCTCCACGTCCTCGCCAACGTAACCAGCCTCGGTGAGCGCGGTGGCATCGGCGATGGCAAACGGCACCTCGAGGATGCGCGCGAGCGTCTGGGCCAACAGGGTCTTGCCGGTACCGGTGGGACCGAGCAGCAGGATGTTGGACTTGGCGAGCTCCACCTCGTCCATATCGTCGTCAAACTGACCGCCCATGCCCGATGCCTCGTCAAAGGCAGACACCGCGGCGCCGCCCTCGATCACGCGACGATAGTGGTTGTACACGGCAACCGACATGGCGCGCTTGGCGTCCTCTTGGCCCATGACATAAGCCGAAAGCTCGTCATAGATCTCGTGCGGCGTCGGCACGTGCGTGATGACCTGGCGGTCGTCCTCGAGCTCAAAGCCCTCGGTCTCGGGGTCCACAGCGGGCTGCCCGGCAGCCTGGCCGTGGTCGTTGAGGAAGCCCGGCAGCTTGCCATTGCGGGCAGCGTCCATAAAGTCCGAAGCCAGCGACTCCTCCAGAATCTCGGAGCAGGCGGCGACGCACTCGTCACAGATAAAGATGTTGGTCGGGCCCTTTACGAGGCGTCGGACCTGGCCCTGCTCTTTTCCGCAGAAGGAGCAGCGGATGGGGTTGCCGTTCTCGTCAAAGTTGTCCTGCATGTTTCCTGCCATCCTAGGCGTCCTTCGCGGCGAGATCGCGAGAGGTGACGATACGGTCAATCAGGCCGTAGTCGAGGGCCTCGGCAGCGGTCAGGTAGTTGTCGCGCTCGGTATCGGCCTGGACCTTCTCGATCGGCTGGCCCGAGGCGTCGGACAGAATCTGGTTGAGCTCGCGACGGGTCTTCTTGATCTCCTCGGCCACAATCTCAATCTCGGTCTGCTGGCCCTGGGCACCGCCGCTGGGCTGGTGAATCATGACTTTGGAGTGCGGCAGGCAGAAGCGCTTGCCCTTAGCGCCGGCCGAAAGCAGCACGGCGGCCATGGACGCGGCCATACCGACGCAGATGGTGGAGACCTGCGGCTTGATGAAGTTCATGGTGTCAAGAATCGCCAGGCCGGAGTAAACCTCGCCACCGGGCGAATTGATGTAGAGCGAGATATCCTTCTCGGCATCCTGGCTCTCAAGATGCAGTAGCTGGGCAACGACCAGGTTGGCGCTGACGGAGTTAATCTCCTCGCCCAAGAAGATGATGCGGTCGTTGAGCAGGCGCGAATAGATATCGTAGCTGCGCTCGCCGCGCGGCGTCTGCTCGATAACGTATGGCACGAGGGCGGAATCGAACTTAGCGATCATACGCATCTCCATTTCTCTCTTGCGGACCAAATTGGTTTTAGATAAACGTACGGTGCCCGCATGCTATGCATTGGCTGGCACCGTACGAAGCAACCGGATAACCGGCTATTAACTTTACCCCATCACGGGCACATACATGCGCTCGCGGGCAAGGTGGCGAGAATTACTCGGCGTCCTTGGCGGTCTCGTCGACCTCGGTCACCTTGGCGTTCTCGACCAGGTGGTCGACGGCCTTGGAGCGACGGATGGACTCGCGGACGGCAGGCATGCGGCCATCGGCGATGAACTCGGCCTTGGAAGCCTCGACGTCCTTGACGCCGGCCTTCTCGAACTCGGCGTTGATGTCGTCCTCGGTGACCTCAATCTTGAGCTCACGGGCGAGGGCGTCCAGAGCCAGGGACTCACGGGCAACGTCGTTGGCCTGCTTATGCAGGTCGCCGATGAACTGCTCCATGGTCAGACCGGAAGCGGGCAGCCAGGTGTCGAGCGTCATGCCGCGGGCAGCGAGGTTGGACAGGAAGTTCTGGCCAAGCTCCTCAAAGACGGACTGCTCGTAGTCGGCATCCATCTCGTCGAGCTGCAGGCGCTCAGCGAGAGCGGAGACGCAACGGTTCTCCTTCTCGGCAGGGAGGCGGGAAGCCTTGTCCTGCTCGATCTCGATCTTGATGGCGTCGCGCATGGCGTCGATGTTGTCGAAGCCGAAGTCGGACTTGACAAGCTCGTCGGTGAGCTCGGGGGTGTTGCGGACCTTGATGCCCTTGACGGTGACCTCGACGGTGTGGGTCTCGGCCTCCTCGCCCTCCTCGACCTCGTCGGTCCAGGTGACGGTCTTGACGTCGTCAACGTTAGCGCCGATCAGGGCCTCGTTGAACTCCTTGGGGTTGCTGTCGCTACCGGCGATGAGCATGCGACCCTCGGCGGCAAAGTTGTCGGCGTTCTCGACGGCCTTGAGGTCGACGGTCACATAGTCGTCAGCCTCGACGGCGCGACCCTCGACGTCCTCGAAGGTGGCACGGTAGTTGAGGAGCATCTCGACCTGGTTGTTGATCTCGGACTCGGTGACCTCCGCAGGGGGCATCTCGATCTCGACGGCGTCGAAGGAAGAGAGCTCGGCAGCAGGACGCAGGGAGAACTCGACGGTGTAGGTGTAGTCCTCGTGATCCTTGGCGAGGTCGAGCTCCTTGTAGTCACCGTTCTTGGTGGGGACGATGTCCAGCTCGTTGAGGACGGCGGGCTCGTTGGCGGCGATCAGGTCGTTAGTGGCCTGAGCGAGGGTAGCCTCGGCGCCAAGAGCGGAATCGATGACCGGACGGGGAGCCTTGCCGGCGCGGAAGCCCGGGAAGCGGTACTTCTTGGCGGTGTCCTTGTAGGCCTTCTTGATCGCGGCGTCGACGTCGGCGGCCGGGATGGTGACCGTAGCGGTGAGCTTGGCGTCCTTGACGTCAGAAGCGGTGATGTTCAACACGTTCCTCCTCATACTGCCCAGCTTATCTGAGGTGCTGGTACCTTTATGCAACAAAGAGTCGCGACGGCCGAAGCCGACGCAGATGCGTTGGTGCGGGCGAAAGGACTCGAACCTTCACGGGAATCCCACCAGAACCTAAATCTGGCGCGTCTACCAATTCCGCCACGCCCGCATGAGCGCACAGATTAGGAATGATAGCAGATACGAGCGGCAAGCGCACGCACACCTTTTACAGGCTCACGACCTCACCACGAGTGCAAAAGGCGGGGCGAGTTGTCCCGTCCCGCCAACTACGACTTGTTCGCTAACCCGCTACTCCCCCAGCAGCGCTTTCTCGGGCGTGATGGGCAGTGAGCGAACCTGATGGCCGGTGGCGTGCGCCACGGCCGAGGCCACGGCGGCGAGCGGCGTGTTGATGACGACCTCGCCGATCGACTTGGCGCCAAACGGGCCCGTCGGCTCGTAGCTCGGCTCAAAGGCCACGCGAATGCTGCCGATATCCAAGCGCGTGGGCAGCTTGTAGCTCATAAAGTTGCCGGTGCGCAGACGGCCGCGTTCATCGTGCTCGACGATCTCGTAGAGCGCGTGACCGATACCCTGGGCAATGCCGCCCTCGGCCTGGACGCGCGCGAGCGCCTCGTTAATCACGGTGCCGCAGTCCACAGCCGCCGCATAGTCCACCACAGTCACCTTGCCGGTGGCCTTGTCGACCTCGACCTCGGCAATGCCGGCCATAAACGGCGGAGGCGAAACGGGCAGGCAGGCAGAGGCGTGCGAGGTCAGCGCGTCGCCGCCCGCGATGTTCTTGACGCACAGGTTGGCAAAGTCGCGCAGCGTGAGGTAGCGGTTCTGCTCACGCGCGGCGCGCTCGTCGGACAGGCGCACGTACTGGCCATCGAAGACCACGTCGGCGGCGTCCACGTCCCACATCTGGGCGGCCTTGACGCAAATCTTCTCGCGCAGCTCGGTCGCTGCGTTCTTGGCGGCAAGGCCCGTCACGTACGTGCCCGAGCTCGCGTACGAGCCGGCATCGAACGGCGACACGTCGGTGTCCACGCCGCGCACCACGATCAGCGAGCTTTCAACGCCCAGCTCCTCGGCGGCAATCTGCGCCAGGATCGTGTCGACGCCCATACCGTTATCGGTGGCGCCGGTGCCGATGGTAATGAAGCCGTCCTCTTCCAGGCGCATGTCGATGCCGGCGATGTCCACGTTGGAAATACCCGAGCCCTGCATGGTGAGCGCGCAGCCCAGGGCGCGCACGCGGTCGCCCAGGTCCACGGCCAGCGGCTTGTCGCGCCAACCGATCATGTCCATCGCGCGCAGCAGGCAGCGGTCGAGCGCGCAGGCGTTGAGCTTTTCGTTGTAGTACTGCGGCATGACCTCGCCCTCGCGCACGATGTTCTTAAGGCGCAGGTCGGCGGGGTCCATGTGCAGCATGTCGGCGAGCTCGTTGACGGCACTCTCCACGGCAAACTGGCCCTGGGTGGCACCGTAGCCGCGATACGCGCCGCCGCGGTTGGTGTTGGTGTAGACGGCGTCCCACCTAAAGCGGCTCGCCTTCACATGGTTGTAGATGGGCAGGCTCTTATGGCCCGAAAGCCCGATCGTCGTGGTGGCGTGCTCGCCGTACGCGCCCGCGTTGGACAGCGTGTGCAAGTCGATGGCCGTGATGGTGCCGTCGTTCATGGCGCCCAGCTTAACGGTCATCTGCATCTGGTGGCGCGAGTTACCCGCGGTGATAGTCTCCTCGCGGGTGTAGCAGCAGTAGCTCGGACGGCCAGTCTGCTGAGTCACGAACGCAACGAAGATCTCGCAGCAGCCCGTCTGCTTGGAGCCAAAGCCGCCGCCGATGCGCGGTTTAATGACCTGCACCTGCGACTGCGGAATGTCGAGCGACTGCGCGACCATGCGGCGCACGTGGAAGGGCACCTGCGTGGAGGTGGTCACCGAGATGCGGCCGAACGCGTCGGTCGTCGCGAAGGCACGGAAGGTCTCCATGGGCGCAGTCTGCGTGGCCTGGCTAGTGTAGGTGCGGGTGAAGACGATGTCGCTCTGGGCAAACGCCTCGTCAAGGTCGCCATAATCGCTGGTACCGCTGCACACCAGGTTGCGAGCAACGTCGCCGCCCTGCGGGAACATAAAGGTCACGTCGCCCTCGGGGTGAACCACGATGTCGTTATCGAGTGCCTGGGTAAAGTCGAGCAAGGGCTCGAGCACCTCATAGTCGACCTTGATGAGCTTGAGCGCCTTGTCGGCGGCCTCCTCGGTCTCGGCAGCGACGATCGCCACCTCCTCGTTTTGGTAACGCACGAGGTTCTCGAGAATCAGGCGGTCGTAGGGACTCGGCTGCGGATAGCTCTGGCCGGCGATGGTAAAGCGGCGCTTGGGCACATCCTCGTAGGTGTAAACGCCCACCACGCCGGGCACCTTCAGGGCGCGCGACGTATCGATGGAGCGGATCTTGGCGCGCGCATACGGGCTGCGCTTGAGCTTAACGATGAGCGCACCGGCGGGCACCATATCGCCCGTGTAGACGGGACGGCCCTCAAGCAGGGCCTTCGAGTCCTTCTTGGGCTGCTTGTGGGTAATCTGCTTGTAGGAGACGCCGTCAGAGCTGGTGTCGTTGACCGGCAGCTCGGGCATCTCGAAGCCCACCTGCACGCCGGACTCGTTAAGGAAGCGGACGATGGCGCGCAGCTGGCTCTCGTAGCCGCTGCAGCGGCAGAGGTTGCCGGCGAGCTGGCGCGAGAGTTCCTCGCGCGTGGCGACGAGGCTCGGGTCCTCCTTGGCGGCGCGGGCAAGCGCCAGCACGTTCATGATGAGGCCGGGGGCGCAAAAACCGCACTGCTCGGCGCCTTCGGCAGCCATTGCGCGAGCCAGTGCCTCGGACTCGGCCTTGAGACCCTCGAGCGTGGTAATGGAGCGGCCCTCGACGCGCGCGGCGGGAACCGAGCAGCTCAGCACCGGGTCGCCGTCGAGCCACACCGTGCACAAACCGCAGTTGGTGGTTTCGCAGGCGCAGCGCACCGACGCGCAACCCTGCTCGCGCAGCAGCGCAAAGAGCATGGTGTCGGGGGCAATCTGAACCTTGACCTTGCGGCCGTTGAGCGTAAAGGAAAGATCGATGAGTTTGGCAGCCATTAGCGCACCTCGCTAGAATCGACGCCGGGCACGCGGCGGCAGGAATACTCGTCCGTGGCAAACTTAGGAATCTGCACGCCCTCGAGCTCGTGGGCAAGCGCGGCCGAAAGCACGATGCCGGCGGCGCGGCGCACGGCCTGGATCGCCAGCGGCGCCGAGATGCGGCGGCGGTAGTCAGCCGAGCCCCACAGGTTGGTGCCATAGCGCAGCGCGCGTACGGACGCGGCCAGGGCGCGCAGCTCGTCCTCGGAAGGCTGCTCGCTGGTGAGGCCACACGCCTCGCCCTGCAGCAGGGTCGCGCGCAGCGGGCGGGCGCCCACGGTGACGTGCCAGGAGCCGTCCCACCAGGCGGCGGTGACGTTCAGCGAGGGGAAGTCGGTCGCGGCCTTGCGCACGGCCTCGTAGCTCGCGCGGTAGTCGTGCTTAACGACCACGACGTGCTCGATCACGTCGCGCACGTAGCCCATGTCCACGAACTCGGCGAGCGGCACGCGGCCGGCACCCGTCAGCTCAACATACGAATCGAGCGCGAGGAAGGCCGAGAGCACGTCCGAGAAACCAAAGCGACCGTAAATGCTGCCGCCCACCGTAGCGGTATTGCGCAGCTGCACGCCCACGATATCGTGGACGGCGAACTCAAAGACATGGTTGACAAGCGCGTTGAGCTCGACATGACGCTCGAGCTGGCGCAGGGTGCACATGGCGCCGATGCGAAACTCGATCTCGGTCTCCTCGATCTGATCGAGTCCACAGGCCGAAAGGTCAATCGCCGTCGCCACGCGACGCGAACCCAGGCGCATCCAGATGCCGCCGCCCACAATCTTATTGTTGCGGTTCTTCTGTAAGAGCTCATAGGCTTCGGCCGCGCTTCCAACACGGACGTAGGTACCGAACTTGAGCACGTTCTCCCCCATCTCTTCACTTGTCCAGTACCTCTTAGTGTACCAAACGAGAGCGCACGGCCCTCACCGCCATAGAAAAAGGCTCCCAGCCGGAATGGCTGGGAGCCTTATAGCATGCTGTGTCGAGCGAAGATTTAGCAGACGCCCTGGGCGAGCATGGCGTCGGCGACCTTCAGGAAGCCGGCGATGTTGGCGCCCATGACGAAGTTGCCCTCCTGGCCATACTCCTTGGCGGTGTCATCCACGTTGTGGAACATGCCGCGCATGAGCTGCTCGAGCTTGCCGTCGACCTCCTCGAAGGTCCAGGACAGGTGCTCGGCGTTCTGGCTCATCTCCAGGCCGGACACGAGCACGCCGCCGGCGTTGGCAGCCTTACCGGGCATAAAGGCGACGCCGTTCTCCTGGAAGTAGGTCGTGGCCTCGATGGTCGTGGGCATGTTCGCGCCCTCGCCGACCACCTTGCAGCCGTTGGCGACGAGCGCCTGGGCGTCCTCGAGCAGCAGCGTGTTCTCGCGAGCGCAGGGCAGCGCGATGTCGCAGGGAAGCTGCCACACGCCGCGGCCGTCGCCCTCGTGCCACACGGCGTTGGGCTTCTCGTCGACGTACATGGCGAGCGTAACGCCCTTGTCGTGGCCGGAGCGCTTCTTGTTGTAGACATGCTCGAGCACGGTGTAGTCGATGCCGTCGGGATCCTCGACCCAACCGTGGGTGTCGGAGCAGGCCAGCACCTTGCCGCCGAGCTGGGAGACCTTCTGGACCGCGTAGATAGCGACGTTACCGGAACCGTGAACGACGACGTTCTTGCCCTCGAAGGAGTCGCCGCGGCTCTTGAGGTACTCGTCCACAAAGTAGACCAAACCGTAGCCGGTGGCCTCGGTACGGGCGAGCGAGCCGCCAAAGGAGAGGCCCTTGCCGGTAAGGACGCCGGTCCACTCGTTGGTCAGGCGCTTGTACTGACCGAACATGTAGGCAACCTCGCGGCCGCCAACGCCCAGGTCGCCGGCGGGAACGTCGGTGTTGGGGCCAATGTGGCGATAGAGCTCGGTCATGAAGGACTGGCAGAAGTGCATGATCTCGTTGTTGGACTTGCCCTTGGGGTCAAAGTCGGAGCCGCCCTTGCCGCCGCCCATGGGAAGGGTGGTCAGGCTGTTCTTGAGGATCTGCTCCAGACCCAGGAACTTGAGCATACCCAGGGTGACCGTCGGGTTAAAGCGAAGGCCGCCCTTGTAGGGTCCAATGGCAGAGTTGAACTCGACGCGATAGCCGCGGTTGACCTGAACCTTGCCCTGGTCGTCGACCCAGGGAACACGGAACATGACGATGCGCTCGGGCTCGACGAGGCGCTCAAGCAGGGCGGCCTCCTCGTACTCGGGGTGGGCGTCGAGCGCCGGCTGGATGGTACCGAGGATCTCGGTCGCGGCCTGGATGAACTCAGGCTGCTCGGGATAGCGGGCCTTGAGCTCTTCGAGAACTTTCTGCGTGTAGCTCATGCTTCCTCCAATGATGGGAAACGAAAATGTTGGTCGCGGCACCCTATGCGCCGCGAACTTTATCGAGTATGGATAATATCGCACTGTTGCAGCAAAGTTTCGCATAAGCCGACGAGCAGATGTTTCGTTTTGATTACGATGCAGGTAGAAGCGTTTTTGAATGTCTGACGCGCAAAACCCGTGTTTCAAACCTGTTTCGTCCACGTGTTCCAAACCACCACATTGGGGGCAGGCACCTTTGTGGTGGTGTAGGTGGCTAGAGGACGAGCTGGTGGTAGTCGGCGGGGGTTATGCGGCCTTCGGTGGCAGCACGGAAGGCGGCGAGCACATCGCCCGAGAACGGCATGGCCCAGCACAGGCCGCAGCCGGCGGTGATGGAGCCGGGCAGCGGCATGATGCGCCCGGGCACACCGGCGGCAAGGCACAGCTGCTCGCATTCCATCACATCGAAGGTACTGTCGAACGATACGATGATCTTGCGCTCGCGATCGGGGGCATCACTGGACGGGCCTTCGCGGTGTGCCTCACGATACGCCGCGGCGGCCGCTTCCTCTTCCGCGGTATGTCCACAGCCACCGCAACCGCAGGTACAGGGTTCGGACCCGCCGCAAGTGCAAGGCTCTCCCGTGTCGGGGCAAATATCGTGAGACATGGCATCTCCCATCGTCTAGGCGAGTAACTCGGCCGCCGCAAACTCCTCGGGCGTATTGACGTTCTCGAAGCAGAGCGTCGAGCCCGCGGCCTTAACAATCTGCGGCTCATCCATATAACCAGCCTGAACGCGATTGATCAGGCAGCGAATGCGCTGGCGGTCGCAGGCGAGCAGCTCGTGGGCAACCGGCGCACACGCGTCACAGCGCCAGACGGCGCAAAGCGGCTCAATCCCCCGCTCCTCGCGCGGCACGCACACATCGAGCGCCTCGGCCTCAACACGATCGGCAAGCGCGCCGATCAGTTCCGGCGAGACAAACGGCATGTCGCAGGCGACGATCGCCACGAGCGGCAATCGGGCCGCGGCCAACGAGCTCGCGATGCCGCGCATGGCACCGGCGGGACCGTCGACGTCCATCACCACGCGGGGGCGCAGGCCATCAAACATAAGTTCCTCAAGATAGGCAAGCTCGCTGGGACGCGAAGTCGTCGCGACCAACTCGCCGGCAACTGGCGCCAGCCGACCCAGCACGCGCTCGATGAGCGGCTCGCCGCAAAACGCCATGCGTGCCTTATCGCAGCCCATTCGCGACGACAACCCGCCCGCCTGGACGACACAAGAAAGATCGGCACGTCTTACGGTAGTCATACGGCAAAACACCTCCATCGGCATGCTCGAAACCCGGTGCACGAAGCTAAATACAGCCGCCGAAATAGCGGCGCTACGAAAAGCTCGTGCAAAAACAAAACAGCGCCTTTGCGGCACGCAGCAAGACCGCGAGCACAAAAGCGCTGGTAGCGTATGGCGGGAACGTATGTGAATCGAACACATCCAAGACGTTTTGCACGCCTCGCAACGGTTTTGAGGACCGCGGAGCCCACCGGAGCCCATCCGTTCCCAAGTGCGGCGGTATTTTACCAAACCGAAACGGCTCCAACCCAAAAAGACGAGCAAGAAGTTGCGGTGGAATAGTTCCTGTATTTGCTGCCAAAGCCTCCAAATAGGAACTATTTCACCGCAACTGAGGGGGCGGGGCGGTATGACCGATCTAGCGCAGGGAGCGCAAGCCGCCGGCTTCTTTGTCGAGGGTTGTGAAGCGCACGGCATCCATGTGCTCCAAGATGCTGATGGCACGTTTGCGCGACACGCCCAGCGCCTCGCGCAGCACGCTCGTGGTGGCAGCGCCGCCGGCTGCCTCAATGGCGGCGGCAACGAGCTCGCGCGCATGGGCCTCGGCGGCAGCGGACAGGGCAACGTCGCGCTCGACCTTAACGATCGAGCGGTTGAGCGAAAGCTCGCGCAGGGCACGCGTCATGGTGTCGCGATCGAGCTGCAACTGCTCGCCCACCTCGGGCAATGTCGGTGCATCGAGGCCGGCTTCGTCCAGCAAGGCAACGATACGTTCGCAGGCCTCGCGCACCACACGCGCCGCAGCGGCAGCGGAGTGCGGGTCGAACACTTCGGCGCCCTCGGCGGCGCACACGCCGCGCGAGCAGCCCTCGGCAATCAGAGCCGCGGCAACGCCTTCATCAGCGGCAGGCCACGCAGCGTGGGCAACGGCGCCGGGCGTAAAGCCTGTCTCCTTGGGAGCCGCCGCGTGCATGGCTGACAGGGTCGCCGCCAGTGCATCCATCGCGGCGTCGAGCACCACGGCGTCCGCCAAGAGGTCTGCATCACCTACGGCAAGCTTGCGAACGGAGCCCTGCGCCACCAACCCGCGCAGTGCGGCATCGACCTCGCTGACACCAAGATCTAAAGCCTCGGCAACATCAATCGCCGTAACCGGCAGCGCTTGCAGCGCCAGCCAAGCGCCTACACCGCCCGCGATATCGCCGGCCTCAAGCGCCGTAAACAGCGCGCGCTCGCCGGCCGAAAGCTCGCGCGAACGGCGGCAGCGCGACAACAACACGCGCCCGCCGCCGATGAGCATAACGGGCGAATACGACAGCACCACGGCATGGTCTCCGGCACACAGCGGCAGCGGCTCCTCCAGGCGCACCTGCACGGTACGGGTCTCGCCCACCGCCATGGGGGCCTCGCCCTCCAAAAGCATGATGCGGCCGACGACCTCGGCCGTGCCGGCCATCACATGCACACGCACGCCCGACTCGAGCACGCGCGGCTTGGTACCCTCGCGGCCCAGGTAGGTGAACGTCATCATAAAGCGCAACGTCTGGCCAAAGCGGTCCGCCACGCCCAGCATCTCGCCACGGTCAAGCGCCGCGACACCGTCACCAACTAGGTTGAGCGCCACACGCTGACCAGGCAGCGCGCGCGGCGTATCGCCATGCACCTGAATCCCGCGCACGCGACAGACCGTACGCGACGGCAAAGCCATCAGCTCGTCGCCCACCGCAACCGGCGCATCGTGCAGCGTTCCCGTTACGACAGTGCCGACGCCCTTAATCGTAAAGCAGCGGTCGATGGGCAGACGCGGTGCGGCATCGGTGAGCTCGGCACGGGCACGGCAGGCACCCCAGCAAGCGGCAACCTGCTCGTCGAGCGCAGCCAGCAAATCATCGATTCCCGCGCCGGTCTTGGACGACACAGGCACCATCGGCGCGTCCGCAAACACGGTACCCGACAAAAAGTCATCGACATCGAGCTCGGCAAGCTCGGTCATCTCGGCGTCGGCCAGATCACACATCGTCAGCGCGACCACCATGTGTGTGACGCCCAGCAGCTCCAGCACATGCACGTGCTCGCGGGTCTGCGGCATCACGCCCTCGACGGCCGAAACCACCAGCACGGCCACGTCGATGCCAGTGGCGCCCTGCACCATGGCGCGCAGGTAGTGGGCGTGGCCCGGCACGTCGACCAGGCCCACGATCTTGCCACTCGGCAGCGCCAGCTCGCCAAAGCCCAGCTCCACGGTCATACCGCGACGGCGCTCAACCTCCAGACGGTCGGGATTCTTGCCGGTCAGCGCCTCGATCAGTGCGGACTTACCGTGGTCAACGTGGCCCGCCGTGCCAACGATAACGGGACACTCCACCAGCGCTTCGGTCTCACTCATCGGCGCACCGCCTTCTCAACGCACGCGACGAGCGTCGATGCCGCCGTCTCGATATCGCGGTCGCCCACGAGCGTACGGACGTCAAACAAAATGCGATCGTGCGAGGTTCGCGTGACGACCGGCGTGTCAAAGTCCTGGACAAGCGAGCGCTTGAGCGCGTCGACCGTCAGACGCTCGTCAACAAGACGCACGGCAACGCACATCGTGGGCAGCTCCACGGTAGGCAGCGAGCCGCCACCGGGGGTCGACGATTCCTCGACAATCTCCAACTCAACGGCGCACGGGCAACCGGCCTTATCGAGCCCGGCGACTATACGATCGCGCAGCTTGCGAGCACGTCGCTCCAAATGGGCCTGCGGAAGCGTGAGCATGTTGAGCACCGGCACCTCGCGATGGGCCACATCCGCCCCGTCCATGTAGATGCGCAGTGTGGCCTCGAGCGCCGTGAGCGCCAACTTGCCCGGGCGCAGGGCGCGCATAAGCGGATGTGACCCACAGGCCTGGACCAGATCGCGACGGCCCATGATAATGCCCGCCTGTGCGGCACCGAGCAGTTTATCGCCCGAGCACGACACCAGATCGAGCCCTGCCGAAACCGAAGCCGGCGTGGTTTCTTCGCCGCCGCGTACCAAGATGTCATCGGGCAACAGCGCGCCCGACCCCTGGTCCTCGTAGAACAGCAAGCCATGCTTGTGGGCCAGGGCGGCAAGCTCCCGAGAGCCCACCTCCTCGTGAAAACCCTCGATGCGATAGTTGGAAGGATGGACCTTGAGGATCATCGCTGTATCGGGCGTGATGGCGCGCTCATAGTCGCACAAATGCGTGCGGTTGGTAGCGCCGACCTCGACGAGTTTGGCGCCCGAAGCCGCCATAACATCGGGGATGCGGAAGCTGCCGCCGATCTCGACAAGCTCGCCGCGGCTGACGATGACCTCCTTTCCTGCGGCATGGGTGGCAAGCACCAGCAGCACCGCGGCGGCGTTATTGTTGACGACCAGCGCATCCTCGGCACCGGTAAGCGAGCGGATGAGCTGCGCGGCATGCTCCTTGCGCGACCCGCGCGAACAGGTGTCCACACTGTACTCGAGCGTGCTGTACCCGCGCGCGACCTCGGCCACGGCCTTAGCGGCCGACTCCGCGAGCGGGGCGCGACCCAAGTTGGTATGGATGACCACACCCGTGGCGTTGACGGCAGGACGCAGGCTCGGCAGTGCGGATCGATGCGCACGCCACTCGATGGCCGAGGCCAGCTCGCGCTTAGAGCGTGGAGCGGCACCGGCACGAATCGCAGCGCGCTCCTCGTCGAGCGCGGCCGTGACGGCGGCATGCACCACTGCGTCGCAGGTCTCCCCCGCCGCCTTAACTACCGGCCACTCGGCAAGCAGCTCGTTGACGGAGGGAATGGCGCGCAGGCGGGCGCGCACCTCATCGGAAATGTTCTGGCTATCGCTCATGTGCGGCCTTTCAAAACCAAAGGTGAATCAATCGTTAGAACGTCAAACAATCAGCCAAATCGATCGGCTGAGGCAATCATTCGCTATTATCCCCACGCGCGACAATCTTTTCCACGCGAACGGCGTTTTCCTGGGTGAGTGCGGCGCCCGTAATGGGATCCCAGCGCAGCGGCGTATGGTCGAGCGGGCCAACGCCGAGCGCTTGGGCGCCATCCGCGCCGGTCCCAAACGAACGCCCACCAGGAGCGGCCGACGTAAAAATGCACGCCGGATGCAGATACGGCGTCGTCTCCACGCGCACGCGATCGCGGCCCATGTCGCTCACGACCTCGACGACCTCGCCATCGGCGATACCCATGCGAGCGGCGACATCGGCGTTCATCTGCACGGCGTCCAAGTCCGAACCCGCCTCGGCGGCACCGGCCGCCGCGAGCCTGCGCGAGGTATGCGACTCAAAGGGTCGATTGCCGCTAATGAGGCGAAACATCCCCGGGCTTGGCTCAACCATGGGCGCGATCCAGTTGGGCACGCGACCCAGACCGGCGCGGTCCCACACGTCGCTTGCCAGCTCGATCCTGCCGCCGTCCAGCGGAATCACGGGCTCACCTGTGCGCAGCGGCAGCAATACGCCCGTGTCGGCCCAGCCTCGCTCCTTGAGCTCGTCCAAGTCGATCCCAAACGGCGCCACCTGGGCAGCCGCCAGATCGTCAGACGTAAACTGGAAGTACTCACCCACGCCACTCGCCTGCGCCAGACCGGCAAAAATCTCCCGACCGGGACGTGTGTCGGCATGCTGCACGGGCAGTACGGCGTTACGGTAGAACACGCGCGCGTCGTTGCGGCCCACGACCGTTCCCACGCCGCGGTCGGCCTCCAGATACGTCACATCGGGCAGCACGAAATCGGACGCACGCGCCGTCTCGGACCAGCGAATATCAATCGTCACAAGCAAGTCGAGCTGCTGCAAAATACCCAACCAAGCCCGTGCATTGCCATAGCCCGCCCCGGGGTTACTGGCATAGACGATGAGCCCGCGCAAATCGCCGGCCAAAATGGATTGGCCGATGGTCGTGCACAGACCGCGCTCGGGGTCGACGAGCGGATAGCGCTCGGACCCCAACTTAGGCTCACGCGGCACCGACGGCGTCCCAAAGCGCATGGGATCAAGGTCGCCCAGCACAAGCGGTGTAGGTGGATTGAGCGCGCCGCCCGCGTGTCCGATGCAGCCCAGCAGCACATCGACCAAGCAGATAGCACGCGCGGTCTGGGTGCTATTGGCATACGCGATACCGATGCCACCATGAAAGCCCGCATCCACCACAGCGGCAGGCGCGGCGGCAGCGAGATCACACGCCGTGGCGACAATCTCTGCGGCCGGCACGTCGCACATCGACTCGGCCCACTCGGGCGTCCAAGCACGGGCCGCCTGCGCCAGCTCGTCAAAACCCGTGGTATAGCGGGTCACGAACTCGTGGTCATACAGGTCCTCGGCAATCAAGACATGCGCAATGCCCAGCAGCAAGGCCAGGTCGCAGCCCGGGCGCACGCGCAGCCAGCGGTCGGCAAGCGCAGCCGAGCCACTGCGCCGGGGGTCAACCACGATGATCTTCGCCCCGCGCCGGCGCGCATCGTTGAGCGCATCAACGGCCCCCATCGTCGACGAATCGACAATGGAACGCCCCAAATACATGATGCAATCGGTATGCGCCAGGTCGGAGGCGGGGCTGTAGCCCAGGCTGTGCTCCCAACCGGTAAGTCGGCTTACCTCGCAGGCGCCGTCGGCACCGTACACGTTGGGCGAGCCCAGCGCATGCATAAATCGATACGCCCAGTAACGGTCGAACGAGGGAACGCCGAGCGTCATGCCCAGCGCACGGGGACCATACCCGTCAACAATCCCCAAAAGGCGCGCGGCGATCTGCGCGAACGCCTCATCCCACGAAATCGCATCGAACCCCGAGCCATCAGCTCGTCGACGCATGGGATGCAAAATCCGGTCGCGCTCGTCAAACGGCATTGCCAGGCGATGCCGTCCGCGGGCGCACAGGGCACGCGCCGAGCACGGATGCCCCGGCACCGGCAACTCAGCCACCACACGACCGTCCTCAACGCGTGCCGCAAAGGCGCAATCGGCATAGCATCCCCCGCATGTGGTCACCACGGCGCGACCGTCACGCTTCGCAGCAGATGCCATCTCGATTACCCCTTTCATCAGCCAAACACAACAGGCCAAAAGCCCGACAACGAGCCCCAGACCCAAAAAGCCTCCCGCACGGCAACGCCCCGCGGGAGGCCCAACGTCAAACAGACGAATACCTTACGCCTCGGACTTCTTGGCGTAGATAAACCAGTAGCCGAGCGCGACCAGAACCGCGCCGCCCACGATGTTGCCCAGCGTAGCGGCGGACAGGTTAAACGCAATGCCCGCAGCGTTGAGCGCATCGGCGCCGGCGACGTCGGCACCATAGCCGCACGCGTGCATCACGGCACCCATGGGCAAAAAGTACATGTTGGCAACGCAGTGCTCAAAACCGCAGGCCACAAAGGCAGCGATCGGCAGCAAAATACCCACGACCTTATCGACCACGGTCTTGCCGGCGGTACCGATCCACACGGCCAGGCACACAAAGATGTTGCACAGGATGCCGCGGAAGAAGATCGTCACCCAGTCGATCGTCACCTTGCCGGCGGCGACGCTCACCATGGAATTGGCAACCGCCTCGCCGTTGAGCTTGTAAATGCCGGCCATGTACACCAAAAAGACGATGAACAGAGCACCGACAAAATTACCGACCCATACGACGACCCAAGCCTTGAGCATCTGAGCCAGGGTGATCTTTTTGCTCTTGAGCGCGCAGACCATAAGAGAATTGCCGGTAAACAGCTCGGCGCCGCACACCAGCACCAGCACCAGGCCCAGGCAAAAGCACAGGCCGCCCACGACACGCTGGGCGCCCCAGCCCAGCGTGCTATCGCTCAAGAACACCGTAAAGAACAGACCGCCGAAGGCGATGAACGCACCGGCGAACATTGCCAACAGAAAGGCCTTTGCGACCGGCAGGTTGGCCTTGGTCACGCCGGCGGCCTCGGTCTTGGCCTCGATCGCGGCGGGCGCCAGGCAATCGGGAGCGGGATATTCTGCCTTGGAATCTGCCATGTCAATCACTTCTTTCCTAATCAGCAGGGACAAGCGCTCCTATTGCTCTTGCCCCAAGCGGACAAAGTGGGAAAAGTCGTTGGCGGCCACGGCGTCGTACACGGCGTCGACGGCGTCAAAGACTTCCGGGGACATGGGGTTGTAGAACTCCGTATCGCCCGGCTGAATCCCAACGAAGACGATATCATCACACGATTGCTCGATTTCCTCGATCAGGATCGACAAGGGAAGCGAATGCGTGGTGAACATCGACTTGCGGGCCACATCGCGTTTGTCGAGCAAACGGATGGACCCGACGGGCAGCGCCATGTCGGCGGCATCGACCAAGACCAGGCGCGGCGGACGCTCGCGCTTGACCTCGATGATGTCGTCTTCGGGCGTTTGGCCGCCGTCGATGGTGTACCAACCGGCAATGGGCGCGTCCTCCATCTTTTTGGAGAGCACGGGGCCGGCGGCATCGTCGGCACGCAGCACACTTCCCGCCGTGAGCACGATACCCGCAAACGGGGCGCCGTTCACACGTCCATCCACAACGCGACCCATTACTGCAACCTCCCCGTCAGATACACGCCCGAAACATCGCGCACGCGCTCAACCAGATCGCGGAACTTCATTAAGAACGCGACCTGCTGGGCATGCAGGCCAAAGTCGTCGTCGAACACCGAGATGCCGGCCTTGGCCGACCCGCGAAAACCGCGCTCGTCGAGCAGCGCATCGCAGGCCTCGAGCAGCGACGGCACCGCCGCCTTGTCGAGCTGGCACTCGCCAAAGGAGCGGATGGCCTCAAACTTGGTTTTGGCCTCCCCCTCCGGCAGCGCGTCGACGAGCGAATAGAAGACGTTTACCGGCACCGACAGGCGCGGCTCAAAGCAGTCGAGCACGCCGGTGTGGTGGCCCACGGCGAGCGTGTAGTACAGCACGTCGCAGGCCTCCTGGGGAACGTCTTCCTCGGTCTCCACAAACTTACGCGTGAGCTCGTAAAAGACCACCTGGTCGGGCGCATGGCCCAGACAGGGGTCGACGACGCCCTCGGCGGCCTCGTCGCTTGCGCGCGAGGCATCGCCAAAGGAGCCGCCGAGCATGCCGGGGCCCGCAAAGTAACCAGAGCGGTCCGTGAGTTCCATCTAGCGACCTCCGGCCAGCACCAGATCCTGCAGCGCCGAGTACACCTCAACGCGGCGCGGATCGTCCTGCTTGTCGATGAGCAGCGCCATGGCACCGCGGATATCGCCCTTGGGCGCACCCTCGAGCGTATCCATAAACTCGTTGGCCAGGTCGCGGCCGTAACGGTAACCGCTCATGGCGCGAGCCTCGCGCTCAATGGCAACACGCAGCTTGTACGGCACGCCGGGGTGCAGGATATCGGCCTGCTCGCCGGCGGCCTCCACCGTGGTCTCGGCATGGAGCTTCTGGTCCAGCAGACCGAGTGCCATGGCAAAGCCGTAGATGGTCTGCGCGGGGCTGGGCGGGCAGCCGGGGATGTAGACATCGACCGGCAGGATCTTATCCGTGCCGCCCCAGACGCAGTAGTTGTCGTAGAAGATGCCGCCGGTGCAGCCGCACGCGCCATAGGACACCACGATCTTGGGATCGGGTGCGGCCTCGAAGGCGCGCAGGGCCGGCATGCGCATGGCACGCGTCACGGCGCCGGTGTACAGCAGCACATCGGCGTGACGGGGCGAGGGCACGACCTTGATGCCAAAGCGCTCGACGTCAAAGACGGGCGTGATGGAACCGAAGATCTCGATCTCGCAACCGTTGCAGCCGCCGCAGTCGACACGGTAGACGTACACCGAGCGCTTGATCTTCTTAAGAAGGGTCGCCTTGGCCTTCTCGATGCTCTCGTCGAGCTCGATCTTGGTCGGGCGGTACTGAAGCCGCTCGGGCAAAAGCGTGGGTTCGGCCATGGTTACTCCTCCTTCGTTTCAAAATCCATGATGATGCCCTCGACCGGTGCCGGACCGGCGGGAATCTCGGGCGCATCGGGGTTGAGCTCGCGGTCGATATACTCCGGGTTCACGCCGTGGCCGCCCAGATACTCCATGCCGGGGCCCTGGGGCTCGCCGGACGCAAGCGTCTCGTTGGCAGCCATGCCGCGCGCGTTACCGGTCTTTACGGCCGAGGC
Source organism: uncultured Collinsella sp. (assembly GCA_900542325.1). Taxonomy (GTDB): domain Bacteria; phylum Actinomycetota; class Coriobacteriia; order Coriobacteriales; family Coriobacteriaceae; genus Collinsella. Next base: position 33,287 of record UQMY01000010.1, on the reverse strand, counting down.
GGCACGCAGGGCGTCGAGCTCGCGCTTGCACTCCTGGCACATGCCGACGGTACGGGCGGCCTGCTCGGCCTCCATGCCGCCGGCCTTTTGCAGCAGGCGCTTGGCGTAGTCGATCTCCTTGTGCGGGGCAAACGGCTTGCCGCAACGCGAGCAGTGCTCGAGCGTGTAGACGCTCTTGCTGGTGAGGTCGTCCTTGCTCATGACGGCCAGCTCAAACTCCTCGGTGAGCTTGATGGCCTCCATGGGGCAGGCTTCCTCGCAGCGGCCGCAGAAGATACAGCGACCGTAGTCGATCGACCAGGTGATGGTATCGGCTGCAAGGTCGGTGTCCATGCGAATGGCATCGGCCGGGCACGCCACGCCGCAGGCACCGCAGGCAATGCAGAGCTCGGCGTTGTGCTCGGGCTTGCCGCGCATGTCCTTGTTGGTGGGAAACGGCGCAAACGGGTACTTGACCGTTGCGTCGCCGGCCTTGGCGTTGACCTTCCAAAGTTTCAGCATATTAGAGCGCCTCCTCATCGAGCGGAGCGGCCATGGTGCCCTCGCCCGCAAGCGGCGACTTATCGCGCCAGACGTTCTCGAACTGCTCCTTGTCGAGCACGTGGTCGCGCTTGGCGGCGACATCGGTCACCGTCACGCGGTCGGTGCAGGAGTAGCACGGGTCGAGCGAGCCGACGATCAGCGCCGCGTCGCCCACGGTGTTGCCGCGGAACATGTAGCGCAGGACCGGCCAGTTGCTGTACGTGGCGGCCTTGGCGCGCCAGCGGTAGCACTTCTGGTTGTTGCCGAGCATCGCCCAGTGCACATCCTCGCCGCGCGGCGCCTCGGTGGCGCCGATGGCGTACTTGTGCGGGGTGTACTCCCAATCCGTGGTGAGGATGGGGCCCGACGGGCAGTTCTCGAGCATGGTCTCGATCATGTCGATCGAATCGTAGACCTCCTGAATGCGGACGGCGGTACGACCGAAGGCATCGCAGGTGTCGGCCGTGGCGGCATGCATCTTCTGAATATCCGGATCGGCGTAGCCGTCGAAGGGATGGTCAAAGCGCACGTCACGGGCATAACCCGAGCCACGCATGAGCGGGCCAACCGGCGAGAAGTCGCGTGCGATCTTGCGGTCCAAGATGCCGATGCCACTCGTACGCTCAATAAAGTTGGGCGTGGAGAGCAAGACGTCGACGAGCTCCTGAACCTCGGAGCGCAGCTGGTGGATGGTCGTGAGCGTGGAAAGCTTCTGCTCGGCCAGGATATCGCGACGCACGCCACCGATCACATTGAGACCGTAGGTCTTGCGGTGACCGGAGAGCTTCTCGGCCAGGTCCATGGACTTCTCGCGGACGCGGAAGAACTGCTGGAAGCCGGAGTCGAAGCCGGTGTAGTGCGACGCCAGGCCAATGTTGAGCAGATGCGAGTGCAGGCGCTCGACCTCGAGCATGATGGCGCGGATGTACTGGGCGCGCGGCGGGACATGAATGCCCTGGGCGCGCTCGACGGCCTCGGCATAGGCCACCGAGTGGGCACAGCCGCAGATGCCGCAGATGCGGTCGGCGAGGAACGTCACGGCGTCATAGTTCAGGCGCGTCTCGGCGACCTTCTCCATGCCGCGGTGCACGTAGAACAGACGGTAATCGGCGTCGACGATCGTCTCGCCCTCGACAAACAGGCGGAAGTGGCCGGGCTCGTCGGAGGTAATGTGCAACGGGCCCATGGGGACGAGCGTCGTCTCCTTGCCCTTGGTATCGGCCAAGAACTCGTAGTTTTCCATATCGCTCGCGGGAGCGGGACGGAAGCGGTAGTCCATGGAGTCCTTGCGCAGCGGATACAGGCCGCTGGGCCAATCGTCGGGCAGCACCAGGCGACGACGATCGGGCAGACCCTCGGGGATCAGGCCGAACATATCGCGCAGCTCGCGCTCGCCCCACACGCAGGCGGGGACGAACGGCGTCACGGACGGGAACGTCATCTTGGCGGGATCGACCTCGGTGCGCACGGTCACCCAGCCGGGGTCCTCCCCCTCCATGGAGATGACGTAGTACACGGCGTAGCGACCGCACAGACTGCGCTCGTCGTTGCCGATGATCACGGGAATCCAGCCGTAGCGCTCGTAATACAGGTAGTGGACGGCCTCGGGCAGCTTGTCCTGCTTGACGGTGATCGTCAGCTGGTCCTCGCACTGCCACTCGACCTTCTCGATAGCGCCCGGCACTGCAGCACGCAGGGCCTCGACGTGGCTTTCGCAGCGACGAGCGTAGTCCTTCTTTTCAGGTTCTGCCATGGTGCTAATTCACCTCACTTGTCTTGGTCTGGGAACTGAACACCATGCGGTAGAGAGGGGCCTCGTGGAGCTCTTCGACGCTCTGGTTCAAAACGACGGACGTTGCATCCTCGACGCCGCTCGTGATGGCGACCGGGGTGGCGATACCGAACCACATGACCACGATCGCGAGGGCGATCTCGGGGATGATCATGAGGGCGGGCACCTCGTGGCGCTTCATGCCCTCGGGCGCCTTGCCGAAGATGGACTTGAGCGCGATGCCGGTAAGGGCGAAGTACACGCCGGTGAGGCCGATGGACACGAGCACGACCACCCAGATGGGACCGGACTGAACGCCGGCCACGAAGGTGAGGAACTCGGAGATGAACAGGGCGAACGGCGGGAAGGCGGCGAGCGCGAGCAGGGCGATGATGGTGAGCGCTGCCGTGACGGGAGCGATCTCGACGACGCCCTTGATCTTGTTCAGGTCGCGGGTGTGGTAGATGTGCTGGATGTTACCGGCCATGCAGAAGGCGAGCGCCTTCGTGAAGCCGTGGAAGATGCAGTGCAGCAGGCAGGCGGCGATACCGAGCGGGCCACCGATACCCAGGCACAGCGCGACCACGCCGACGTTGTCGACGGAGGAGTACGCGAAGCGGCGCTTGATATCGTCCTGCTTGAAGATGCACAGGGCAGCCACCAGGATGGACAGCGTGCCCAGGATGAGCAGGAGCGTTCGCGGATAGGTGTCGCCCACCGTGATGATGGACAGGGAGTAGAAGCGGATGATCACCAGCATGGCGCACTTGAGCAGCACGCCCGAGAGCAGCGCGGAGACCGGGCTCGGAGCCTGGGAGTGCGCGTCGGGCAGCCAGGTGTGCATGGGGAACAGGCCCGCCTTGGTGCCGAAGCCGATGACGATGAACGCGAACGCGAGGCGCACGAGCATCGGGTCGAACTGGTCGGCGTAGGGCATGATGGAGGTGAGGAAGGCGGCCTCATGCGCGTTGGGCATGATATCGGCGGCGTTCGCGTAGATGAGCAGCGTGCCGAACAGGCCGAAGGCCACACCGGCGGTGCAGACCATCGCGTACTTCCAAGACGCCTCGAGCGCCTGCTTGTTCTTGTAGATGCCCACGAGGAACACGGTCGACAGCGTAGTGGCCTCGACCGCCGCCCAGGTGAGGATGATGTTGTTGGACAGGCAGGCGAGCAGCATCGTGAAGACGAACAGGCTGAACAGCGCGTAGTACTGCTTGGTGCGCTCGGCCGGCATGGTCTTCTCCTCGATATCGATCTTGATATAGGAGATGGAGTACACGCCGGTGATGAACCCGATGATGCCTACCAGAAGGACGAAGATCGACGAGAGCGAATCGAGATGGAGCCACAGGCCCAAAGCGTCGATATTCTGCCCGCTCGAGAGCATGGTTCCCGCGGTGACGGCCGAAAGGACAAGGGTCGCCGCGACGGAGATGGTGTTGAGCCCCGCGAAGACGTTGTAGGACGTCGTCTTGGGGAGCGCAGCCATAATCAGGGAGAACACGAGAGGACAAGCGAGCAGGGCGACCGTCAGCATTGAAACATCCATGGCCTACCCCTTCAATTCGGTCAGGTCGTGGGAGTCGAGCGACTTGGTGTCGTTCCAAATCCTCACGACGACGGCGGACATGATGATGACGGCGAAGATGGCGTCGGTGGCGATGCCGATCTCGATGATCTCGGGGGCCGTAGGCGCGAGCAGAGCGAGCGTCACGTGGCTACCGTTCTCCATAAGGCAGTACCCGAAGATCTGCTTGAGGATGTTGCGCTGGGAGATGATGCACGTGAGGCCGACGAAGAAGTGCGCGAAGCTGATGGCGAGGGCCGGAGTGGCCACCTCGGCGGTGGGCAGGCTCAGGCGCGTGACCACCGCGAAGCAGACGGCCACCTCCAGACCGGTGAGGATGATGGTCCAGGCCGGCTTGATGGAGGAGGTCAACGTGCTATCGGCAGGCGAACCCATCTTCTTGTAGGCACGGTTGAGAATGAACGGAACGAGGATCACCTTGGTGACGAAGGCCGACGCGGCCCACATGAGAAGCTCGGTGGCACCGGTGGTGAGGCCCAGGGTGAGCAGCACGCCCACCAGGACAACCGACTGGATCGCGTACCACTTGATGGCGGACGGGATGGTCTTCGAGACGACCACCATGGTGGAGGTCACGATCAGAAGACCGCCCAGGATATTGACTAACGAATAACCCATGTCCTACCTCCTAACCCATCCAACTAGAGGACAGAGGACCGGCGACGACGACCATGATCATGAGGACGACGAACACGAACGCCATGGCGCGCGGAAGGGGCTGGCCGGCGGCCACGGTCTCGCTCGGCTCACCGGGCAGGACCTTACCCATCCAACGCAGGAACCATGCGAAGGTGGCGACGGTCTCGACGACCATGACGCACACGAGGACAAAGATGACCGTGTTGGTAGCACCAACCGCGAAGCCACCGGAAATGATCTGGAACTTGGAAAAGAACGTGCTCATGGGGGGCACGCCGGCGATAGCGGTCGCGGCGACCGCAAAGCCCACGCCCGTGACCGGGTACTTCTTCATGAGGCCCTGGATCTTGGGCAGCATACGGGTTCCCAGCGTGAAGCTGAGAGAGCCAGCGATGAGGAAGAACAGGGTCTTGGTGAACGCGTGGTTGAAGATGTGCTCGACGGCGCCGTTAAACGCCATCTGGCTTCCGAACACGGAGAGGCCCAGGCCAAAGAACACGTAGGCGAGCTGCGCGATCGTCGAGAAAGCGAGCAGGCGCTTCATATCCTTCTGGGGCAGGTACATGAGGAAGCCGAAGAGCATGGTCACGACGGCGTCGATGATGGCGACCCAACCGACGATCTCGGGGATATCGCCGGCGCTCGCAAGAGCGCGGGCGAACACGCACACGCCGACCTTAACCATGGACGCGCCATGAAGGTAGGCGGAAACGGGCGTGGGGGCCTCCATTGCGGAGGGCAGCCACATGTAGAGCGGGAACTGGGCGGACTTGGCCCAAGCAGCAAACAGGATGAGCAGCAGCACGACGGTCTTCATACCGGAATCGAGCTGGGAGATCGCGCTCAGCGCGAACGTGCCGGTTCCGGCGAACAGGAAGGCCGCGCCGATGTAGAGTCCCAGAGCGCCGATATGGGTGATGATGAGCGCCTTCATACCGGCCTTCTTGGCCGTGGGCGTCATGTAGTAGCTGATGAGGCCCCAGGAGCACACACCGGTGATCTCGAAGAAAACGAGCTGGCCGACGATGGTGGAGCTGTAGGCGAGACCGGCCATGGCGCCGATGAACGTGGAGAAGTACACGTAGAAGCGACGACGGGGCGCGTCGGGATGCTCCTTATTCTTATCGCTCATGTACGGGAACGAATAGATGACGACGAGCAGGCCGATAGCGACGAACGCGGGTGCGAGCAGCGTGCTCATCCGGTCGAATATGAAGCCCATGACCAAGGTCTGGCCCATACTCGCCCAGGTTACATCGACCGCGTTCATGCCGTTTCCGGCAAACGTCGCGGCCAAGCCAACGGAAGCGACCGTGGCGATGCCGCCGGCAAAGGCGCAGATCCATTTAGCGTAGGGACGCGGCAGCATGACGATGAGCAGGGAGCCCAGCATGGGGACGGCGATCGCCACCATGGCAAAGAGGGACAAGCTCGATTCGATTGACATAGTTTCTCCCTTCTCCCTACACGCCTACGACGACGAAGACGAACGCGAGGACCGCGATGCCGACGACGGCCCAGGTCTGGTTACCGAGCACCTTGAAGCGCGAACGGGAAACGGAGTTCTCGAGCACGCCGCAGACGACGAAATCGACCAGGCACTTGACGAGGAAGACGACGGCGCCCACGAGAGCGGTGACACCGATGGTCGCGGGCTCTCCCCAGGGGATGAAGATGGAGGTGAACCAAGCGACGACCACGACCTGCTTCATGCCCATGGCGAGCTTCATCATGGCCAGGGACGGGCCGGAGAGCTCGGCGAGCGGGCCCTCCTGGAGCTCCTGCTCGGCTTCGGCCTGATCGAACGGAAGCTTGCCGAGCTCCATGTAACAGGCGGCCGCGAAGGCGACGCCGGCGAGGATAACGGCGACGACGCTCGAGACGTTGCCCGTAACGATGTGCTGACCCATGGTCGCAATGTCCGTGGAGCCGCACACGATGGCGACGGTGAACAGCGCGATGAGCATGGACGGCTCGATGAGCACGCTCATGAGGAGCTCGCGGATACCGCCGAAGCCCGCGTAGGCGTTGGAGGAATCCACGCCGGACAGCGCGAAGAAGAAGCGGGACAGCGCGAGCGCGTACATGATGGTGATGGCGTCACCAAAGACGGGCATGGGGCTCTGGAGCGTGAACATGGGCAGGCCCATGGCGAGCATAAACGACACCGCGAGGAACAGCGGCGGCATGATGCGCAGCACGAAGCTCGAGTCGGAACTCACGGACTCGGGACGCGCCATGAGCTTCGCGAGGTCCCGGTAATCCTGAAGGATGGACGGACCGCGGCGATTGTGCATCTTCGCGCGAATCACACGGGCGAGGCCGGAGAAGAAGGGCGCGACCAGCATGACCACGAGGCCCTGCGCCATCGCAAGAACGATGTTCATAATATCCTCTCCCCTCTCTAGACCATGACCACGGCGAGCACGAGGAAGACCACGAGCGCCGCGACGATGTAGCAGATGTATACGGAGTAGTTGCCGCCCTCGATCTTGGAGGCGAGGCCGGCCAGCTTGTCGGCACCCTCGCTCGGTGCATCGACCAGGAAACGGTCGGGCAGGGGCTCGACGCCCTGGGCGACACCGGTGAGCTTCTGGAACACGTGCGCGATGGACCAGCAGATCTTGGTGCATACCTCGCGCAGGGTGTAGAGCGGGCCCATGAAGAGTTCGACGTCGGACGCGAAGCTCGTGGCGACGACGGGCATGTGCTCGTTGGGCTCGTAGCCGCACGCCCAAGGGTCGGTCTTCTTAGCGGGGGCCTTGGCGCCGAGGCAGGACCTCAACGCGAACGCGAGGCCGGTGAGGACCACGAGCGCGATGGCGATCGCGGGGGTGGAGGTGGCGGCACCGGAAATCTCGTTCACGAGAGACACGCCCGAGGTTGCTGTGACGGCGGAGCCGGCAAGCACGCTCTGGGCGACGTCGCCCAGAACCGGGGCGATGACCGGGGAGCCGATTCCCAGTACCACGCAGATGGCCGCGAGGAGCATCTGCGAGAACAACATCGGAGCCGGGGACTCCTTGGCGTTCGCGGCCTCCTGGGAACGAGGGCTGCTCGCGAACGAGACGCCGTAGGCCTTCACGAAGCACGTGACGGCCAGGGCACCGGTGATGGCGAGGGCGGCCGCGGAGACGACGGCGAACACCATGACGACCGGGTCGGAGAGCGTCGAGATGTTGAACAGGGACTGGTAGGTGAACCACTCGGAAACGAAGCCGTTGAGCGGCGGGATGGCCGAGATGGCAAGGGCACCGATGAGGAAGCAGACGGCCGTGACCGGCATGCGGCGGAACAGACCGCCCATCTTCTCCATGTTGCGCGTACCCGTGGCATAGAGCAGGGAGCCCGCGCCGAGGAACAGCTCGCCCTTGAACATGGCGTGGTTGAGCGTGTGGTAGAGGGCGGCCATGAGCGCGATCGTCGCGATGACGTCGTTGCCCAGGGCGTGCGCCGTCATGGACGCGCCGACACCGAGCAAGATGATGCCGATGTTCTCGACGGAGTGATAGGCAAGCAGGCGCTTGATGTCGTGCTCGTGGAGGGCGTAGACGACACCCAGGACCGACGAGATGGATCCGAAGACCAGGACCATGAGGCCCCACCAGAGCTGGACGCCCGAACCCGCGAGCAGGTCGAGACCGACCTTGAGGATTCCCAGGATGCCGATCTTGATCATGCCGCCGGACATGAGGGCGGACACGTTGGACGGCGCCTCGGGGTGCGCCTGGGGCAGCCAGGAGTGCAGCGGAATGATACCGGCCTTCGCGCCAAATCCGAAGAACGCGAGGACGAAGCACGCGGAGGAGACGGCGGGTCCAAAGTCATGCGTACGGAAATCACTGAAGCTGAAGGAACCGCCCACGCCGTTGGTCATGAGCAGGAAGCTCGCCATGATGAGAACGAAGCCCACGTGCGCGATGACGAAGTAGAGCCAACCGCCCCTAATGGAGTTCTTGTTCTCCTCGATAACGACAAGGAAGTAGCTCGTAAGGGACATGAGCTCAAAGGCGACCAGGAACCAGAACACGTTGTCGGCGGTGATGACGAGCATCATCGAGGCGGCGAAGGTGTTCATAAAGAAGCCGGCGCGCCCGACCTTGCCCGGGTACTCGTCGAAGTAGGACAGACCGTAGATGAAGCCCGCAAAGGCGAGAATCGAGATGAGGACCACGATCAGGCCCGCAAGGCCGTTGAGCAAGAGCTCGAGACGGGCGAACGGGAAGAAGAAGACCGTGTTGAGGGACGAAACGTCGCCAAGCACGGCCTCGAGGCCCGCGATGAACGACAGCACGGCCGCGACGGCGCCGATAAGGCAGCCGGCAGTCTTGGCGGCGTTGTCGGCCTTGATCAGCAGAACGGAGGCGAGCGCACCGATGCACGAGACGGCAAGCGATGCGATAAACAGCGTCATGCTATCCATTGTTTACGCTCCCTTCTGCTTTCTCGGACAGGCCCTGGGCCACAGCGGTGACGTCGACAGCCGGACCGTTTTCGATCGAGCGCAGGCGCTTGGCCTCGTCGAGCTCGCGATCGGCCGCGCCGCCCATGACGGTCAGCGCCTTGGTGGGGCACGCCGCCACGCAATGCGGGCCGTCCGGATCGAAGGCGCACAGGTCGCACTTCACAGCGCAGGTGTACTGGCCGGGAGCCCACGTAAGCAGGCTGCTCAGGGACTTAGGATACGAAGGCGTCGGGTCGCACATGCCTGCGACACCGGCGATAGACGTGCCATCGGGATGGATGGCTCCAAAGGGGCACGCGATGGCGCACAGCCTGCACCCGATGCACTCCTGCTCCTTGACGTGGATGCGGTCGCCATCGTGCTCGATGGCATTCACCGGGCAAACCTCGGCGCAGGGGGCACCCTCGCAATGGTGGCAGGCAAGGGCGGCCGAAATACCGCCGGTCTTCACGAGCGCCAGGCGAGGCGTATCCTGAAGACCCTGCATCCGGTGGGCGTCGGCACAGGCGGACTGGCATGTTCCGCAGCCGATGCACCTCTCCGGGTTGATGTCGATGAAGCGGTTCATCCCCACTTCCTTTCAAAATAACGGGCCGGGCTCCCGAACGTACGGGACGCCCGGCCCAAAAAGCCAACGAGAACGGGACTACACGATTTGATTCACGTGCGTCTCGTCGTCGAACTTGGCGGCGCCGGGCTCAACATCCTGGGGAGCGGCGGCGTCCACCAGAGCCTGCTTGAGCTCGGTGTACTGGCGCTCGACTTCACCCTCGGCCCAAACCTGGTCGGCAATGGCGTCGACCTGGCAGGCGGAGAACTTGTCCTCGGGCGTATGCGAGACCGGGTCGACCTTGTGCATGGTCAGCTCGTTGCACTTGCCGATCCACCACTGGTAGGTCATATAGACCGTGCCCTTGTTGATACGGTCGCTCACGTCGGCGCGGCTGTATACCTGGCCGCGGCGGCTGTGAATCGAGACGATGTCGCCGTTCTTGATGCCGCGCGCCTGGGCGTCCGCGGGATTCATGCGGACAAAGCCGGGCTCGTCGGCGAGCAGCGCCAGCGTCTTGCAGTTGCCGGTCATCGAGCGGCAGCTGTAGTGGCCGACCTCGCGGACGGTGCACAGGATGAGCGGGTACTCATCGTCGGGAAGCTCGGAGGGCGCCTCCCAGTCGTGCGCCATCAGGTTGGCGCGGCCGTCCTTGGTGGTGAACTTGCCACCAGCGAACATGTCGGCCGTACCGTGGTCGTTCACGTCGGTGGTCTTGACGGGCCACTGGGCGTAGCCGCCCTCGGGAGCCATCTTCTCGTAGGTTGCGCCCACAAAGTTGGGGCACAGGCTAATGCACTCGTTCCAAATCTGCTCGGTGTTGTCGTAGTGCATGGGATAGCCCATGCGCGTGGACAGGTCCGCGAAGATCTCCCAGTCGTGACGGCACTCGCCCTTGGGCGGAACGGCCGCGTCAAAGTGCTGGAAGCTACGGTCGGATGCGGTAAAGACACCCTCGTGCTCGCCCCAAGAGGTGGCAGGCAGGATGACGTCGGCGAGCATGGTCGTCTGCGTCATAAAGATGTCCTGGCAAATGAACAGATCCAGCTCGGAGAGCGTCTTGCGCATACCGGCCGAATCGGGCTCGGTCTGTACCGGGTCCTCGCCGTAGTTGTAGAAGCAGTGCACCTTGCCCTCGTCGACCAGGTGGCCCAGGTCGGTGAGCTTATAGCCCTCCTCGAGCGGGAGCTTTTCCTCGGGCACGCCCCAAGCCTTGGCAAACTTGGCGCGCACAGCCGGGTCGGTGACCTTCTGGTAGCCAGGGTACAGGTTGGGCAGCATGCCCATATCGCAGGAGCCCTGAACGTTATTCTGACCGCGCACGGGCGCGAGGCCGGAATTGGGTTTGCCGATCTGGCCGGCAACGCAGGCGATGGAGGCGATGGTGTGCACCGTCTTCAGGTTCTGCTTCTGCTGGCATACGCCCATGCCCCAGCCAATGATGGCAGAAGGCTTCGCCGTGGCGTACATCTCGGCAGCTTGGTGGATCAGCGCGGGATCGACACCCGTGATGTCCTGTACGGATTCGGGAGTGTAGTTCTTGATGGTCTCCCACCACTCGTCAAAGCCGTTCGTGTGCTCGGCGACGAATTCCTTGTCGTAGAGGCCATCGTTGACCAGACAGTTGGCAAAGGCGTTGAGGAACGCAACATTGCAACCGTTCTTGATCGGAAGGTAGAGATCGGCGATACGCGCGGTTTCGATATGGCGCGGGTCGGCGACGATGATCTTGCAACCCTTTTCTTTGGCTCGCACGATACGCCTTGCGACGATGGGGTGCGAATCGGCAGGGTTATAGCCGAAGAGGAAAATGCAGCCCGCATCCTCCATACCGGGGATGGAGCATGACATGCAACCTGAACCAACCGTGTCCATCAGACCGAGGACAGTAGGGCCGTGTCAAGTACGGGCGCAGTTGTCCACGCTGTGGGTGCCGATGCACGCACGCGTAAACTTCTGCATGACGTAGTTCGCCTCATTGCCGCCGCCTCGCGAAGAGCCGGTGGTCATGACAGCGTTAGGACCATATTCGTCAATTATGGCCTGCATCTTAGATGCGGTGAAATCCAGTGCCTCGTCCCAGCTTACGCGCTCAAGATCCGCGCCCTTGGTGCGGCGGATCATCGGGTGCAGTACGCGAGGAGTCAAGATCTTGGTGTCGTTGATGAAGTCGTAGCCGCTCATGCCCTTAAGGCACAGCTCGCCCTGATTGGTGATGCCGTTAAGCGGTTCGGTACCCACGACCTGGCCGTTTTGGACCAGGAGGTTAAACTGGCAACCGGCGCCGCAGTACGGGCAGATCACTTTATGCTTCTCCATGACACCCTCCTTCCTTTCTCTTCTACCGATTAATCGGTACGTATTTGACAATCGTTGGGCCTGTATGGCCGCCCGCCTACGCCTCGTTTTCGATGGTGGCGCGGGCACGCTCGGCGGTCAGCTCCGCCAGGCGCTCCTCGTCTACCAAGGCGAGGCCTTTGGTCGGGCACGCCTCTGCACACGCCGGACCGCCGGGACGGTCCACGCACAGGTCGCACTTGAGCACAAAGCTCTTGGTCTGCGACCCCACGCGAACGTCGCCCATCAAGACCGGAACCTGCGTGGTCGCCACGCTTACAGCGCCAAAGGGACATGCCATAACGCAGCTCTTGCAGCCGATACAGTTGTCCTCGTTAACACCGATGCGATGGTTCTTTGGATCAAAGAACAAGGCGCCCGTGGGGCAGGCCTTGGCGCACGGAGCATCCTCGCAGTGATGGCATGCCACCGGTGCGGAGATCTCGTAGGTGCGCGTTACACGCAGGCGAGGCGCGGCGATGTTGCCGGGAATGTCGTGCGCCTCGATGCACGCCGCCATACAGGTTTGGCACCCGATGCAGCGTGAAGAATCGGCCACGACTCGTTTATTGCCCATGTTGTTCACTCCCTCCTGAATCCCATGCCGGAGAGACCCTGTCGACATTGCCCCAGGCCGCCCGTGGCCTGGCATCGACGTATCGAATGCATGCGGCGAAACAGGCACTCGATAGAATTTCTCCAACGGTATACAGGTTGAATATACGCAGTTGCAGGGGGCAAACTTGAGCGTAACCCCTGCAATACGGGTGTATTGCAGGGGTTTTGGCAGGTTAGGATTATTCTCGATAGGATATAAAGGCGAGTGTATTACACGCGTACGTCCGAGAGAGAATTTGCGCTCATTTCTGAAGGATGTAGTACGTTTGTAATATCGTTTACACTCAATTACTCTAGTGCAATAAAGTAGTGGTTGTAAGATTGGCTATTATTAGCCGATGCTGTATTTGACTATTCAAATTGCACGCTCATTAAGGGAGGCCAGTGATGTCGTCGACTCAAAAACGAGCCATCCTGCAGGTGCGCATTCGCGAGGAAGATAAGCAGCATGCCGAGCGTCTCTACGACGCCATGGGCACATCGCTCGCCGAGGCCGTCCGTCTTTTTGTCGCGCAGAGCATTTTGATGCGCAAACTTCCCTTTCAGCCGGTCGCCGTGCGCTCAAAGGACGGCACCGCCGCCTATGGATCGCTCAAAGCATATGGGGACCCCAATCGCCGCTCCGAGGAGCGCAATGCCTGGATTGAGTACCTTGCTACAGAAAGCGACGATTCGATTTTGGGTCCCGAGGAAGTAGATATCCATGAGTAGCACCATCATCGACGAGACCGTCATCCTACGCTACTTGCTTGACGACGACGAAGTTCTGTCACCACGCGCCGCCAAGGTCATCGCCACGCGCACTGCTCGTGTCTACCCCGAAATCATCACGCGCGTCGTGGTCACGCTGCGCGACGTCTATAAGGTTCCCCGCGTTGAGATTGCTGCGGCCATGAAAAGGCTGCTCGATGACGTCATGGTCGACGAGCCCACCGTTGTCGCCCTTGCCGTCAAACTCTTTGGCAAGACCCATATGGACTTTTCCGACTGCCTCCTCGCAGCTCGAACCGCCATCTACAACGATGATGTCGTGAGCTTTGGCAAGCCCATCATCCAAGGCATGATCGATTACCGCCACAAGCGCCAAACAGCAGCCGAAGCCCGCGACCGCGCCGCCGAAGCCCGCAGCCGAAGCACCGACGCCACCATCGACAAGCTCCGTCACCGCCCCCGCAGCTAACCCCATCCCCACCTAAGTTGCGGTGAAATAGTTCCTGGATTTAGGCTTATTCGAGCTTTTCAGGAACTATTTCACCGCAACTTTCTGTAAGTGTGGTTGATTAGTGCCGCCGAGGGGCACAAATCAACCATTTGCCGATATGTTTGGCTCTGACTCATGACTCTGACCTGCCCCGTCAAGCTTTTGGTCAGTTCATGGCAAGGTCTGACGGACCAAATATGGGATAGCGTAGTGTCATTCACTCCCCCTCGAGACCATGGGGTCGAAAATGAGTCACGATAAACGCTGTTCCAAACCGCAAGTAGAGCTGTTCTTCCGGTTATTCGAGGCCCATCATGGCGGGCACCTGTTTGTAGCTACCAAAAAATGGGATGAACGCTGCGCCTACGCGCTCATGCAAAAAGAGATGATTATTCGACTCTACAACCATGTCTACGCTGATCCCGCGTATTGGAATGACCTCGGCGTCGAAGATCGCATCTTTCAATTGGCATCCGCTATTGCGGTCGTTGAACCGGATGCCGTGTTTTGTGGAGCAACGGCGGCACTGCTCTATGGCATCGGTTCTGTATATTCGCTTCTCGACAAGGTGCAAGTGCTGTTGCCGCGTTCTACCAGGCGTGATACGTATGAATTCGTTGAGTATCGTCGCTGGCGGGCGGGCGAAGTGTGGCAGCTCGGTCCGTTTACGCTCACGGATCCGTATCGAACGGTTGTCGATATCGCCCGAACGACCGCGTTTCGCTATGCGCTGGGTTATGTCGATGGCTTGGCCCGTGAGTACGATGTCGAGCGCGAAGAACTGCGGGCATACGCGCAGGCCAATTGCCGAGGGCTGCATGGCATCGCACGCGCATTTGACGTTTTTGAACACATGGATGGCAGATCGGATAACGGTGGAGAATCCGAAGCACGGGCGGCAATGATTCTGGCGGGAGTTGCCGCTCCCGAACTTCAGGTTGAAATCACTCGACCGGGAAACGCCGGCTATTATTTGGCAGATTACGGCTGGCAGATGCCAAACGGCTCTTGGATGCTGGCTGAGCTGCATGGACTAGGCAAGTTTGAGGACGATGCCCAAAATGATCCGGAACATACTGCGGCAAAAACCTATCGAGCTGCCCTCATGCGCGACGCGAACTTGCGTGCCATGGGCCACAACGTCATTCATTTCAAGCTCTCAGACACCTACGATGTCAAAGCGTTCGGCTCCATGATGCGCGGTTACGGTATACCAACCACAAAACCCTACGCAGACTCCTGACAGGCTGCCCTCATCTTCTCGACAACAGAACCCATCATCGACCCAGGCCGCTCGGCCTCAATAAGTTGCGGTGAAATAGTTCCTGGATAACAGCTTTTGCAGCTAATCCAGGAACTATTTCACCGCAACTTAGGAGGGGATGTGGGGTCCCCGGCATGTATATGAAAATGGCTCTAGTCCCAAAAGGAACCAGAGCCATTCATCTATCTTATGGAGCGGGCGACGGGAATCGAACCCGCGTCATCAGCTTGGAAGGCTGGGGTTCTACCATTGAACTACGCCCGCAAGATATGGTCGGGACGACAGGATTTGAACCTGCGACATCCTGCTCCCAAAGCAGGCGCGCTACCAAACTGCGCCACGTCCCGAAGGTGTTGAGCAGCTAAGGTCTAAACCTTGCGTGTCCCAAAGCGAAGGAAATTATAGGGGAGACTCCCCGCCTGTGCAAGCGACGATACCCTAGCTCCTCGAATGTACGACAAACCGACTGTGGAGCAGGCCGATCACAAACGCCACCACGGCAACCGGCGCCCACGCGGCTCCAATGTCTGCCAGCGGCAGCGCATCGAACGGCAGCCACGCGCCCGTAAAGAACGCATCGCGGACCGAGGTAATCACGCTCTGCACCGCGACAACGCCGCCGACCCAGACCCACACCTGCGGATGAGCGTCGCAAAAGCCGTGCACCAGGCCCATCAGTACCAGCACGATGGCAACGGGATACAAGGCGTTGAGCATGGGCACCGAGAACATAAGAATCACGTCGAGGCCCACGTTGGAGAGCACGCACGAAAACGCTGCGAACACAAAGGCGAGAGCCGCAAAGGGACGGCGCATGGCCTCCTCGGAGGCCTCCGCTCCCCCTTCGACCACATACGTCTCGCAGAAGTAGCGCGAGCAGCAGCTGATAAGGCCGATGCACACGTTCATGCAGGCGAGGAAGAAGATGGCGAAGACCACGACCGTGCCGGCAAGCCCAAAATGCATGGAGGCCGAACGGGCGAGGATGGCGGCGCCGTTGGTAGCGTCGGGCATCACGGTGCCGAGCTGCATACCGGCAAGGCCCAAGCCGCAGTAGATGATGGCCATGAGTACGCCGGCGATCACACCGGAACGCGAAATCTCGAAGGCCACGCGCTTGTCATCGGTAACACCCAGCTCGTGGATGGTCTCGGCGATGATGATGCCGAAGGCAAGTGACGCGAGCAGGTCCATGGTCTGATAGCCAGTCAGAAAGCCCTGCACGGCAGCACCGGCATTGTAGGGGGCCTGCGGCGCGGCAGCCGGTCCCAGCGGCGAGATCACGGCAGCACCCACGACCAGCACGATGAGCGCAATGAGCGCGGGGCCCGTAATGCGGCCGAGCACGCGCGTGATGACGCCTGGACGCAGCGTGAGCGCAAACGCGACGATAAAGAAGCCAACGGCAAACACCAGACGTGCCGTGCCGAGCGAAACGCCCTCGGGTAGCAGCGGCACCAGCATTTCGAACGCCGTAGAGCTTGTGCGCGGAATGGCCAGGCACGGACCGATGGCCAGGTAGACCGCCGCAACGAAGAATTCGCCAAACTTAGGATGCACACGCCCGGCCAGCTCTCGGGCCGTGCCAGCGAGCGCGACGGCGATAAATCCCATAACGGGCAGACCGATAGCGGCAATCAAAAAGCCGATCATGGCAACCGGCGTGGCAGAACCTGCCTGCAGCGCCAGCAGCGGCGGAATAATGAGGTTACCGGCGCCAAAGAGCATCGAGAACAGCGCAATGCCGACGGTAACGACATGGTCGGAACGCAGACCGCGCGGGGCGGATGAAGCCATAGGCACACCTTTCGGGTCGAAACAAAAACGGGACGGGCAAAATACCCGTCCCGCAAGTATAAACGGTCCAGCAGCTTTAGCAGGCTAAATTGCGCAGAGCATCGATAGCCGTGTCGACTTCTTCGGTCGTGTTGAAATACCCAAACGAGAAGCGGACGACACCCTGGCGCTCGGTACCTAACGCGCGGTGCATGAGCGGAGCGCAATGGGCACCGGGGCGCGTCGCAATCCCCCACCCTTGCATGAGCGCGTCCGAAATCTCGGCAGAGTCGATATCGCCCACGTTGAGCGACACGATCGCCGAGCGCGTCGGCTGGTCGAAGGCACCGTAGAGCTTAATCCCCGGAATCTCGCGCACGCCGGCAAGGAAGCGATCGGCGAGCGCACGCTCGTGGGCAGCAATCGCCTCGACCCCACCCTGGGCCTCAATAAAGTCGAGACCAGCGGAAAGGCCCGCGATGCCATGGCCGTTGAGCGTACCTGCCTCCAGGCGCGTGGGCCACTCCAGTGGCTGCAGCTCATCGAAGCTGTGTACACCAGTGCCGCCCATAGCCCAGGGCGCCACGTCGACGCCCTCCGCCACGGCCAGACCGCCGGTCCCCTGCGGGCCCATCAGTCCCTTGTGGCCGGTAAAGCACACGATGTCGAGGCCCATGGCCTGCATGTCAATCTTCACGGTGCCGGCCGACTGCGAAGCATCGACAATCACGAGCGCGCCGGCCGCATGGGCCATGGCCGTCACGCGTGCAACGTCAACGGCGTTGCCGGTCACGTTGGAGGCATGCGTCACCACGACGGCACGCGTGTCAGGCGTCACCAGCCGCTCAAGCTCTTCGTAGTCGAGCGCACCGTTCGCGGCGCAGCCCGCGTGCTCAACGGCCACGCCCTGCTCCGCGGTCAGGCGGTTGAGCGGACGCAGCACGGAGTTGTGCTCGAGCACCGTCGTGACCACACGATCGCCAGGGCGTACCACGCCATTGATGGCGGTGTTGAGGGCCGCCGTGGAGTTGGGCGTAAAGCACACATGGTCGGCACGCGGGCAGCCCAGCAGGCGCGCAAGCTTGGCGCGGCAGCCGTGAATGGTACGCGCCGCATCGAGCGCACCCGACGTAGCACCGCGCCCGGCATTACCGAGCGAGCACAGCGCCTGCACCACGGTATCGATGACCGTCTGCGGCTTGTGCATGGTCGTCGCCGCGTTATCCAGGTAGATCATCGCACGACCTCCCACATATCGATCACGGTAAAGCCCTCAGTGGGAACGCCCGCCACGGCAAGCTCGCCGCGCAGCAGGTCCTCATCCGAAGGCAGCGCCTTCCATGCCAGGCCGCAGCCGGCGGCGACCTCCCCGGGCACGGGAATCGTGCGCCCGGGAAGCCTGCGCTCGACGCATAGGGACTCGCAGCCCATGGCGGCCGCCGTGGTAGGAAACGTGATGACAAGCGCCGGGCGCTTTTCTCTCATGGCAATCCCGCCTAGGCGCTAAGGACGCACGACGCGGCCGGCCTGCTCCATCTTTTCGACGATCACGTACATGTTCGTGACATCGCCCACAGCAAGCTGGTCCTTAATGCCAAAGTGGTCGAGGCAGGTGCCGCAGGTGAGGATCTCCACGCCCTGCTCCGCCAGACCCTTCAGGTCGTCGAGCACCGGTGAGCCCTCGACGGTAAGCTTGGCGCCACCGTTGTAGAACAGCATGGTCGCGGGCAGCTCCTCCTGCTGCGTCACGGCAAAGATGAAGGCCTTCATGAGCTTGTGGCCCAGCTCGTCGTCGCCGCGGCCCATGCAGTCGGTGTAGACGGAAATGACGAGCTCGCCCTTGCCGGTGCTGGCACCACAGAAGGCAGCGCCATCCTGCTCGGGATCGGCCACGGCAATGGCGCCAGAGGTCGCCACGGTCACGTGCCACTCAGCGTCAGAAACCTTCTCGACCGAGGCCGTGCAGCCCTTCTCCTGCGCCATCTTGGAGATGTTCTTGACGGCGGTCTCGTTATCGACCGAGGTCACCACGGCACCCTCGCCGTCAAGCTGTTTGAGTGCCTTAAGCGTCTTGACGACGGGCAGCGGGCAGGCATCGCCCATGGCATTGACTTCAATCTTGGTAGACATAGCTACATCCTTTCAAAAGGGACCGCCCAGAACAGTAGGCGGTCGCATAAACGGTTTTCTTTAATGCACAACGCGAACAGCAGGACCGCCCGGCTCCGCCTCGCACACGCGCCCGACAACGGCCGCGATGCGCCCCTCGGCATGCAGGCGACGCGCAAGCCCATCCACATCGGCAGCAGGCGCCGCGATGAGCAAACCGCCCGAGGTCTGCGGATCGTACAGCGCATCCAACATGCCCGGCCCCAGGTCATCGTCGGCCGCCACGCGCGGGCCAAAGAAGTCCTGGTTGCGGTAGGCACCGGCAGGAATAATGCCCAGACGCGCCATATCGAGCACCTGGTCAAAGAGCGGCACCGCCCCCGACGCAAGTTCAATCTGCACGCCCGACCCCTCGGCCATCTCGCACGCGTGCCCGATCAGGCCAAAGCCCGTGACGTCAGTGCAGCCGTGAAGCTCAAGTCCCTCGGCCAGACGAATCGGGGCCTCGTTGAGGGTACGCATCGAGTCGAACATCGGGCTGGCGTCATCCTGCTCGATAAGCTCGCCCTTAATGGCCGTGGTGATGATGCCCGAGCCGATCGCCTTGGTCAGCAGCAGGACATCGCCCGCGCGCGCGCCGCTGTTGGCGAGCATGCGGTCGAGCGCGACAAAGCCGCTCACGGACAAGCCGTACTTGGGCTCGTCGTCGTTGATGGTGTGGCCGCCCGCGATGGAGCAACCCGCCTCGACGCACTTGTCGGCGCCGCCCGCCAGAATCTGACCGGCAACCTCAACGCCCAGGCAACTGGGTATGCAGAGCAGATTCATGGCATGGCTCGGCCGCCCGCCCATGGCGTAGATGTCCGACAGCGAGTTGGCCGCCGCGATCTGGCCAAACAGGAACGGGTCGTCGACCATCGGCGGGAAGAAGTCGATGGACTGCACGAGACCCAAGTTCTCGCCAACGCGAAAAACGCTCGCATCGTCGGAGGTATCGAACCCCACGAGCAGGTTATCGTTATGCACATTGGGCAAGTCGCCCAGGACCTGGGCGAGGGCTCCAGGAGCCAACTTAGCGGCTCAACCGCTCGCGGCAGTCATAGACGTGAGCTTAATCTGATCGTCAGCCATCGATACCTCCTCTCTCATCGGTCAATCATTTTCTCCCAGTATACGCATGAATGCGAGCCTACGGTGGATGCATTAATTGAGCGCCCGGGCGCGAATCGCCGCGCCGATGGCACCGGCAAAGCGGGCTTGGGGCGAGGTGATCACCGGCGAGCCCAACAGCGCGGCCAGCCGCTCCACAACGTAGGCGTTCTCGCACAGGCCTCCCGTCAGGTAGAACGGAGCGCCCACGGCCTGCCCGGCCATGGTCGCCACGCGCGAGACCACGCTGTCGATCACGCCACGTGCAATGTTCTCGCGCGGCTCACCGCGACCGATTAGGCTGATAACCTCGCTTTCGGCAAACACGGTGCACATGCTGGAAATCTTGGTAGGCTCGCCGGTGCGGGCGAGGTCTGCCATCTGCTGCTGGGTAATGCCCAGGCGGTCGGCCATGATCTCCAGAAAGCGCCCCGTGCCGGCGGCGCACTTGTCGTTCATGGCGAACTTGGCCACGCGGCCGCCCTTAAGCTGAATGACTTTGGTGTCCTGGCCGCCCACGTCAATCACCGTGCCATGGTCGCCAAACAGGCGCACGGCACCGGTGCCGTGGCAGGTGATCTCGGTCACGACCTTGTGCGCATAGGGCACGGCGACACGGCCGTAGCCAGTCGCGACCACGCGAACATCGTCGCCCGTCACGTCATAGCCGGCTGCGGCGAGTTCACCGCGTAGGCGCTCGGCCGCATCGACCGACGAATACCCCGTCGGCATGACGCAGGTCCACGCAACGGCGTTGTCCGTCTCCACCACCGCAGCCTTCGCGGCCGTCGAGCCTATGTCGATACCAATGCCAACCACGGCATCCTCCTTCTATGCGGCAAAGCAGCTATCCCTTTGCCGCATTTGTCCTACAAGGTCTCGATAAAGGCAGCGATGCGCGTCTCGATCTGGCCCATGTCGCCGTTGCTGTAGTCGGTCTCGATCTTCATATACGGAATACCCGCGCCCTCGACAGCCTCCTGCATGCGCGCACTCTCCACGTTAAAGGTGTGGCAGGCCTGTAGCACGCTCTCTACCACGCCATCGACATGATACTTCTCGCACATGGCCAGCGTGTTTTCCATACGACCATCGTTGGGCGTCATGATCGAGCAGTTAATATCCAGGTAGCGGTCGGCGATGGCGCGAAGGATGTCGGGAGTCTCCGGGTCGATCATCATGGCCGCCGTGCGCTCGCCCGAGCAGTCGTCCATGCACACGACCACACCGCCGTTGGACTCGATGGTGCGACCGATCTTGTTGATCACGCCGCCCACCGGGCAGCCGGTGATCAGAATGCGCTTGGCATCCGCCGCGACCGGGCGCTCGCCCGCGTCGTAGGCCTCGCGCAGCTTGGCGACCTTTTGCTCCAGCTGCTGCGAATAGGCCTCGATATCAAAGCTGAACGTACCGGCAAACATGGTGCTCATCAGGTCGACGCCGCTCATGGCCGCCGGCTGGTTGGCCTGCAGTGCAAACATCTCGAGCTGGGCCGCACGCAAGCGGTTGCGACGACGGACGGCAGCGCGCAGGTCATCGTCGGTAATCGTGATGCCGTAGAAGCCCTCGAGCTCCTCCTTGAGCAGGCGGCACTCCTCGTACCAGCCTTCACGCTCGTAGGCACGATCGCGACCCTGCGGAAGATGCAGAATGTGCGTGCGCTTGAGCTCGTTGAGTAGCTCGTACATCTTCTTCTTGCCGTCGCAGGTGGTCTCGCCGATGATCATGTCGCTAAAGTACGTAAACGGGCACTTTTGCGAGTAGGCAAAGCCGTACGTCGATTTGATGAGCGGACACAGATTTGCCGGCAGCACCTTCTCGGCCTCGGGAATCACCTCGTCGGATGTGCCGCACAAGGCCACACTTGCAGCGCCCGCGGCATCGATAATCTCGAGCGGCGTATAGCTGCACAAAAAGCCGACCAGGCGATTACCCGCCTGCTTATAATCCTTGACGCGAATAAACGCCGCCTTGCGTTGCTCGTTGAACTCCTCAAACGTGCGCGGCAACGGCTGCTCAGTATTTTCCGACATATAACTCCTTAACAGACCTTTTAACCAACCAAGGAAACGGCTTTCCCAGGTGCCCGAGGTTGCCGTGAAAGAGGAGCGCCGCGTACTTCTGGTACGCAAGCGACGGTTTGAACGGCAAGATCGGGTACCTGGGGAAGCCGCCGAGACGGATAGCTCTAAATGGTTTCCAAGAAAGCCTCGATCCTGGTTTGCAGTTGGCCGGCGTCCTCGCCGGCATAGTCGGTCGTGATGTGCATAAACGGAATGCCGGCCTCCTCGGCGGCCTTCTCCACGGCAAACGACTCCATCTCGTAGAGCGTGCAGAACTGCAGGGCCACGTCGACAATGCCGTCGGCATGCAGGTTCTTGGCCATCTGGACAATGTCCTTCATACGCTGGTCGTTGGGCGTAAAGACGGCACAGTTGATCTTAAAGTAGCGCTCGGCGATAGCATCGAGCATCTCGTCAACCGTCTCACCGGACTCATCGACCAAGTCCTTGTAATAGCGCGAACCCGTGCAGGACTCCTCGCCCACCACAACGCCGCCGGCCTTCTCGATGAGGTTGAACAGCTTCCAGTTAGGCACGGCCATGGGCGTGCCGGTGTACAGGATGCGCTTGGCCCCCTTGGGCGCCACGCCATCTCCGGCCTCGACACGCTGCTCACACTCGGCCGCCATATCGTTGATGGCTCCGGTCAGACGCGACGTGTCGTCCATAAAGGCGGCCTGAACGGTCAGAAGACTGTCGAGACCGCCAATGGGCGCTGGGTCGGCAGCGCGCGTGGCAGCGAGGCGCTGCAGGGCGCGACGCTTCTCATTGACGGCGCGGATGGCGGCCTTCAGACGCTCAGGCGTAATCGTGACGCCACACTCTTCCTCAATCTTGGCGGCGAGCTTTTTAACCTCGGCCTTCCAGGTCACGAGCGTCGACTCGTCGTGCACGTTGGGAATATCCATGACGTACATGTTCTTTTGCGTGGCAAAAAACTCGTAGGCCTTCTTCTTGCCATCGCAGGTGTTCTCGCCTACCACCAAGTCACTCGACTCGATGTAGGGGCAGACCTCACCCAGCTTAAAGCCGGCAAAGCTCTTGATAAGCGGACAAGTGTTGCGCGGCAAGTGCTCCTCGACCTTGTCCGTTGCCCAATCGGCACCCGAGCACAGACCAACGGGAATGCCGTCACAGGCAAGCACGATCTCCTCGGGCACGTACACGCAGAACGAGCCCACGATTTTGGTGGCCTCGCCAGCCTCCTTTTTGTCGAGCATCTCCTTAATGCGGCCGCTATGGATGTTGGTGGCCACAAAGTCCAAGTAGGACGTGGACTTGGGGCGGTTCTTCTGCGACAGGAACATGTCCCCGTACATCTGGCCCACGGCGCCCAGCAGCATATCGTGGTCGGCAAGATTCATGCCGAGGCTCTCCCACATCGGATGGAAATCGAATTCTTCAGCCATAACGGTTCCCCTCTCGAACCAAAAACGGATAACAGCGGTATCGATGCACGACGGACGGCGATTGCCCGGCCGTGCTCAAACCCGGAATTTTAGGGAACCTGCTTTGCGGTCGATTATTTAGCTGTGCGTCGTCTCTCCCGAAGCCGTGAACATACCTGCTCATATGCGACTCCGAGCCATATACAGGGCGCACGCGGCAACGCGGCGAATGTATGTCGTCTGCGGCATGTGCGCACCCTCCTTAACCAGTCGAGGTCAACTATATCAACGGTCATCGCCCCTGCGAACACCGTTGACATTCGTACGACAGCGTCGTGTGCCGTTGTCTAATAAATAATTATCTTGATTGATAAGAGTTTGTCATTCCTCATTCGGCGAACGGCAAACAGATAAGCCGCCGAGGCATATATCCCCGACGGCATTATCTGGCGCTATCGACAAACCAAATGGATCCTGCTGGCATCAAAATGCATGCGCAGCGTCTCGCCTGCTTGCGGCAGCTCGTCGACAGGCATGCCCACTTTGTTGACCTTCCACTGCAGGCGCGTCGGCGCGTCGGCGCGCGGCACGTCCAGCAGCACCAGGCGTTCAAAACGTGAATCGCTCACGCGGGCCACGTGCAGGTCATAGCTGTTGCGACCCCGCTCCGCGCGATTGTCAACATGGAAGTAGCTTGCGCGAATGCCCAGATACGCCACATTATCGGGAACCTCGCGACCCACGTTAAAGGTCATGCCCCAGTCGAGGGCCTCAACTTCTTCGTCGCCGATCTTGCGCGCACGGCTTGTGTTCTTGCAGCCCGTCAAGCGCAGCGCGGCCAACGTTTGCGGACGTCGAACCACGTCCTCGACGGAGCCGACCTCCTCAACATGCCCGTTGTGCATCACGCAGATGCGCTCGCACAGACGGCATGCTTCGTCGATGTCGTGGCTCACGTAGAGCACGGTACGGTTGCACACATCGAACAGGTCGAGCATGTTCTGCTCAAGCGCGCTCTTGAGATACGCGTCGAGCGCGCTCATGGGCTCGTCGAACATAAAAATGCCCGGGTGTGCCGCCACCATGCGAGCAAGCGCCACACGCTGCTGCTGGCCGCCCGAGAGGCGCGCGGGATAACGGTCGGCAAAGTCGACCAGTCCAAAGATACCCAGGTAGCGCTCGGCAAGTTGTCTGCGCGCTGCGGCGTCGCCTGCACCCTCAACGCCGGCGCACACGTTATCGGCCACCGTCATATTAGGGAACAGCTGATAATTTTGAAACATCAGGGCGCATTTTCGCTCCTGGGGCGAAAGGTTGATGCCCGTCGCAGAGTCAAAAAAGGTCATGCCGTTGACGACGATCTTGCCCTCGTCGGGTGTCTCCACGCCGGCAATGCAGCGCAACGTGCAGCTCTTGCCGCAACCCGAGGCGCCCAGGAGCGCCACACGCTCCTCGCCGGCCTCAAGCTGCATGTCGAGCATAAACCCGGGATAGCGTTTTTTGATATCCAAAACGAGCGACATAGCTTATCGACCTCCCTGCGGTGCTGCGTCATCGCGCATGAGCTCGGCCAGCGCCTCGCGATCGATACGCAGCGCATCGCCGCCCACTGGGTCGAGTGAATCGATCTGGCTACCCAGCTGCTTGGCCTGTTTGCGCTCTGCACGGGAGAGACCACGCTCGCGATACTTTTGCGAATGCGCCGTATACATGTTGATGAACAGAATGACCAGGAAGCTGAACGCAATTACGACCACGACCCAAAAGAGGGCCACCAACGTGTTGCCGCCCATCCACTCAAAGTAGATGGCGATGGGGATGGTTTGGGTAATACCGGCGTAGTTGCCCGCAAAGAACAGCGTGCAGCCAAACTCGCCCATGGCACGCGCGAAGGCAAGCACCGCGCCGGCGGCAATCGAGGGCCAGCCAAGCGGCATCATAAGCTTGGTAAAGATGCGACGCTCGGACCATCCCAGGGTTCGCGCGGCATCGAGCATCTGCGTGTCAAGGCTCTCAAAGGCTCCGAGCGCCGTGCGGTAGACCAGCGGAAACGACACAACGACGGCAGATATCACCGCCGCGGGCCACGTAAAGACAATCGAGACGCCATGCGCGATGAGCCACTGGCCCACCCCGGTCGAGCGGCCAAACAGCATGAGGAGCAGAAAGCCGCAGACCGTGGGCGGCAGCACCATAGGAATCGTAAAGACTGAATCGAGCAGGCCCTTGATGCGACTCGAGGTACCCATAGTCTTCCACGCGGCAAACAGGCCCAGTGCAAAGGCAATCACCAGGGCAAGGCCACTCGTTTTAATGGACACCCAAAGCGGGCGGTAGTCGATGCCGCCTAAAAAGGAGGCCAGAGAGGTCAAGGGCCCCGGCTCATCCCGCAATACGACAGACGATGCTTCTACCATTTGAGCGCTATCAAGCCAACGCGCGCCGCCCTTGGCATCACCCGAGGCTGATGTAATCACCACATAGCGGTCCCCATCCGCACCGCGCTCGTCAAAGCCATAGGTATACCCGCCGGCATCAAACGTTGTTTCCGCCGTGACATACCAAGGAAGATCCACGTCCCCCAGCTGCGCACCTCCCATGCAGTTTGCGCTGTCGAGCTTACAGACGAGGGCCTTGAGACCCGATACGCACTCGTTGTCCTGCGGATCCAATCCATACTTCTCGACCGCTTTGGACGATATCCACACCACAACGCGATCGGCAGCAGGCGCCACTACAAGGTCCACGTCCTCGTCAACGGGAAACCGGTAGCCCTCAGGCTGGCCCTCCATGGCACGAGCGGTCCCCTTGGCCAACCGCTCAAAACCCTCGATCCCATAAGAAAGCCCATGAGCGGTCGCAGCAACCTGGCCCCCGTCCTCAGCGTCCCCAGCAAACGCAAATCCCGGCACCCAGCAAAGCGCGAAGGTCAAAGCACAGGCGACAAGCATGCGGAATCTATTAAGCACGAAAAGCTCCAAGAGAATACAAGGACGGAGTTAAACACAAAACGATGGAATTATCGCGCCAAGCCGCACTACGCGGAAAGCTCAAAGCCGTACTTAGCCCAAATCTTCTGAGCCTTCTTGTTGGACAGGCAAAAGTCGATGAACGCCTTTGCTTCGTCGGCATGCTCGGAGCCATCGGCGACAGCGCCCGGATACACGATGGGCTTATGCGAGTCCTCAGGACACACGAACGCCTCCTCGATGCCGTCGTAGCGGAAGATATCGGAGCTGTAGACAAAACCGGCCACGCAGTCGCCTGTGGACACATAGGCGGCAGCGGTACCAACTTTGTCGGCCAGCGCTACCTTGTCGGCGATCTCGGGTGCGTACTCGCCATCGTCACCCTCGGTACCGGTGTAGAGGCCCACAGAAGCCAGGGCCTGGTTGGCGTACTTGCCGGCAGGAACGGTCTTGCCGTCGCCGATGGCGATCTTGCCGTCCAGGTTCGCGACGTCGGCGATGGCCTCGACCTTGGTGTCGGAGCCCTCGGCGCGAATGACCACAAGATCGTTGACGAACATATCCTCACGCGTGTCGGCGTCGACGAGCTCGGCGGCCTCGGCGTCGTCCATGGTGCCCTTGGAGGCCGTGATGAGCACGTCGACCGTGGCGCCGGCACGCATCTGCTCGACGAGGTCGCCGGAGGCCTTAAGCTGCGTGTCGGCAAAGGTGGTGCCGGTCTGATCGGTGTAGAGCTCCTGGACCTCGGGCAGGGCCTTCTCGAGAGAGTTGGCAGCGAAGACCTGAAGCTCGACAGCTTTCTTGGAAGATGCCTTAGCAGAACCGGCATCGGAGCCAGTCGGCTCAGACGTCTTGTTGCCGGAGCAGCCGGCAAGGCCAAGGCCGGCAGCGGCGACAGCAGAGAGCGAGACGAATCCGCGGCGAGAAACCATATCGAACATGTTCAACCCTTTCGAACGATACACCCGGGCACCTCGCCGCAGGCTTTATTCTGTAATTAGATTATACTTCGGTGCGAATAATGATTCTGAGAAATTATTCTCGTCTGAGAATATAGTTTCAGGCATGCCTACAGAATGCCGTCCCCTTGGGCGCAAATAAAAGGCGGAGCAGCCCGTAAGGTTACTCCGCCGCAGGTAGTGCGCTTATTTGGCGTGCCCGCCTCCTGCTGTCATCTGAGCCGCATGCTCCAGCTGATCGCTCACGGCCTCCCAGCTTTCGCAGGCGGCCTTCGTGGATCCCGGAAAGTTGATGACAAGCGTATACCCACGCTGCATGCACACGGCGCGCGAGAGCATGGCGCGGCGCGTCTTGGTCATGGAGTACGCACGGATCGCCTCGGCAATACCCGGCACATCGCGGTCGCAGACGGCGCACGTCGCCTCGGGCGTCACATCGCGCATCGAAAGCCCCGTGCCGCCGCAGGTGAGCACGACATTGGCGTGGCACTCATCGGCGGCTTCCACAATGGCATCACCGATCTCGCTGACGTCGTCGCGCACAACCACATGTGAGGCGACCGTCCAGCCCTGCGCCTCGATAAGTTCCTCGAGTGCGGCTCCGGCCTCATCCTGGGCAAGATCGCGCGTGTCCGAGCACGTCACGATCGATATCTTCAGCTCCATAGCACTCCTCCTACAACACGGCATCCTCAGGCAGATCGACACGCACGACGCCCACGACGTCGCCCGGCTTGAGCTCACACGGCCCTTCGTCAATACGCAGCAGACAGTTGGCCCGCTGCATCGTGCCGAGCAGCGCCGAATTCTGCGTCTTGGCCTCGGTCACCAACAGCTCACCGGTCTCGGGGTCGCGCAAAACCGTGGCGCGATCGAAGAAGCGTCGGTCCTGGCGCTTCTTCACGCCGTGCGTCAATATCGCCTGCTGCACGGGACGCGTACCCTCGGCAAAGCCGCGCATCTTGCGGATCGCGGGGCGGGCGAGCATCTCAAAGCCCACATACGCCGCCGCGGGATTGCCCGAAAGCCCCAAATACGGCTTGCCCCCAAGCAGGCCAAACGTGATGGCTTTGCCAGGACGCATCGAGATGCGGTCGAAGAGCACCTCGCCCTCGCGCTTGACCAGCGCCGTCACGTAGTCGTAATCGCCCGCAGAGGCGCCGCCGCTCGTAATGACAAAATCGCACTCCTGCACGGCGCGATGCACCAGCTCGGCAATCGCCTGCTCATCATCGGGCGCAATGCCATAGAACACCGGCTCGGCGCCGGCATCGAGCGCTTCGGCCATCAACGCCGAGGAGTTGGAATCGCGAATCTGCCCGCGTGCCGGCAGCTCGCTCGGTGCGACCAGCTCCGTGCCCAGCGAGATAATGCCCACGCGCGGAGCGGCATGGACCTTCACGCTCGCGTAACCGGCGCTTGCCAGCAGGCCAGCGCCGGCCGGGGCCACAACCTCGCCGGCACGCATCACGACGTCGCCGGCATGGGCCTCCTCGGCGGCAGAGCGAACGTTCTCCCCCACTTTAGCAGGCGCCGAAAAGCTCACGTGCGAGCCCTCGTTGCCGTCGCCGTCAAGCACCTCGACGATCTCGTATTTCACCACAGCATCCGCACCCTCGGGCACCGGCGCGCCTGTCATGATGCGGACAGTCTCGCCCGGGGCGATTACGCCATCGAACACATGGCCCGCGGCTTCGTGCCCCACGACGGAAAGCGTCACGGGCGCATTGGTGGACGCTTTGGCGAGGTCGACGGCATGCACGGCATATCCATCCATGGCGCTGTTGGCAAACGGAGAGATGTCGATATCGGCCGTGGCGTCCTCGGCCAGGGGAAGACCGGCCGCCTGCCACACGGGAATCTCGACAACTTCGGTGCGATTCACGTGCGACAAGACGATCGCCTGTGCGTCCTCCAACGGAATGAGTTTCTCAGCCATATACACCTCTAGCATGCTGCGGCGCGCAACAAAAGCGCCGATTCTTTATGTTTATCTCAGTATAATCCCTCGCCGCTTGCTCAAGACCTGGCCCGCGGCCGCGAATACACCTGTCGGTAACGGACGGCGAAACAGAACCGAAAATCAACCTGCCGGTTTGTCACGTTTGGCACGTTCTATAATGCTCCTGTTGCAACCAAAAAGAGGAACGTATGGCTTTTACCGACAAACCCGAAAGCGCAAACGAGGCGCAGGATCATTCCCAGTCGCTCGACGACGGCGGCTTTTTCTCCCTTAATGACGTCATCATGGCAGGCAGGCAACAGCTCACCCGCTCCGAGCATCTCTTGGCCGCCGACACGCGCCGCAACGCCCGCAACCTACTCGCGAGCGCCAAGTTGCTCGTACTCGTCGTTATCGTCTCGCTTGCCATGGGCGTTGCCGCTTGGGCGTTTTTGGCCTCGCTGAATATCGCGACCGACTATCGCGAGCACCATGCATGGATTTACGCGCTGCTTCCCGTTGTGGGCGTTGCCACCGCATGGGTGTACAAAAACCACGGTCTTGCCGCCAAACGCGGAAACAACCTGGTCATCGACTCCGCTCTGGGCACACGCCTCATCCATATGCGCATGGCCGTCCTCACCTTCGTCTGTTCCACGCTCACGCACCTAACGGGCGGGTCGGCCGGTCGCGAGGGAGCTGCGGTGCAGATTGGTGGCACCATCGCCAGCAACATCTCGAGCCTCGCTCACCTCAAAAAGCATGACCACCACGACCTCATGCTCGCCGGCATCTCGTCGGCCTTTGGCGCCGTATTCGGTTCGCCCCTTGCCGGAGCTTTCTTTGGCATGGAGATGTGCTTCATCGGAAAGATCGACTACACCGCGGGCATCTACTGCCTCGTCGCCTCATTTACCGGCTACTTTACATCGCTCGCCTTGGGAACCGAGTACGAGGCGAATGTCATCGCCAGCGTTCCCAACATGACACCACAGACGGTTGCCATCGTTGTTATCAGCGCAATTATCTTCGGCCTGACGGCACGCCTCTTTGCCTGGTCGGTTCGAACCGTCAAGAGCCTGTACGGTCGCTTTATCACCAATTACCTCGTCCGCGCACTCATAGGCGCACTCGTGGTTTTGGCCGCCTATGCCCTCCTCGACGCCTGGGACTACGCCGGCCTTTCCACGTGGCTTTCCGGCGCCGGATTTGCCGGCAACACCACCCTGGCGGACGCAGCCATCAAGTTGGTCGTCACAGCGCTTACCCTGGGCGCGGGCTTCCAAGGCGGCGAGGTCACGCCCCTGTTTGGCATCGGTGCGGCACTCGGTGGCTGGATCGGTTGCCTTACCGGGCTTGACCCCAGTTTTCTGGCGGCTCTCGGCATGCTCGGCGTGTTCTGCGCCGGCCTCAACGTGCCCATCACCACCTGCATGATGGCCATCGACCTGTTCCACGGCACGGCCGCCGGGTTCTTTGTCATCGTGGCCTTTATCAGCTACCTAACCGGTGGACACCGCGGCGTGTACTCCGCCCAGCGCATCATCTCACCCAAGCGCCGTTCGCTTATTGTGGATGAGGGCGGTACAGTAGCGGATGCTATCGAGCGCCACAACGACCTGATAGAGTAGACGTTAGTATTCGCCGTGCAGCCACAATCGGGGGCAATTCGACCTGAGCGCGACCGCACTGTCATGTCACACGCCGGGAGTCGCCCCATGCACGCAACTGATTTTGGTCGCACGCTCATCATCGCCAACCCCGCCGCCCAGTCGGGTGCGGCGCGCGAGGTCGCTGAGCGCCTGCAGCGCTTTTTGGATATGACCGCGCGCGCATCCCAGTTTGACCTGGTGCTGACCGAGCGCATGGGGCATGCCAAGGAACTTGCCGCACAGGCCCAGGGCTACCGCACGGTTATCGCACTCGGCGGCGACGGCGTGATTCACGAGGTCGTCAACGGGCTAATGACGCAAAAGGAGGACGCCCGCCCCGCTCTTGCCGTCCTGCCCGTGGGCTCCGGCAACGATTTTGCCCAGACGCTCGGTATCGACGATTTCTCCGGCAAGGATTTTGGCGCGCTACTCACCTGCGAGCTGCAACGTCAGGACATCGGGCGCATTCGCTCATGGAACCCCGCAAGCGGTAGCGGCGAGGCGACGGTCGAGTATTATGACCAGACGCTTTCGGTCGGCATCGATGCCGCCATCGGCCTGGGCACCACCGAGCTGCGCAAAAAGACCGGCTTGACGGGCGCGCCGCTCTACACTCTCTCGGGACTTGAGCAGTTTGGCCTACGCTATCGCAACTACCCCATGACAGTCAGCTTTGACGGCGCGCCCGCCGAGCGTGTGAGGGCGATCATCATGGCAATTCAGCTGGGCCCCACCTATGGCTCGGGCTATCGCATATGTCCCGATGCCGATTCCTGCGATGGCATACTCGACGTCTGCTACGCCTGCGGCCCCGTCCCACGCGCGGTTGCCCTGCCCATGTTCCTTTCGGCCAAAGACGGCCACCATACCAAACTGCCGCCGATTCGCATGCGCCGCTGCCGCCATGCCGAGCTCACCTTTGAGGAGCCCGACTACCCCATCCAGGCCGATGGCGAGCCCGTTGTCGCCTCGCGCATCGAGGTGGATATCCTTCCCGCCGTCCTCGAGGTCTGGCACCCAACCCGCTAGCTTCACCTAAGTTGCGGTGAAATAGGGACTGTTTATGCAGCCAAAGCCGCAAAACAGTCCCCATTTCACCGCAACTTATTGAGAAGATCATTCCTCCCCGCCCGGCTTGCGACGGTTAGCCTTTTTAATCGCATTGAAGTGCTTGTCGTTGAGCCTGCGCTGGCGCGATCGCTGGGGCACTTTGGTCTTGACGCGACGGCGCGGTGGACGCCCGCGACGCTCAAGCTCAGCGCGCAGCTTACGCAGACAGCAGCTGCGATTCTGAAACTGACTACGGCTCTCGCGCGCCGTCACGACAATCCCCGTGGGCCCATGCTTCATGCGCACCGCCGAGTCCGTCGTGTTGACGCCTTGTCCGCCCGGACCCGTCGCGCGAAACACCTGCACCTCGCAATCGCGCGCCAACTCCTCGGCCGACATCTCGGCATAGCGCGCATACTCACGCCATCCCATCTTGTTCTCATCCATATCAACACCTCCCCTCATACAAAAAATGTGACAAAGGGAAAGTCCCTTTGTCACATCGAATACCAATCGCTTGTGTTGCGCGCTTAGGCGAAGGTGATCTCGCCGGTCTCGCAGTCCATATCGGCGATACGGGCCAGGCTCTCGACGCGGAAGCCGCGCTCGCGGAGCTTATCGCCACCGCCCTGGAAGCCCTTCTCCACGGCAATGCCAATACCGGACACCTCGGCACCCGCGGCCTCGCAGATCTTGATAAGACCCTCAAGAGCGCAGCCGTTGGCCAGGAAGTCGTCGATAATCAGGACCTTATCGCCCTCGGACAGGAAACGCTTGCCCACGATAACCGGGTACTCCTTCTGTTTGGTAAAGGAGTAGATGGTCGTAGCATACTGCTCGCCGTCGAGGTTAATGGACTGGGCCTTCTTGGCAAAGACCACCGGCACGCCACCAAAATGCTGAGCTGCGATGCAGGCCATGCCAATGCCCGAAGCCTCGATCGTCAGGATCTTGTTGATCTCGACGCCCTCGAACAGACGGGCCCACTCAGCGCCCATGTGATCGAACAGCTCAACGTCGCACTGGTGGTTGAGGAAGGCATCAACCTTAAGGACGTTACCGGCCTTTACGATGCCGTCATGGCGAATACGATCCTCAAGCTCCTGCATGGCGCAACCCCTTCTCGCGGCAACGATACCGCGCGATTAATAAACGTTGTTCGATAGTCTACCACGGACCGACCCCCGCCCGTCCCACAAGCCACATCGCACCACAAACGGGACTGCGGACGATTTCTTGGACCGCTACGCGGCCCTTCCCAGCGCGGCGCGG
>UQMY01000009.1 GCA_900542325.1 uncultured Collinsella sp. | reverse complement strand
AGGGTACCGCCTCGCGGTGACATCGTTTTTATGTCAACCTTGGTCTAACAGAGCCAAAGAAATTGCACCCCTTGGTTTCGATAAGTATTTTGAGCACATCATCCTTGTCGAAGACACAACCGAACATAAACCCGCACCCGCACCCATGCTCGAATATCTCCGACGTGCGGGCGCGAATCCTGGCAACGTCGTCTACGTTGGCGACACCGTCTACGACGAACAATGCGCAACTTCAGCAGGGGTCAGTTTTGCCCGAGCAGCATGGGGATCACACCAAGATATCCCAAACGCCACCTACAACCTCAAAACCCCCAACGACCTACTAACCCTAACAACCAAATAACCCACGCGCCCCACCCTTTCAGCCCTAACGCCACAAGGGCGATTGAACAGGACAGCTTGGGCGGGCCCCCGCACTTAGTTTCCAAAATCATTCCGCAGCGCGAAGGCTTCTTATTATTTTCAGACCTAACGCCACAAGGGCGACGACCTCGAGTAGGTCAACCTGGGAGGGACGAGGGCTTAGTTCCCCAATCTTTCCGCAGGGGGCAAAAAGTCTCGCCGCACGAAGTGCGCAGCGAGGCTTTTTGCATGCCCGAGGACGATTGGGGAACTAAGTCCTCGTCCCTCCCCGGGATATGTAGCGAGTCGGAGTACCCTTGCTGTTACTCTGCTTTGCCCACAGAGTTGAGGTTGGTCATGCGGATCTTAACCAGCTCGGTGATCTCGCGCATGCCCTCCTTGGCCGGCTTCTTGGGATCGAAGCAGGCGGGGTTCTCGGCCATGTAGGCCATGAAGCCCTTGGTGTAGGCCTGACGCAGCTCGGTGGCGTAGTTGACCTTGCAGATGCCGTTCTTCACGGCCTCGGCAACCTGCTCATCGGGCACACCGGAGGTACCGTGCAGAACCAGCGGCACGTCGACGGCGTCGCGGATGGCCTTGACCACGGACTGCTCGATGTGAGGATCGCTCGTGTACACGCCGTGGCTGGTGCCAACGCCAATGGCCAGCGAGGTGCAGCCGGTGCGCTCAACAAACTCCTTGGCCTCGGCAGGATCGGTGTAGGGGCTCTCGCCCTCAACCGCGGGACCGTCGTCCTCCTTACCGCCGACCTTGCCGAGCTCGGCCTCGACGGGCACGCCCATGGCGCGGCCAGCGTCGGCGACGGACTTGGTCAGGGCAATGTTGTCCTCGAAGGACTCGTGCGAACCGTCGATCATGACGGAGGTGTAGCCCGTGCGGAAAGCCTGCATGCAGCGGTCATAGCCATCGCCGTGATCGAGGTGCAGGGCGACGGGCACGGAAGCGCGCTCGGCGGCAGCCTTGACCATGCCGTAGAAGTAGTCCAGACCAGCGGTCTTAATCGTGCCCGGGGTGGTCTGCATGATGACGGGGGACTTGGTCTCCTCGGCAGCGGCCAGAACGGCCATAACAAACTCGAGGTTCTCGACGTTGAACGCGCCGACGGCGTAGTGGCCGGCCTGAGCGTCCTTGAGCATCTTTTCGGTGGTAACAAGTGCCATGAGCGTTTACTCCTCTCCCTCGCCCGCATCTGGACATCGGGCGTACGTGTCCGCAAGGCGTTTTACCTTGCGTTTTGCTGCGCTCATTGTATGAAATTCAGCGGGTATGCATGTGCGAGATATTGAGCCCATGCAGGTCAATACAGTCGCTTTTGAAAAGTAAACGGAAGGAATTGGAGCCGAGCGGGCGTGTTCGATTTTGAATTTTGGGCGTTCAGCGTCTTTCTTTTATAGAAAAAGTAAGTAATCGAAAGGCGTTTTCTTACTTAAAAAGAAAATGAACGAAAATAGACTCAACACAATTCCTGCAAATTTCAGACGATGATGGAGCGGATATGGCCCATGCAACAACCCGAGCTTTCGCCGATGAGCGGCGTGCCGCCATCATGGAGATGCTCGAACATAACGCCTCGGTGCAAGTAGCAGAAATCGCCCAGACTTTTGGCGTGTCCTCCGTTACCGCCCGCGCCGACCTAGACGCGCTCGCCGAGTCCGGCAAGCTGCGCCGCACGCATGGTGGCGCTGTGTCGCTCCAGAAGCGACTGACCGTATCCACCCAGGATCGCCGTATCAACGTCAATGTCGCCGCCAAGCAGGCCATCGCGCAAAGCGCCATCGAACTCGTCAGCGACGGTGACACCTTGCTTGTCGACTCGGGCACCACCGCGCTCGAATTTGTCCGCCTGCTCGACCAGCGCGACGGCATCACCGTCATCACGGCCGACATCACCATCGCCGATTATATCGACGAGAGCATGCCCTCGGTCGATGTCGTCATGCTGGGCGGGGCACTGCGCAAAGGTCATCGCTATCTGTACGGACCGCTCACCATGCAGGCGCTCCAAATGGTCCATGCCGACCTTGCCGTCATGTGCCCCGGCGCTTTTGTTCCCGGCTGCGGCTTTACGACCGACTTTCCGCAGATGGCCGAGACCAAAGCGGCTATGGTCGGTGCTGCTCGTCAAAGTGTCGCCCTCATGGACGCCAGTAAGGTCAACGGACGTGGCATGTACCGCTTTGCCGAGCTGACCGACGTCAACGCCATCGTGATGGACCGTGACCCCGATCACGCCGTCGCCATCTCAATCGCCGAGACCGTCGACAACGCCCGCCCAAATCTCGTCATCGCCGGCGCTTAAACAAAAACCACCACAAAGGTGCCTGCCCCCTTTGTGGTGGTTTGAGTGTTAAACGTGAACGTATCGCTACTTGGAGAGCTCGTCAGCGAGGGCCTCGATCTGAGCGCGCGAGGCGTCGTTGAGCGAACCCAGGACGGTCACCTTGTTCTGCGTCAGGGTGATGTCCTTCATACCCTCGAGCTCCTTGGTCATAATCTTGGCAGCTGCGGGCGCCCAGGAGCCGCCCTCGACGAGCGCCACCGTACGGTTCTGGTAGGCATGCTCGGCAAGCGTATGGATAAAGGTGCTCATGAACGGGAAGATCTCGCCCTGATAGGTGATGGAGGCGAGCACCAGACGGTCATAGCGGAACGCATCCTCAACCGCCTCGGCCATATCGTCGCGAGCCAAGTCAAAGACGGAAACCTTCTGGCCGCGGGCCTCGAGCGCAGACGCAAGCTCCTCAACGGCGGCCTTCAGATGGCCGTACACGCTCGCATAGGCAATCGTGATGCCCTCGTCCTCGGGCTGATAGCTCGACCAGGTGTTGTAGGTGTCGAGGTAATAGCCCAGATTCTCGGTAAGAACAGGACCATGGAGCGGACAGATGATCTGGATATCCAGATCGGCGGCCTTCTTGAGCACGGTCTGCACGAATTTGCCGAACTTACCGACGATGCCAAAGTAGTAGCGGCGCGCTTCGCAAGCCCAGCCTTCCGGGTCCTCGATGTCGTTGGCGCCGAACTTGCCAAAGCCGTCGGCACTAAAGAGCACCTTGTCGGTGGACTCGTAGGAGAAGATCACCTCGGGCCAGTGCACGTTGGGGGCGCCGACAAACGTTAGGCTGTGGCCACCCAGGTCGAGCACGTCGCCCTCTTTGACGACCATCTTACGCTCGGGATAATCGGTACCAAAGTAGTTGACCATCATACGGAAGGCGCCCATGCTGGCCACGATCTGGGCCTGGGGGTAGCGCTCCATAAAGGCGGCAATGCCAGCAGAGTGATCGGGCTCCATATGGTGAATGACCAGGTAGTCGGGCGTGCGGCCGTTGAGCACGGATTCGAGGTTACCAAGCCACTCATCGACAAAGCCGCCATCGACCGAATCGGCGACGGCAATCTTCTCGCCCAAGATAACGTAGCTGTTGTATGCCATACCGTTCTCGGACACATCGTACTGGCCCTCGAACAGGTCAATGTCGTGATCGTCGACGCCAACGTAGCGGATATCCTTGGTGATCTCCATCAGGCAAAGCCTCCTAGATAGACAAAAGAGCCCGTCTATCATAGCACTCGGCTGCATCCCAACAGCTATCTGCCGGCATCCTTACCGATTGTTATTGAAATGCGATAAATCGCCGTTTATCAGCACAAACTATGCGCGCGGTATCGCCGTGCTATGTCGAATGATGAGTTGTCCGGGAATACGAATGGCAACGGTTTTGTCCGCCGCGCCCGCCTCGGGAACCGCATGCTCGAATACCTCGCGTCCGCGCTGATGTAGATCGAATCGCACGGTCGTGAGCTCGTTGTGTGCGACAAAATCATCGAGCGAATCGTCGACGCCCACCACGCTCACGTCCTCGGGTACGCGCAGGCCGCTATCGCGCAGCGCTGCAATAGCGCCGTTTGCCATCTGGTCGTTTGCCGCGTAAATCGCCGTCATGGCGCGGTCATGCTCGGCCAGGTACCTGCCGGCCTCGTAACCGCTGTTAGCAGACCAGTCGCCCTCGAGCGGCTCTGCCGGCTCGATGTGTTTACGCTCGAGCGCATCCTGCCAACCGGCGCGACGAAATTGCTCGTCGACCGAGAACGACGGGCCGCCAATATAGCGAATCTGCTCGTGCCCCAGCTCAAACAGATGGTCCATAAGCAACAGCGAGCAGCCGTAATGGTCGGAATCGACTGTGGTCACGCGCGGATGCGCATACATGGTAACGATGACCGTGCCAATGCCCGGCAGTGGATCAAACGTCTCAAAATCGGGAGCCATACGACTCATGCCGATAATGATGCCGTCCACGGGCAGCGCGGCCATACGACGCGTTGCCTCGGCAAGCGAGAATTCCTCGGTCTTGGACATCTCGACCAGCGTGATGGCGCAATTATGCTCGCGAGCAGCGCTGGCGATGCCGTCGATCATTGAGAGGTTGCCAAACTTGGTGACATCGTTGATGCACAGGCCAACCGAATGGTAACGGCCATCGCGCAGCGAGCGACCGGCATAACTCGGACGAAAGCCGAGCTCTTGCATCGCGGCTTGCACGCGCTGGCGCGTCTGCTCGTTAACGTTGGGCAAGCCGTTGGCGACGCGCGAAACCGTCTGCTGCGAAACGCCAGCAGCGCGGGCGACGTCGGCCATGGAGACCGGACGCGTACCTGTATCGTTGGACGGGCGCCTTGCCACAGGATCACCTTCACTCTTGCGAGATCTGAATAGCGTGCATGCCGGCCCGGGCAGAAATACACCCCGCGCCGAGGCCCGCTATCGTCGGACGCATGTTAACGTACTCTACTTTTTCAATCCGCAACTCTTCTGCTCTATAAGTCCATACGGCAATACCGTTCACGGCTGAATTTCTACCGATTACCAGATTCTCAAAAAGTGATAAGTGTTGTGTTATGAGTACGTTAACATAGCCCGTAACGTGCGGCATCGTGAACACTTGGTTCATGCCGCTTCAAGTTGTTAACGTACTCATATCGACGCAAAACTCACCCGTGCGCGCCAAGGAAAGGACTCCCATGACCACCACCGACGAAAAGACATTCGCCGCCCTCACCAAGCTGTTTGAGGAGGAGTTTGGCCCCATCGGCGATCGCCAGGTGCTCTATGTGCACGCGCCTGGCCGCTCCGAGATCAGCGGCAACCATACCGACCACGAGGGTGGCCACGTTATCGCCGGCTCGCTCGATGTCGCCGTTGACGGCATTGCCGTGGCGACCGACACCAACAAGATTCGCGTCGCCGACGAGGGCTATCCTACGTTTGAGATTACGCTCGACACGCTAGACGTTCAGGAGTCCGAGAAGGGCACGTCCGCAAGCCTCGTGCGCGGTATGGCCCACGAGGTCGCAGCGCTTGGTGTTGAGCCCCAGGGCTTCGACTTCGCCTTCACCTGCTCCGTCCCCTCGGGTGGCGGCCTTTCCAGCTCTGCCGCCGTCGAGGCCGCGTACGGTCGTGCCATGGAGACACTCTGGGGCGCGCCCGCCATTGAACCCGTCACGCTCGCTCAGATGAGCCAGCGCACCGAGAACAACTATTACGGCAAGCCCTGCGGTCTTATGGATCAGGCGGCTGTGTGCCTGGGCGGCCTCGCCTACATGGACTTTGAGGATCAGGCTCAGCCTAAGACCCAGAAGCTCGAGCTCAACTTTGAGGATCACGGCTATGCGCTCGTACTCGTTAAGGTCGGCGCCGACCACGTGGCCGCCACCGACGATTACGCTGCCGTTCCGCGCGAAATGCAAGACGTCGCCGCCGAGTTTGGCAAGGCACGCCTGTGCGAGGTCGACGTTGCCGACTTTGACACCAAGCTCCCCGAGCTGCGCGCCAAGCTGGGCGACCGCGCCTGCCTGCGCGCCGTTCACTACTGGTACGAGAACGGCCTGGTCGACAAGCGCTGGGCAGCGCTCAACGCCGGCGATATCGATCAGTTCCTGATCCTGACGCGCGAATCCGGCGCCAGCTCCGCCATGTACCTGCAGAATGTTGTTGCCAAGCTGGGTTCCGAGCAGCCTTCCATGTATGCCTTGGCACTGGCCGAGCATGTGCTCGACGGCCGTGGCGCCGTTCGTATTCACGGCGGCGGCTTCGGCGGCACCATCCAGGCCTTCGTGCCGCTCGATCTGGTCGACACCTTCATTGCCAAGATGAACAGCTGGCTGGGCGAGGGCTCTGCCCGTCACTACGCCATCTCTGACAAGGGGGCTTATGCGGCATGGCTGTAATGACCGACGTGCGCGAGGCTGCACAGAGCCTCATCGAATATGCCATCCACCGATCGATGATCGGACAGGACGATCGCATCTGGGCATACAACACCATTTTGGAGTGCATCGGCGCCACGGGCCCCGCACTCGACATGGCTTGGGCACTCAAGACCGAGAAGATTTCGCTCTTGCACCCCGATACACTCCCCGACTTTGACCTGGAGGGCACGCTTGCCGCGCTTTCCGAGGCCGCCGTTACCAACGGTGCCGCCGAGGACACGGCGTCAGGCCGCGACCGCATCGCCATGCGCATCATGGGTGCGCTCATGCCGAGGCCTTCGGTTGTAAACGAGGAGTTCAACGGACGCATGGGCGTCAACGAGCCCCGCGCCGCAACCGACTGGTTCTACGGCCTGTGCTGCGACGCCGGCTACGTGCGCCGCGCCGCCATCGCGCGCAACATCAAATGGAGCACCCCCACCAACTGGGGCGATCTTGAGATCACCATCAACCTGTCCAAGCCCGAGAAGGACCCGCGCGATATCGCCGCGGCAGGTGCCGCCAAGAACACGGGCGAGAAGTATCCCGCCTGCCAGCTCTGCATCGAAAACGAGGGCTATCCCGGACGCTCCGCCGCAGCCGACGGCGGCGCTCACCCCGCTCGCCAAAACCTGCGCATTATCCCCATCCAGCTCAACGGCGAGCGCTGGGGTTTCCAGTACAGCCCGTACGCGTACTTTAACGAGCACTGCATTGCCATGAGCTCCGAGCATCGTCCGATGCACGTCGACCGCAAGAGCCTGACCTGCCTGCTCGACTTTGTGGACCTGTTCCCGCATTACTTCATCGGCTCC
Source organism: uncultured Collinsella sp. (assembly GCA_900542325.1). GTDB lineage: Bacteria > Actinomycetota > Coriobacteriia > Coriobacteriales > Coriobacteriaceae > Collinsella. Next base: position 58,773 of record UQMY01000009.1, on the reverse strand, counting down.
AACGCCGACCTGCCTATCGTGGGCGGCTCGATTCTGTCGCACGACCACTTCCAGGGCGGCGCGCACGAGTTCCCCATGATGCATGCCGCCGAGGTCTCGCAGTTTAGCGTGCCCGGTTTTGGCCAGGTCACCGGCACTGTGCTGCAGTGGCCGCTCTCGGTGCTGCGCCTGCGCTCGCATGACCGCGCTCAGCTGCTCGACGCTGCCGAGAAGATTATCCTCGCCTGGCGCGAGTGGACCGACGAGTCTGTGGGCGTTATCGCGCACACGGCCGACGGCGTAGCGCACAACACCGTGACGCCCGTCATCCGCCGCGTCGACTCCCGCGGCAACGCCGGCGGCGAGATTTACGAGGCCTACCTGGCGCTTCGCTGCAATATCACGACCGACGAGCATCCGCTGGGCGTTTTCCACCCGCATGCCGAGTATCACCACATTAAGAAGGAGAACATCGGCCTGATCGAGGTTATGGGCCTGGCTATTCTTCCGCCGCGCCTGGTTCCCGAGCTCGGCGCTGTCCGCGAGCACCTGCTGGCAGCCAAAGCCGATGCCAGCTACGACCTTGCCGCAGCGCTCGAGGGCGACGACCTTTGCCGCAGCCATGCCGCGTGGGCCGAGGACGTCTATGCCCGCCGCGCCGACGAGCTTACGGCGGACAACGCCATCGACATCCTGCACGAGGAGGTCGGCGTGGTGTTTGGCCACGTGCTCGACAACGCCGGCGTCTTTAAGTGGGACGAAGCCGGCCGCGCCGCCCAGCAGCGCTTTATCGACTCACTGTAGAGCACAGACCCGGACGCTCAACGGCAGTCCACACGACATAACCGCCCACACGACAACGGCGCCCGCCGTCAACATCGCCGACGGGCGCCGTTTTTGAGTGTAGCCATTGGGGACGTTCTTAAACGACCAGTCATTAAAGAACGTCCCCAATGACTACCCCAAGTGACAACCACGGCGACGCCGATGTTTTGGCAACGACAGCGAGCGGGCCGCATTTGAGACAAGGTGACGCGAAACGAAAGGGCGCTGACCTTCTGGTCGCGCCCTTGAAGTTGAACGTCAGATTGTCCAAATGCGGCCCGCGCAGCGTCGAGCCGTTACGCGGGTTGGTAAACCCGCGTAACCTTAAAGCTCAGTCACGACAACGTTGTTGTAGATCTCGTCCCAGCGATCCATGACCAGGTGGCCGGTCTTGGGATCCATGGCGTTGAGCTTGCCGCAGGTATTGGCGGTCTTGAGCACCGTGACGTCGTCGGCACCAGCAGCAATGGCATGCGCAAAGCCGGCGATGGTCGAGTCACCGGAACCCGTCGCGTTCACAGCCGCAATCGCGGGCGTCTTGGCGCGGAATGCGCGACCCTCATGGAAGCCCACCGAACCGGCAGCGCCCATCGAAACGACAACCCAGGGAATATCGGCAAAGCGGCCATCGGCGGCAAGCGCCTCGCGCAGGGCATCGACATCATCGGTCGTAAAGGACGTACCCAGCAGGCCGTTAATCTCGGTCAGGTTGGGCTTTACGAGCTCAGGCTTAGCGTCGGACTCCAGCGCGGCCTCCAGCGATGCACCCGAGGTGTCGAGCAGCACCTTGGCGCCCGCCTCCTCGGCGATCTTGACGAGCTCGGCATAGTAGCCGGCATCGACGCCACGCGGCAGCGAGCCCGAAAGCGTCACAACGTCCGCCTTCGCTGCAAGCTCGGCGAACTTAGCCGTAAAGGCCTCGAGCTCGGCCGGGGCGATCTGCGGGCCGCTCTCCAGCAGCTCGGTCTGATTACCCTCGTGCAGAATATTCAGGCAAATGCGCGTCTCACCGGCAATGGGCACAAAGTCGTTCTTGACGCCGTCGGCATCCATAAGCTCGGCCATATAGGCACCCATGTGGCCACCGAGCAGACCGGTTGCGAGCACGTCGTCGCCCAGCTGCAACAGCACGCGACTCACGTTAAGGCCCTTGCCGCCAGCGGTCTTTTCGGGCGTCACGCGGTTAACGTCGTCAATGACCAGCTTGTCGAGCTGGTAGCGCGTATCAATCGACGGATTCATGGTAACGGTCAGAATCATGTTGAACTCCTGTTTCCGGGGCGCGATGTGCGCTGCCCCAAACATACGATAGCTCGTTAAAGGATCTCGATCCCAAAGCCGCGGGCGATAGTCTCCCCCGGCTTGGCCACCAGGCAGCCACGCTTATGCTCCAGGACATCGTCCTCGTCGGAACAGGTGGACAGGCCACCCCACGGTTCCACAGCCACAAAGTCGGCCTCGGGCTTGCTCCACACAATCAGGTATGGCATATCGGGGAACGTCAGGCGCACGCCCTTGTCCTCGGTTTTCTTGGTCAGCGTAACCACGCGGCTCTCGAGCACGTCAAAGATGGTCTCCGCGAAGTCGAAGAGTTCGTGGGCCAGCGGCAGGTTCTGGTCGATCATAGGGTTCTTGCTGCGATGCTCAACATCAATCAAGCCCGTCGAGGGAACGGCAGTACAGAGCTCGGCGGCCTCACGCTGATCAAAACGGAGCTCGTAATCGTCATAGGACTCGCCCTCGTCGAGTGGGCACTTAAAGCCGGGGTGACCACCCACAAAGAATGGCATATCCTCGGTGCCCTCATTGGTCACCTCGTACGACACGGCCACCTTTTCCGAATCGATCGTGTAACGAGCAACGATCTTAAACGGATACGGGTACTGCTCGAGCAGTTCGGCATGGTCGGCAGAGCTTAAGCTCAGCGCAACCATGTTGTCGCTCTGCTCCTCGAGCTTCCACTCCTGCTTGCGAGCAAATCCGTGGCGGGCGAGCTTTACCTCGCGGCCGCCCATGGTCATTGCGTGACCGTCACGAAGGCCGCCGCAAATCGGGAAGCAAATGGGTGCCTGGCCCGACCAGACCGCCGGGTCACCCTGCCACAGGTACTCGCGGCCGTTGGCTTTAATCGAAGTGAACGATCCGCCAGCCGTGCTCAGTGCCACACGAATAGAACCGTTATCAAGAACAAACTCCATAGGAGCCTTCCCTTTCTTACGACAGCCCGCCAAGTCAATAGGGCTGATAGAAAACCGGCCCGCGCCCCCTCACAGAAACGCGAGCCGTCAATTGAAAAGCTGCAGAATGCCGGGGACCGCCAAGAGCAAAGCACTCAAGCCAAGCAAGCAAACGTGTTATCGGAGCAGCTAGCCGAACCAGAACGCTTCCCAACAACAGCGGCAACCCTGCTGGTACCCCCTACGTCAGCGAGCGGCGCTCAGGTGCCCCAGGTCGCCGCGAAAGAGGAGCGACGCGTACTTCATGTACGCGAGCGACGGTTTGAGCGGCGAGATGGGGTGCCTGAGCGCCGCGCAGCGTCGACCCGTTACGCGGTTTGGCAAAACCGCGTAACCCCACTAGTCGTGGTATTCGCCGCGGTCCCACTTCTCGAGGAACTCGTCAAAGAAGTGCGGGTCAGCCTGAGCCTCGGCGTCGGCCTTATTGCAGGCGTCGATCTTGGCGATCAGGGCATCGTGCTCGGGGGTCTTCTCGTAGGGCTCCTCCAGGAAGGCAAGCATGATGTCGGCCATCAGGAACTCGCCGGTGATCTTGCCGCCAAAGCCCACGATGTTGGCGTTGAGCTCGCGACGGGCATAGAGGGCAGAGGTCATGTCGCGAACCAGGGCGCAGCGGGCGCCGGGAACCTTGTTGACGGCGTTGGTGATGCCGATGCCGGTGCCGCACAGGGCCACGCCAAAGTCGGCCTTGCCGCTGGCAACAGCCTCGCCCACGGCCTTACCGTAGATGGGATAGTGCGTACGGGTGTGGCTGTAGGTGCCGCAGTCGAGCACCTTGTAGCCGGCCTGCTCCAGGCGGTCGGCCAGATAGATCTTCTCGTCCGTAACGATATGGTCGCAACCGATTGCGATGGTCTTCTTCATCAGAACGTCCTTTCGTCTGAATTCACAAGTTGAGGTAGAAGTTCGAGTTCTCGGTGGCTCTCGTTAGGCCATCTTGTTGAGCATGTCGACACGGATCTGGTGACGGCCGCCGGCGTACTGGGCGCGCAGGAACTCGCGGGCGATCTTCTTGGCGACCTCGGTGCCCACAACGCCCGGGCCCATGGTGACCATGCGCGAGCCGTTGTGCTCGCGGGTCATGTAGGCGGAACGCTCGTCGGAAATGTTGGCGACGACCATGCCCTTGATCTTGACGGCGGCCATATAGGAGCCGACGCCGTACTTATCGAATGCGAAGCCCTGGGAATCCTTGTGCTCCAGCAGGTCCTTGGCAACGGCGGTCGCGGAATCGACAAAGTCCGCGGCAGGGGTCTCGGAATAGTCGACGACCTCGTGACCGTCGGCGATGAGCATCTCCTTGATGGACTCCTTCATCGACATACCGTCGGCATCGGAAGCGATTACAACCCTCATGACATCCTCCTTGAGAGATACGCAGGTGCGTAGTTTCTGTTTGGAAGTGTTGAATCGCGCTCAGGTCCGGGCATCTGAATGTGCGGTTCTTCACTGTTCATGTTTATTTGAACACATTCAAACATCGGGTGCAACCATTATTTGTTTAACTTTGTTCTTTTTTGAACAAATACCGTTTACGGTTGATTGCCGACCGTTTGAGCCCGGCGCAGACGTAGCGACCATGTGTTCAACAAACAAAAGGGCGGCCGAGAACGTGTCTCGGCCGCCCCTTCGGCGGTATTCCCCGGTATATACAGCTGTTTTAGCTACTCAGACTGCCTGTTCTTCTTGGCATGTTTGGACGGAGCGCTCAAGAAACGACCCGTCAGATAGTTCGCGGGACCGGAGATATCAATCCCCAGCAGGGTGTGGCCCAGCCACAGAAACGCCACAAGCACCAGCAGCGGGATAACGCACGAGGTCACGATCATCACGATGACGCCTTCGATCAAATCGGTCACCTGCTGCACGATCTCATCGGTCATTTGCTTGGCACCACTGGTTACCGACGTGACCAGGCTCGAGGCACCGTCGGCAAGCTGTTCAAGCACGTTCTTGGACTCTGTGGACTCGGTCTTTTTCTTGCTTGCTTTGGAGCTGTCGCTATCTGCCGCACTCGCAGCGTCGGCCGCCTTTTGCTCGGCTGCCTCGATGCTCACTCGATACGTTTCGTCGACCTTTTGCGACACCCATACGCTTGCAGGCACCAACGCCATGCCGATCATGGCAACCACCAGCACGCGAGTCGCCACGCGGCGCAGGACGGCGCTCGTGCTCCAGCGCCCATGAATGCCAAGCGACACCGCAAAGAGCACCAACGCAAACGGGATTAAGATGCCTAGGCCAACCGACCACAAAATAGTCAGCAGATATTTCTCGAGATAGAGCACGGCAAGCACGATGCCCAAGTTGCCTGAAAGCTGCGCGAGCCGCTCGGCAACCGGCGTTCCCGTATCACCCGGCAGCGCGGTAATGCCCGCAGATAGCACCACGCACGAGGTCGTGAGCGCCAGTACGTTACCTTTCTTTTGATCGATGACCTCGATGGTGGAGTCCCAAGTCTTGGTATCGGCAAAATGCGGACGAGCTACAAAGCCCGACAGCAGCGCCAGCACCACGAGCGCAACGATAAAGCCAATCTGCAGCTTTTTGTTTGCGCACACGACATCGGACAGGCTGGGCTGCAGCTCGGTTACCGTCGTATGCTCGGTTATCTGGACAGGACGCCCATGAGCCATCTCATACGCGTCTCTTTTTTGAATTGATCCGTTGTCCGGCATTTGGATACCTCCTCATTCCGGCCTGTATTGCGGTGGAAAGTATACCCACCCATCGAAAAACCGAACGGCAGGAGGCGCAACAAGCTGCTGCATGATCCGCCCGCCATGAAATGGGCCCATCTACTACGTTTAACCGCCCATCCCCGACCATGCCACAAAGCGAAAAAACAAAACCGCAGGTAGAAGTCCTGCGATTTTTCATGAAACGCGGGTGTGTTCGAGGGTATCGGGTTAAACGTAGTAGATGAGCCAGTTTCGTGGCGAGCGCTGCCAACCGATCCTCCGGGGACGGGAAAAGCGGGTCATTTGGGGCTGTCGGCCCCTATTTCGCCGCAACCTAGATAGGTGGGATACAAAAAACCCTGCCGCGGATAGCGGCAGGGTTTTTGGAAGGGGACGAGGTTGTGAGGGTTCGTTAGGCGAGCTTGGCCTCGAGCTCAGCGATGCGCTTGTAGGCATCGATGGTAAAGCGGGTCTGCTTCTCCAAGATCATGGTGGTCATGAGGGTGTCCTGAGCGTGGGCCATGATGAAGGTCATCTCCATCTCGCCGCCGCCGGCCTCCTGCGAAAGCAGCTTGGTCTGCGTGTCGTGGGCGCCAATGAGTGCATCGCTCGCATCCTTGTGCAGCTGTTCGGCCTTCTCAAAATCACCCTCGCGAGCAGCATCGAGCGCTGCAAGCAGATCAGTCTGGGCGTCACCCGCGTATGCGACGATCTCGAATCCAACCATCGAGATTTCTTCTTTGGTTGCCATATTGCGTTCCTTTCACATATGAACCAATGGAGAGCATCGCGTCCGGGCATACGCGCTGCGTTGTGTATGACAGAAACATTAACATTCAAACAAAACAGAACAATGCAAAACGCAATTTCGAGCTATGAACGGTCGATTTTCGCCCGTGAACGGTTTTTAAACCAATGCGAACAATATCGAACACAATTAGTGGCAACCCAAACAGGTCCGCACCCTAGCGTACATCGCGCACCGTATCGCCCTCGACGAGCACGCCCGGAAACAGCATGTGCTCCACACCGGGTGCAGCGCCCTCGGCGCCGGCAATCTTGTCGACCGCCCACATGCCGACGCGCTTGTTGTCAAAGCGCACCGTAGCCAGGCGACGATCGGGCACGATATCGCCCAAACTATCGTCAACACCCACCACGCTTACGTCCTGGGGCACGTGCTTCCCGCGCGACTCGAGCCCGCGAATGCAGCCGTAGGCCATGGCATCGTTGGAAGCATAAATGGCTGTGCAGTTCGGATCGTCCGCAAGCACCTGGCCGGCGGCATATCCGCTCTGTGCCGTCCAATCGCCACGGACGAGTCGCGGCGGCTCAATACCATGCGCGCGCAATGTCTCGCGCCAGCCCTCCTCGCGACGCATGCCCGAAAGCGAGCGCTCGGGACACGAGATAAAGTGCACGGTCTTGTGTCCCTGCTCCAGCAAGTACTCGACCACCTGGCGCGAGCAATCGAACTGGTCGTTATCGACTGTTGAACAGAGCGGGTGCTCCAGCATGGTAACGAGCACCGTCTGCATACCGGGCAGCGGCTCGAAGGTGCCAAAGTCCGCCGGCATGCGATTCATGATCACAACCATGCCATCCACCGGCAGCGCGCTCATGCGCGACGATGCGCTCTCGAGGGTATAGGGGTGTCCGTCTACTTTAGTAAGGGTGATGGCATAGCCGTGTTTGTCGGCAGCGGCGGCAAAGCCCTCCATACGATCGAGGTTACCGGTACCGGTAATGTTGAACATGGCGACGCCAACCGTCTTGAACTTGCCGCGACGCAGCGAGCGGCCGGCAAAGTTTGGACGATAGCCAAGCTCGCGCATGGCGGCGCGCACGCGCTCCTTGGTCTCGGAGCGCACACTGGGCGAATCGTGCACGGTGCGTGAGACCGTCTGTTCCGAGACGCCCGCGAGGCGCGCCACGTCTTTGACGGATACCGATTTTTTAACAGCGGCCATAGGTCGATCTTTCTATGTCAACGATGCCATTGGTGGCACCCTACGCAGTCAAATGAAACGTCTTTAAGTATATCTAACGCCTCCTCCGCCATACGCTCACCACCCAAAACCTACCGTTCACCGACATTTTTGCTTCCCCGAACGGCTTTTGTAGTCCAAATGTTAACGTTGCCATTGTGCAAACACAGAGCCACCGGGCGGCTCAAACGTTTACGCATAAGGAATCGACGGTTCGCAGGCACAGGAACCATCAGTTCGCGTCTTTTTTGTGTCGCAAAATGGCAACGTCAACATTTTGGCAACCGAACGCCAAAAGTTACCATCGTTGCTAACCCACCGACTCTTAGGAGCATTGCATGGAGCAACTCATCGCCATCATCGAAAAGGGCCAACCCTTTTTCAACGCGATCGCCCGCAACAAGTACCTCAAGGCGATCCGCGACGGCTTTATCTCCGTCATCCCCATCATCATCTTCTCGTCCATCTTCTGCCTGGTAGCCTCGGTCCCCAACATCTGGGGTTTCTACTGGCCCGATGACATCAACAACGCCCTGTGGAAGTGCTACAACTACTCCATGGGCATCCTGGCCATCGCCTGCGCCGCCACCACGGCCAAGCACTTCGCCGACGCCCAGAACCGTGATCTGCCCAAGAACAACCAGATCAACTTCATCTCGTGCATGTGCGCGGCCATCATCGGCTTCTTGCTCCTTTCGAGCGACACGATCGCCACGGACGCCGCCAGCGGCTTCAACACCACCTACCTTGGTTCCAAGGGCCTGCTGACCGCCTTCATCGCTGCGTTTGTGACCGGCATCATCTACAAGTTCTTTATTAAGCGCAACATCACCGTCAAGATGCCCGAGCAGGTTCCGCCCAACATTTCGCAGACCTTTAAGGACATCATCCCCTTCTCCGTCTGCATCACCGTCTTTTGGGTCTTTGACATCGTCTTCCGCGCTGCCTTTGGCTTCTGCTTTGCCCAGGGCGTCATCCAGGTGTTCCAGCCCCTGTTCACCGCCGCCGACGGCTACATCGGCCTCGCTGTGATCTACGGTGCCATGAGCCTCTTCTGGTTCGTCGGCGTCCACGGCCCCTCGATCGTCGAGCCCGCCATCGCCGCCGCTCTCGTTGCCAACATGACCGACAACCTGGCTGCGTTCCAAGCTGGCCAGCACGCTTCCGCTGTCCTGACCCAGGGTGCCCAGTACTTCGTCGTCTGCATGGGCGGCACCGGCGCCACGCTCGTCCTGGTCTTTATGTTCTGCTTCCTGGCCAAGTCTCAGGAGATGCGCGCCGTCGGTAAGGCAGCCATCGTCCCCGTGTGCTTTGCCGTCAACGAGCCGCTGCTGTTCGCCGCGCCTATCGTGCTCAACCCCGTCTTCTTTGTCCCGTTTGTTTTTGCCCCGATCGCCAACATCTGGATCCTCAAGATCTTTATCGACTTCTTGGGCATGAACGGCTTTATGTACACCCTGCCCTGGACCGTCCCCGGCCCCATCGGCACCATCATGGGCCTGGGCTTCCAGCCGCTCGCCTTTGTGATGCTCGCCATCATCCTAGTCATCGACTTTGCCCTGTACTACCCGTTCTTCCGTGCCTATGACGCCCAGAAGTGCGCCGAGGAGGCCGAGATCTCCCAGAAGGAGCTCGCCGCCAAGAACGCCGAGAAGGCCGCCAAGCTCAACGATGCCTTCCAGGGCAAGGCTGACGCCAAGAGCGTTGCCGCCGGCGCTGCTGCCGAGGCCGTGAAGGTCGACTCCCCTGCCGCTTCTGCAGCACCCGCTGCCGAGGCAACGACCGCCAGCGACCTCAACGGCAAGCGCGTGCTCGTGCTCTGCCAGGGCGGCGGAACCTCGGGTCTGCTCGCCAACGCGCTGGCCAAGGCTGCCAAGGAGCGCGGCATCAATCTTGAGACCGCTGCCGAGGCATATGGCAACCACGTGGACATGCTCCCCGACTTTGACCTGGTCGTCCTGGCCCCACAGGCCGCAAGCTACCTGGCCGACTTGCAGAAAGACTGCGAGCGCGTGGGCAACAAATGCGTCGCCTGCCGCGGTAAGCAGTACATTGAGCTCTCCCAGAACGGCGACAAGTCTCTCGCCTTCGTCTCCGAGCAGCTTTCAAAGTAAGTAACGCTCAGGGCCAGCCGACCATCCAAGACCGGCTGGCCCTTCGATTTAGACGATTGGATCATCATGTCCGTTAATCCTGCTAGCGTCACCAATCCGCCTGCGCAGTTTCCCGAGGACTTTGTCTTTGGCGGCGCCACTGCTGCCTACCAGGTAGAGGGCGAGACCCGCACTCACGGTAAGGGCAAGGTCGCCTGGGACGACTTCCTGGAGTCCCAGGGGCGCTTTTCCCCCGATCCCGCTTCGGACTTCTACAACCAGTACCCTGTCGACTTGGAGCTGTGCGAGGAGTTCGGTATCAACGGCATTCGCCTCTCCATTGCCTGGAGCCGCATCTTCCCCAACGGCACCGGCGAAATCAACCCCGAGGGCGTCCAGTTCTACCACGATCTCTTCGCCGAGTGCCATAAGCACCATGTTGAGCCGTTCGTCACGCTGCATCACTTTGACACGCCGCTTCCCCTCTTTGAGAAGGGCGATTTCCTCAACCGCGAGACCATCGATGCCTTTGTGGACTTTGCCACCTTCTGCTTTAAGGAGTACGCCGACCAGGTGACCTACTGGTTCACCTTTAACGAGATCTGGGCCGACGCCTCCAACACCTACATCGAGGGCACCTTTCCCGGCGGCGTCAAGGCACATCTTGCCGAGGCCTTCCAGTGCGAGCACAACATGATGCTCGCCCACGCCAAGGCCGTGCTGGCCTTCCACAACGGCGGTTTTAAGGGCAAGATCGGCGTCATCCAGTCGCTGGAGTTTAAGTACCCACTCAACGAGAACGACCCCGCCGACATCAAGGCCGCCAACAATGAGCACGTGCTGCAGAACCAGTTTCTGCTCGACGCCACCTTCCGCGGCGACTACGCGCCCGACACCCTCGAGTGCGCCAACCGCCTGGCCGCCATCTCGGGCGGCACCATCGAGATCCTGGACGAGGACCTCGAGATCATGCGCGAGGCAGCCAAGTACAACGACTACCTGGGCGTCAACAACTACCAGTGCCGTTTCCTCAAAGCCTACGACGGCGAGAACGACCTGCACCACAACGGTACGGGCGAGAAGGGCACCGGCCGCTGGCGCGTCAAGGGCATTGGCGAGCATGTGAACAAGCCCGGCATCCCCACCACCGACTGGGACTGGATCATCTATCCCGAGGGTCTGTTCGATCTGCTCGTCTACATTAAGCAGCGCTACCCCAACTACAAGCAGATCTTCATCACCGAGAACGGCATGGGCTACAAGGACCCCTACAAAGATGGCTTTGTGGACGACCAGCCGCGCATCGACTACATCGAGCAGCACCTGCGCTGGCTGCTCAAGGCCATGGAGGTGGGTGTCAACGTGGGCGGCTACTTCCTGTGGAGCCTGCAGGATCAGTTCTCCTGGACCAACGGTTACAACAAGCGCTACGGCTTCTTCTACGTGGACTTTGAGACCCAAAAGCGCACGCCCAAGGCAAGCGCTTACTGGTACAAGCACGTGGCGGAAACCCGTCGTCTGGACTAGTGCCTTGCAGTTGGCGTAATTGCCCTGCTCACATAACTTGTCCCCATTTCTCAGCCGGGGGCGGCACGTCACACGGCGCGCCGCCCCCGGCCTTTGTGTTTGGGCGGACCGGGAGCCGTTTGTCTCGATCTGTAACATCCAGCCGAGCTTTTCAGTCCCAACTGTTACAGATTGAGACAAACGTGGAGGCCGGGCCGAAATATCTAAATCTGTAACACTTAACCCGGTTTTGGACGTCTAGTTGTTACAGATTTAGATAAACGTGCGAGCCAATCTCTTCAATCTAAATCTGTAACAACTAGCTTGTGTTTTCGCCCCTAGCTGTTACAGATCGAGACAAATAAAATAGACCGGGCTGACAATCTCAGCCGCATGCCCCCCTTTTTGGCCGCATTCCACCGATCAGATAAAGATCGTCATATACAGAGGTAGATATATCCTATGCCCTTCAGCCCTGAGCTGTTTTGGGTGAAGAACTATCTCTTCTCCGACTCGTCGTTCGAATCGTCTGCCGAAATCGTCAAGCGAGATTGTTGAATACGATTTGGAAGATTTAACTTCAACAGGAGTGACCCGCGGTTTTCCAGCCGCGTCTTCAAAGCCGCGCGAAACAAGAAAATCAATTTCACGCGTTCTGGGCCGACTCCCCTCTGTTTTGGAAGGCTCCTGCCAGCTGTAATAAAAAAGCGAATGCCCCAGACTCTTAAGCTGCTGCGCCACGATGTTCTCGATTAGCATTCCTTTATTAATTGAAATTCTTCCAAATTGAATGTCTCTATGGACGTCCATAAGGTCCGGACCATCATCAAACGCCAAGCTCACGAGCAATCCCGTGTCCGCCATATAGCATTTAAGCGAAGACGCGTCTTCGTGCAAGCGGTAACCCACGCTCGGATCACTGCACAAAAAGCAACGGTTAATTAGTCGCGCATCCTCAAGCCAAATTAACGCCGACTCATATGTCTCAAAACGGGACCCCTTCTCCAGGCTGTCAAATTTAAACCGTTTGTTTGCCGCAGATAATTGACCCGGAATGTCATCATAAACCGCCCGCGCACGCCTAGCGTCCGAACCTCCAAACTTGGCAATGTCCTCCCTGTACAGTGCGATAATCTGCCGTTTAACCCTGTCGCATCCTCTAAAATCATTCTCTGCCACAAAGGAGTCGACCGACTGAGGCATACCACCGACAAGCATATACTCATCAAATAATCTCATGCACGTCGCATGAACGCCGTCCGGAAGCGCGGTCCGAGATTCGCGCGCTTTACGGATCTCTTCTGCATAAAGATCTTTTCCGGTCGCCCAAAGATACTCCTCAAAATCGAGGGGCTCGAGAGGGATTCTTTCTTCCTCTGACGGTATGACAATGCTATCGACATTCTTTTTGATGGAGACAAGAGAGCCTGTCTCGATGTAATCAAATCTGCCGTCTTCTACAAGATGCTTTATGTATTCGCGCGCGATGGGAAACCGCTGCACTTCATCAAAAATGACCAGCGACTCTCTCGGTTCGAGGGCCTTACCATACTGCAGCTGAAGCATGCGTAAAAAAAGATCGACATCTTCACGATGGTTCAGAAATATATCGAGCGTGGCTTTGCTAGCAGCCGAAAAGTCAATGTACAGATAATCCTTGTATTCATTTTGCGCGAAGCACTTGACGAGCGTCGTTTTGCCAACGCGTCTTGCACCCTCAATAAGCACCGCAGTGCGCCCTTGCGAGCGTTCTTTCCACTCCTGCAGACGATCATATGCCTTCCGTTTAAACATAATCTCACCTCAGCATAATTTACGTGCTAGTTTACAAAAATACCGACCTTCAGATATATCTAATAATACAAAAATACCGAGCTTTAAATGAGCTTATAGTTACAAAAATACCGACCATTGCAATGGTTGAGACATACAGTAATACCGAGCTTTACGCATAACGGATGCTATGCCGCACCGTAAAACAGCTGCAACTCATCGCACAGGGAAACCTGCAATCTGCACGCGCACCTATTATGCGTCGTGATGATGTAAATGCTCCGCAATGGCAGGGGCAAAAGTATCTCCCACAACGCTGGCTAGCAGATGACCTGCGTGTGTTCCTCGATGGCAGCGCGGTCCTCGGCGGTAATACCCGGCTCGCACACCACAGCGTCCAAATTGTCCAGACGGCAGAAGGTGTAGAAGTCGCGCTTGCCGATCTTGCTGGAGTCGGCGATCAGATAGCGCGAGTCCGCCTTGCTAAAGGCAAGCTGCTGGATACGGCCCTCGTCCATGTTGGATGTGGATACGTCACCGTCCAAGATACCGTTGGCGCCGATAAACGCCGCATCGATGCCCAGCGCGCGCAGGGTATCCTCGGCCGTTGGTCCCACAAAAGCGGCGGTGCGGCGACGGTACATACCGCCCACGAGGCACAGGTCGCAGTCCTCGCGCGCCTCGAGCAGGTTAAACACCGAAAGCGAATTGGTCACAATGCGCAGGCGAAACGTCGGCAGCATCGAGGCCATCTGTTCAACCGTGGTGCCCGTACCCAAAAAGATGGTCGAGCCTTCCTCGATAAGCTCCACAGCACGGCGTGCGATCTGCAGTTTTTCCTCGGCATGCTTGGTGCGCTTTTCGCTGTGCGAATACTCATGGCGCAACATAGCGTGGGGACGGCCCTGTGCACTGCGGGCTCCGCCATGCACGCGCTCGATCTCGCCTAGGCTCGCAAGTTCTTCGAGGTCGCGGCGAATCGTCATGTCCGAAACGCCCAGCGCATCCGAGATCTCCTTGACCGAGACCGTACCCTGCTCCTCGAGCAGCTGACGAACCTTATCCTGTCGCTCTGCCTTAATCACGATGAATCCTCGCCGTTCTTTGCGCGCATATCATTCAAACAGTAACGAACAAATTGTATCAGACTCTTACGCGTCAAAAATGAACGCCCGCACAGCTCCAATCATCACTTTTTTGAGAAAAATACCCCCAGCTTTAGTGGGGTGTAGTGATAATCTCGCCTGTTCGCGCTACAGTTTGTCGGAAATACCTCGATGTTAGGAACCAAATGATCACTTCCGAGCTTTTCGGCACCGCGCCGTGCGGTACCCCCGTTCATCGTTACACCCTCGACGGGCCCGAGATCTGCGTTCGCATTATGGACTATGGCGCCACCGTGCTGGGTATCGATGTGCCCGACATTCCCGGCAACGTGCGCGATGTGGTGCTAGGCTTCGATAGGCTCGAGGATTACTTTGACAACCTCGCCTGCTTTGGCGCGACCATCGGCCCCGTGGCAAACCGCACCGCGGGCGCCACGATCACCATCGACGGCACGGACTGGCATATGCCGGCCAACGAAGGCGCCAACAACCTGCACAGCGACCTTGAGCACGGCCTGCACAAGCGCGTGTGGGACGTTGAACTCGACGAGACTCGCAACGCCGTTCGCATGACCACCTCGCTTAAGGATGGCGAGCTGGGCCTGCCCGGCAACCGAACCTTTACGGCCGTGTTTACCGTTACGCGCACCGGCGTCTTCCGCATCGAGTATAGCTGCGAGAGCGACCGCGCCACCTACGTGTCCATGACCAACCACACGTACTTTAACCTTGCCGGCCATAACGCCGGCATGGACTGCGAACATTTCTTTGTCGCCAACGCCGCCCACTACCTGCCCATTGATGACCAGAACATTCCCACCGGCGAGATTGCTCCGGTCGAGGGCACGCCGTTTGACTTCCGTGAGCTGCGCCCCGTCGCTCCCGGCATGGAAGCCGACGACCCGCAGATTAAGCAAGCCCGTGGCTACGACCACTGCCTGTGTATCGACGGCTATCAGTACGGCCGTAATCTGCGCCGCGCGATGCACGTCGAGGAGATGTGGACCGGTCGTGAGCTGGACTACTACACCACCGCCCCGGGCGTGCAGCTCTACACCGGCAACTGGCTGGGCGACGAGCACGCCAAGGACGATGCCAACTATGGTTGGGGTGCCGGCTTTGCCCTCGAGGCCGAGATGTATCCCGACACGCTGCACCACACGCTGTTCCCCCAGGGCATCGTGGGCCCGGGCCATCCTTACAGCAACGTGATCGAGTACCACTTTATGAGGCACTAAGCCCATAACGCAACATATCGCACAGCAGCGCCCGCCGGCACCTCCCCCGACGGGCGCTTTACTACCTAGTCGCCTGCGACGTTCTTAAACGACTAGTCGTTGTGGGCACTCTTTGTCGAATGTGGCCGCCGCATCATCGATGATGCCGTGTCCTCGCGCGCAATGGTGGCGTCCGTCCCGCTTCGACCGTCGCGTTACGGCGCGAGAACATCCAGCGGAACAACTTGGACGCCACGCTCGGTAACATAGGCTTGCGAACCAAACCCGATGATCACGACTTTCGAAACCGGCGGGTTGTTTCCGGCGGCAACCATGCGTTTCTCGACAGCAACAAGGCTGTCAGACGCCTCTTCGATTTGAGCAGAGCTGAGTTTAACTTCGACCGGAATCCACGTTCCGCCGGGAGCCGCAATGACCGCATCGACTTCTAGATCGCGAGAATCATGATAGTGATAGAGGCCCATTCCGTTTGCTCGCGCATAAACCCACAAATCATGAAGCACCAGCGATTCAAAAAGCAGTCCGAGCGTCTTGAAATCTAGCAGTAGTGTCTCCGGGGTCGCCCCGAGTGCGGCGGCCGCCAGCGACGGGTCGGCGAGGTGATGCTTCTTTGAGTCTCTTAAATGCACCGGAGATCTCATTGCAGGGTTCCACGCGGGAATATCGCGAACGAAACTAACCCGAGCAAGAAGAGATATATATGATGCCGCCGTCTGTCTCGACACCTCTCCGCCAAGATCGGCTACGAGCGTCTTGAGTGTCGCCAAAGTGGATTCATTGCGCGCAAGCGATTCGATGACGGCTTTGACCTTCTCAGGGTCGCGGCGAGAGCCATCAACACGAGATAAATCTTCTTCGGCGACTATGCCGATGTAGCGTTTGGCCATCGCGGACGCAGCCTGTGCATCGTGTCCGACCGCGGCGGGCCATCCACCGCGAACAACGCACTCGGCAATCGAGGCAGAATCCAGCGACCCGAAAGCTCCATTGAACTTCTCGCCAGAAATAATGCCCGATAGCTTAACCGCACCGCTGGATTTCCCGAGTTCGAAAAGCGTCATGGTGTCCATGCGCAGTTTGGCGAATCTTCCAGCGCCGCTGTGCATCGGGCGTTCGTCGTCTCGCGGTGTTGCCGATCCCGTAAATATGAATTGGCCAGGCTCACCGCCGCGGTTGTCGCACTCAAACCGTGCCGCGTCCCAGAGTTTCGGAACCTCCTGCCACTCGTCAATCAGCCGCGGCACCTCGCCGGAAACGGCAAGAGCCGGATCCGTCTCGGCGCGTAAGCGATTCTCGAAGTTGCGGGACGGGTCCATGAGAAGGAGCCTGGACGCCGCACGGGTCTCGGCCGTGGTCGTCTTTCCACACCATTTCGGTCCTTCGATGAGAACGGCACCGAATATACCCAGCAGCTGGTCGAGCTCATTTTCGACAATTCTAGTGTAGTACTTTTTTGGCATATTTATCACCATTGCTACCAGTGCGTTTAACCTAATTTACAGTTTACATTTAACCAAATTTCGGTTCTGTAATTAACCATATTTATGCAATTCAATTAACGAAACAGATTTAGGAGCCATTTTTGCGAACGGCTTAAGCTGTGGTGCAGTCATTGACGTTCTAAAAGACTAGTCGAAAGGGACACTCTTTTCATAGCTCCGACACATGCGCCAACATGCCTGAAATCGGCGCGCTACAGATTGCGCCCATCTACTACTTTTACTCCCGCACCCCTGACCATACGCCCCTATTTTCAAAAATCGCACGTTCGCTACCTGCAGTTTTAATATTGCGATTTTCATCGTGCTTCGAGGTAAGCGACCAAAAGTAGTAGATGGCCCCAATTCCTGGCCGAGGGTATCTCGCCGCTCCTCCACGGGAAAATACGATCCGTTTTCCTCCGCCCCCAGGTAATCACGCGAGCAGGTTCTCGATGGGATCGGGGTCGGAGCTGGGGAGATAGCGGATTTCCAGCTCTATGCCGAGCTCTTGCAGCTCTTTGAAGGCGGCAACGTCCGCATCGTCTATGGCGACTGCAGGCGTCACGGAACGCTTGCCCTCCCCCGCACGCATATGGCCGACGCTGATCTTGGTGATGGGCACCCCGCCCTTAACCTGAGCCAGCGCGTCGACAGGCGAGGCAACCATAATCAAGATCAATTGGCGCGGCGTTGCGGTATGAATGATGTCGATGGTCCTTTGCACCGAGAAAAACCGCGTCCACACGCCCTCGGGCGCCGCGACCCTCATAGGCGCCCACTTGCGCGAATCAGCCGCAATCTCGTCGTTGACGACCAGGACAAGGTTAGTGCCTGCGACTTCGTTCCACAGCTCAACATCTTGCCCATAGATAAAGCGATCATCGATACGCGTAAGGAGAATCTTGGGCTGGGCCATCGCCGCCTCGTTTCGTTCGGCATCCATACGAACAGGATGCCGGCAGCTGACTCGACAGCAGGTCAAGCACCAAAGAGGCGTCGCAGACATCACGCCTTCAATATTAGTGCATGAAAAGTGAGAAAAGCTGCCAGAACCCTTGCGCGGATTTGCGATGTCCCGTATCATAGACAGCCGTTGACGCCTCAGTTGCGTCATCACATGGCCGCCAGCGTAGCTCAGTTGGTAGAGCACCGCTCTCGTAAAGCGGGGGTCACCGGTTCGAGCCCGGTCGCTGGCTCCATTGCACAAGATAGCCGCCTTCGGGCGGCTTTTTTGTTGCCGATTTTGAGTGCGTGCGCGCCAATCCAAGCATCGCCACGTCAACAGCGGCCCACTCGGTGGACTTCGGGTTTAATGCTTAGGGGCGGGGATTTACCAAAGTGAAATCTTAATGAAAAGAAATCCAGCTGCAACAATTGCCATGGTGAGGGCTCGAATTGGCCATATAGATCTAAAATAGTCACGATATACAAATGTCGAGAGACGTTGGGGATATAGATGAAAAGAACTAAGGGTTTTCTTTTGTTGGTATTGATGCTGCTCGGACTGTTCTGCCTGAGTGGCCCTTCTTGGGCCGAGGCTGTCTGTCCTGAAGGTGAGCCTCAGCAGTCTTATACGGGCAGCCTGCTGATAACTGCTAAGGAGGGCGATGCCGACTCTCAGTCTGGGGTAAATCCCCTTGCCACTTTTGAGGGGGACGGCGGAACGGTCAAGCTTGACCATATTGGTAGCGGGATTTTGAGGTGGCAAGTTCTTCCGGACAAAATTGCGAACGATCCCTTCTCTTTTGCTGGAACGATATATCTATACAAGGTTGTGAGCGGAAAACAAAAATACGTCGATTGCTATCCGACAAACGGGTCTGGAATTGCATTCACCGGCATTTCGGGGCAGATTGATACACATGTACGAAAGGGAACCTATGTGGTGCGTTGGGTTGGAGCTGCTGGGGGCCCGATATGGATTGCGGTCTTGCGCCCCGATGTCCAAATAGGTTTCTCTCTCTAGACGGGAAGTTGCTCATGAACGCCATATACGACGGGGATGACTGGGTCGATCATTATACTTGGCGCCTGCTCGGCTCGAACGACAATGGGGATGTGGTGTTTGATGGACTATGTCCAAAGCATCTCCATCCTTTTGTCTCGTCGTTAATTGAGAGTTCCGCTCGTGTTGCCCCCTACAGCTCGGCATCGCTTCATGATACGGACGTTTTGAAGACCATAAGGGAATCAATTGACGATGGCACGGTGAGCGGCCCGCTGTTTTCTCGGCTTGTGGGGCTAGATGAGATTGGCTCGAAACGACTGCTTGCGGGCGAAAAAGTGGAGCTCACTTATCGGTCGATGATTTCAATCCTGCGGCTAGCCGATGTTCTTCGCAAATAAATGAGGCTCCCCTACTCAAAAACAAAACCCCGCTAAACGTGATTCCCCTAGGGAAAACACGCTTAGCGGGGTCCTAGCGTGATTTCCCTAGGGGAATCACGCCATCAGACGAGCAGCTCAGACGAGCAGCGCGTTACTCCTCCCAGTAAGCGTCGGCAAGCAACTTAAAGCAGATCTTCTTGACCGGCTGTGCGCCATCGCCCGGGAACTCGAGCGTGGGCATGTGGGGCTCGCCGGCAACGAACAGCGCGAATTTGTCGTCGGCAAGATCGCCGGCGATCGAGGCGTCGGAATCGACCAGATCATAGTCGTCCTTCTCGTCAAACTCCTGGACCAGCGACAGGCTGCCCGTAGCGACCTTGAAGGCCTCGCGACCCTCGACGTCGATCTGCAGGTCGTGATAGCGCTGATGCGTCTCATAGTGAGCCTCAGCCTCGGGACGCGTCGTGGGAGACATGACGTTCGCAAAGACCTTCTCACCCAAAATCGGATGGCTGCCGACCTCGAGCTGTGCCGGGTCGTTCTCCTCGAGCCAGCCAATCAGCACGTCGAGGCCCTTGAGCATTCCGCGGTATTCCTCGATATCGCCCAATGCACCGTAAATCATCTAAATCCCCTCTCGGATCGTTTATTTGGCAGCTACTCGGTAAATGCATTACCGACGCTGTTGCCACCCACATACGCCTCGACCAGGGTAAGGTCGGGATTGAACACGACAAACTCGGCGTCGCGCCCCAGCATAATGCTACCGCACTTGTCGTCGACATGAGCTAGCAAGCAATGCCAGGGCCGACGCCCAGGCTTTTACAGCTCGGTCACGACAACGCCGTTGTAGACCTCGTCCCAACGGTCCATGACCAGATGGCCGGTCATGGGATCCATGGCATTGAGCTTGCCGCAGGTGTTGGCGGTACGCAGCACCGTCTCGTCATCCGCGCCAGCAGCAATCGCATGTGCGAAGCCGGCAATGGTCGAATCGCCAGAGCCCGTAGCGTTAACGGCGGGGATATCGGGGGTCTTGGCGCGGAATGCACGGCCATTATGGAAGCCCACGGAGCCGGCAGCGCCCATGGACACGACGACCCAGGGGATATCGGAGAAGCGGGCATCAGAGGCGAGCGCGGCGCGGAGCTCGTCCACATCGTCGGTGGTAAAGCTCGTGCCCAGAAGGCCGTTAATCTCGCTCAGGTTAGGCTTGACCAGCTCGGGCTTAATTTCGGACTTAAGGGCGGCCTCGAGCGAAGCACCCGAGGTATCGAGCAGCACCTTGGCGCCGGCGTTCTCGGCAATACCCGTGATCTTGGCGTAGTAGCCCGCCTCGACACCACGGGGCAGCGAACCCGAGATGGTAACGACAGCGGCCTTGCTCGCAAGCTCGGCGAACTTGGCGGTAAAGGCATCGAGCTCCTCGGGGGCAATCGTCGGGCCGCTCTCGAGTAGCTCGGTCTGGTTGCCGGCGTGGAGGATGTTAAGGCAAATACGAGTCTCGCCCTTGATGGGTACAAAATCATTCTTAATGCCGTTAGCATCCATGAGCTCGGCCATGTAGGCGCCCATGTGGCCGCCGAGTAGACCGGTTGCCACAACGTCGTCGCCCAGCTGACCCAGTACACGGGCCACGTTGAGACCCTTGCCGCCGGCGGTCTTTTCGGGCGTCACACGGTTAACGTCGTCGATAATGAGCTCATCGAGCTGATAGCGTGTATCGACGGACGGGTTCATCGTAACGGTGAGGATCATTTTTAGCTCCTTATCTCGCAGGCTCCTTGTGCCTCGCGATACGAGTCGACAAAACGGAATTACAGAATCTCAATCGTGAACGAGCGAACGACGGTCTCCTTGGGCTTGGCGACAAGGCAGCCACGCTTATGCTCAAGCACGTCGTCCTCATCGGAGCAGGTCGAAAGGCCGCCCCAAGGCTCAACTGCCACAAAATCACCCTCGGGCTTGCTCCACACAATGAGATATGGGAAGCCCTCAAAGCTCAGGCGAACGCCCTTGTCCTCGCCCTTTTTGGAAAGCGTGACCTGGCGGCTCTCGAGCACGTCAAAGATGGTCTCCGCAAAATCGAAGAGCTCGTGCGACAGGGGCAGCGTCTTTCCCACCATGGGGTTCTTGGAGCGCTTGTCCACGTCAATCAAGCCAGTCGAAGGGACAGCGGTGCAAAGCTCTGCAGCCTCTTCTTTCTCAAAGCGCAACTCGTAGTCCGTATAGGCCTCGCCCTCATCGAGCGGGCACCTAAAGCCGGGATGCCCACCGATAAAGAACGGCATGTCCTCGGTGCCCTCGTTGGTAACCTCATAGGAGACACGCACGGCGGCGTCCTCGAGCGTATAGCGGGCGACGAGCCTAAACGGATACGGATAATCGCTCAGCAACGCAGCGTTATCCTCGGACGCCAGACACACAGCCAACTCGTTCTCGCCTTGGCTCAGCAGCTTCCACTCCTGCTTGCGCGCAAAGCCGTGGCGAGCGAGCTTTACATGATGCCCGGCAAACGTCATGGCACTACCATCGCGCAGGCCTCCGCAAATCGGAAAGCAGACCGGCGCCTGGCCGGACCACACGGCGGGGTCACCCTGCCACAAGTACTCGCGACCTCCGGCCTCAATCGAGGTAAACGAACCACCAGCCGTGGACACCTTAATAGAAATCGAATCGTTGGAGAGAGCGTATTCCATTGCCCATCCTTTCGAACAACTGCTTTTGCTCGCAAGTACCCGTCTCGGCTCTGACCAATGGACAAACCCGCACGCTCATCGATGCGTCCTGTATCCCGGCCATGTAACGGGGTACCATACAGACATTGATGCAATTACAGCTGAAAGGCCTTCTTATGCGAACCATCATTCTTTATGCCTCACGCCACCACGGCAATACGAAAAAGCTCGTGGACGCCATCGTCGAGGCGCACCCCGAAATCGATACCCTCGACGTGAAAACACTCGGCAAAAACGAGTATCCCAACCTGCACGAATACCATCTGATTGGTGTCGCCACGGGCATCTATTACTCCGAGATCGACAAGGACATGGCACGCGTGCTCACTAACGTGTTGCAGCCGCAGGACAAGGTGTTTGGCCTTATGACCTACGGTGGCAAAAACAAGTGGTACGGCAAGGATATCGATGGCATCTGCCGCATGAGGCAGGCCATCTTTATGGGTGTCTACGGCTGCCCCGGCTTTGATACGTGGGGGCCGTTCAAACTCACCGGCGGTGTCCAAAAGGGGCACCCGACCGCTGAGGAAATTAAGGGTGCCGTCGACTTCTTCGACAAGATCGAAGACGAGTATGGAGACATCATCGTCGAAGAGTACGCCAAGCGCGAGAAGCGCCTAGCATACGAGAAGGAGCATCCTGCAGGAGGCCTGGTGGCCGGCGTTAAGCGTACGGCAAAGAAAATCGCTAGCAAGCTGTAACTGTAAAGGTGCTTTTGAGCGTTTAACCCGTACGGCGGGTCCGAGCAGATTCGGGCCCGCCGTCTTTTTCTTTCGTTACTCGGTAAAGGCGTTGCCGACGCTCTGGCCGCCAACATACGTCTCGACGAGGGTGAGCTCATGGTCGAACACGACAAAGTCGGCGTCGCGACCCGGCATGATGCTGCCGCACTTATCCTCGATGTGCGCGGAGCGTGCCGGCACCTCGGTTGCCATGCGAATGGCGATATCGGCGCTGGCGATGCCCCAGTCGACGATGTTCTTGACGCCCTGGGCAAGCGTGAGCACCGAACCGGCAATGCTCTTGCCATCGGCGAGCCAGCACAGGTTGTCCTTCATGATGACGTCCATGCCGCCGCTGGTGTAGCTGCCCTCGGGCATGCCGCCGCAGCCCAGGCAGTCGGTGATGAGTACCGTGTGCTGCCAGCCCTTGGCCTGCAGCAGCGCCTTGATGGCGGCAGGGTTTACGTGCTTGCCGTCACAGATGATCTCGGCGTAGGTCTCGGACGTGGACATAGCAGCACCCACGACACCGGGCTCACGGTGATGCAGCCCGCGCTGGCCGTTATAGGTATGCGTAAAGCAGCTGGCACCGGCGTTGATGGCAGCGATGCACTCATCGTAGGTGGCGTCGGAGTGACCGATGCTGGTCACCACACCCTTGGCGTTCAGAGCAGCCGCATAAGCAGCGGCACCGTCGCGCTCGGCCGCCATGGCGCTCTTAACGATGCGACCGCCCGCAGCCTCCTGCCACTGATCGAAGACCTCCTCGGAGGGGTCGATCAGATAAGCGGGGTTCTGCGCGCCCACGTGCTTCATGGTAAAGAAAGGGCCTTCCAGGTAGATGCCCTGAATGCGAGCACCGCAGAAGTCGGGGCCGCGACCCTCGTCCGCCTGGGCGATGGCGGCGCAGGCGTCCTTAATCTGCTCGACGCCATCGGTGAACGTCGTGGGCAGCCAGCTGGTGGTGCCGCGACGGGCGAGCTCGGTCGAGCTGATATCGATGCCCTCGGGATCGTTATCGGTAGTCGAGTGGTTATAGAAGCCATGGATGTGGGTGTCAACCATACCCGGTGCGATCCACGATCCCGTGTAATCCTTAATCTCGCAAGAGGGCTCGTCGGCCTGCCAGGCGCCAAAGACGCCATCCTCGACCATAAGATAGCCGCCCAGTTGCGGGCCTGCCGGCAAGAAGAACTTGTCAGCCTTAATTGCGTACGTGCTCATATGCACTCCTTGCTTCTAAAGCAGTTGACTGTGGTGATGCTTATACCCAGCTCACGTAAAACAAAAAGCGCCCGCCCGCCGTTATGAGCGGACGGGCGCCCTTACAGGGGGACGCGATTAAGCGGTGAAGGGGTGAATCGTCACGCCCTTGACCACGCGGTTGACCGTGCCGGTGGGGCTCGGCGTATCGGGCGTGTTGCCCACGCGCACGGAGTTGAGCAGGCTGATTGCCTGGGCAAACATCACGAACGGCAGAGCAAGGTAACCCTCGGGGAGTGCCTCATAGCCCTTAAAGGTGAAGGACTCACCCTCGTAGACAGTAGCGCCATCCTGCTGAACGGCAACGGTGCGCTGAGCAATATCGTCGCCACCGATCTCGTTGAGGATGTCGATGTCGTACTGACGGGTGTAGGCGTCGTTGTTGACGAATACGAAGACGAGCGTCTTATCGTCGACGAAGGACTTAGGTCCGTGACGATAGCCCATGGAGGTGTCGTAGGAAGTGGCAACCAGGCCATGAGCAAGCTCGAGGATCTTGAGCTGGCTCTCCTGAGCAAGGCCGCCAAAGGAGCCGGAGCCAAGGTAGGTCACGCGGTTGAAGTCGCCAGCGAGGTAGTCGGCAACCTCAGACTCGCGAGCGATGACCTCCTCGCCCATCTTGGCGATGGTCTCGACCCACTCGGCCTTCTGCTCGTCGGAAGCCTCGTCAAAGATGAGAGTAGAGAGCAGGGTCATGCAGGTGTAGGAGCCGGTCATGGCGAAGCCCTTGTCGTTGGCGCGCGGGATGAGCAGCGTCAGCGCATTGGGATCATCGACGGACTCGACGGCGAGCTTGCCCTCGGGCGCGCAGGTGATGTTGAGGAACTTGACGTTGTGGACGAGCTCCTTGGCAACGGCAACGGCGGCAAGGCTCTCGGGGCTGTTGCCAGAGCGGGCAAAGGAAACCACGAGCGTGGGATCCTCAGCGCGCAGGAAGTCGCGCGGGGCGCTCACGATGTCGGTCGTGGCGATGGGCTTAAAGTCGTAGAGATCAGTGTTGCCGGCGTGACGCAGATACGGGGCGCAGGTATCGCCAACATAGTCGGACGTACCGGCACCGGTGAAGACAACGGACAGACGGCCCTCGCCCATAGCGCGAGCCTCGGCCAGAAAGGCCTCGATGGCCTCCTTGTTCTCGCGATAGATGTTGAGCGTATCACGCCAAAGCTCGGGCTGCTGAGCAATCTCGGCCGTGGTGATCTGGGCGCCTAGCTCGGTGAGCTCCTCGACACTCTTCTCGAACATTTCTAATACCTCTCTCTAGAAGTAATCCTCTGACGTGCAATTATACACTTCGGTTGGTTATCTGGTAGTAACCAGTTAAATACAAAGAATCATCATATGGAAACGATGCCAACACTAGTCGCTACGCTGGTGGTAAACCTTGTATTTAAACTGATCGGCACGAGCAACCGAGAGCGTATACTCCACAACCTCGTTTGACTCGTTATACGTAGTCCTAACCAAATCGAGCACAGGCGAGCCCTCGACAATTTCCAAAAGGTGGGCATCGGTGGGACGGGCTATGCTCGCATAGAACTCCTCTTCGGCCACACGTATTTTTTGCTGAAAGTCTTGCTCAATCACATCGTAAAGCGGCTTACGCTCAAGCAGCGGTCGCTTTAGGGACAGAAATTGACGAACCGGTAGATAGCTGCGTTCGACCATCATGGGCATGTTGTCGGCAGAACGAAGGCGCTTGAGCTTAAAAATGCGATCACCGATACGCAATCCCATATGCTCGGCCAGATTCTTATCGGCCTCCATCTCGCAAAACTCGAGAATCGTGGTCTCGGGGTCACGACCCATCGCGCGCATCTGCTCGGTAAAGCTGTAGGACTGCATAAGATTGGTTGCCTTTGCCGAACGGTCGGTCACAAAGGTACCGCGACCGTGCTGCCGAACCACCAGTCCTAAACGCTCCAGTTCCTGCAGAGCCAGGCGTACCGTAGTGCGCGAGAGACCATAGCGCTCCGAAAGTTCGCGCTCGGAAGGAATCATGTCACCGGCGCGATATTCATGGTCAATCTTTTCGGTCAGAATATCGACCAGCTGATCGTACAGCGGTTGCTTACGCGCTCCGATCGCCATCCTATCCTCCCTTTTGCTCGAATTCGGCTAACTACCTAGGGTGTTAAGCATTATCTGTCTGCCACACCCGAATCATCAAGAAACAAAAGCCGCGCGCTCTTTCGAGCACGCGGCTTTTAACATACACATGGCTTAAGGGGTCGGGGTGTGAGCCGCGTAGGGACACACCCCTCAAGCTAGAGCCTTACCAGATGCTCGGCCAGAGACCAAGCGGGCCAGCGCCCAGGATGCCAAGGACGAAGAGCAGGAGAATGCCCTTGGTCGGGGTCCAGCTGTGCTTAGCGAACATGTAGTAAAGCAGCAGCGTAAGCATAAGCGGGACGAGCTTGGGGACGATGGTGTTGAGGGTGTCGGCAACAGAGAAGTTGACCGGATCCTCGGTGACGGTACCGTAGGTAACGGACTCCATGCCGTTGCCCAGATCGGTGACGCCGCACTCGACAGCGTTGCCGTCGGCATCGGAAGCGGTAAGGGCGTTGCCGTCCTTATCGGTCATGGCGATGGTACCGGCCTCAGCGGTCTCGGTATCGATGCCCTCCATACCGGTGAAGTTCTCGGCCTCCTTCTCGGAGACGATCACGGTAGTAGCGGAGAGGCCACGGGTGGTGCCATTGGGGATCTGGAGGTTGATCTGGGTGCCACCCATGGTGACGACCAGGCAACCGACGACGAAGACGCCCATGATGGAAGCGGCACGCGTGAAGGCCTGCATGTTGGCGGTCAGAGCGTCAATAGCGCTGGTGCCAAGCTTGTAGGACCAGTTCATGAGCCAGAAGCGCAGAGCGAACTGGACGACGTTGAAGATCACCAGGAAGATGATCGGCGCAGCGGCATTGCCGTTGATGGCCATGTTGGAGGTGATGCCGGCCGTGATAGGCACAAGCGTCAGCCAGAACAGGGCGTCACCGATACCACCGAGCGGGCCCATTGCGGCGACGCGGACGGCGCGGATCGTGGGGATGTCAACCTTGTTCTGCTCGAGCGAAAGCACGATGCCCATAACAAAGGTGACAAGGAACGGATGGGTGTTGAAGAACTCCAGGTTGTGGCTCATGGAAGCCGCGAGGTCGTTCTTGTTGGTGTGGATCTTCTCCAGACCGGGGATGATGGAGTAGAGCCAACCGGCGGCCTGCATACGCTCGTAGTTGAACGAGGCCTGCAGGAAGCAGGAGCGCCAGGCCATCTTGTTGAGGGTCTTCTGGTCGAGCTGCGGAGCAGGAGTGAGATCCTCGTAGTGCTCCGGGATCACATACTCATTAGATGCCATCTTCGAAGTCACCTCCGTCAGAAACAGCTGCACCCTTCAGCTCGGTCTGCTGCTGGAAGTCCCAGAAAGCGATGCCGAAGCCGATGAGAGCGAGGATGAGCAGAGCAGGGGTTGCCAGAGAATCGTTGGCAACGGTGATGAGCGCGAGGCCAAAGCCCATGAGGAAGAAGCCCCACATATCGCGGTTCATCATAACCTTGAGCAGGACGGCGAAGCCGACGAAGCGCATCATGCCGCCTGCAGCGGAGAGACCGGTCTGCAGCCAAGTCGGGATGGCGGAAGCGATGGTCTGACCGATGGTGGCGCCAGCGATGAAGAACAGGGTGACGACGACGGCGAAGATCAGGCCGAGCAGAGCCATGGCGAAGTAGTTCAGACGCTCGATACCCTTGGTGTCAGCGTTGTGAGCCATGTTGTCCGCAGAGGACATGAGCGGCGACATAAGCGTGAAGACCAGGGTAACGCCGAGCTGACCAAGCAGAGCGAACGGAATGGCAAGGCCGACTGCCGCGTTGGGCTCGAGGCCCGTAGCGATAGCGAGAATGGCTGCCATGATGCCGCCGATGACGGCGTTAGGCGGCTGAGCGCCTCCGATCGGCATGTTGCCGATCGTCATGAGCTGATAGGTACCACCCACGAGAAGACCGGTGTTGAGGTCGCCAAGGATAAGACCGATGACGGCGCCGGTGACGATGGGCTGATAGAGAGACTCGAGGAAGTTGAACTGGTCGATTGCCGCGACGAACGTGACGATGAAGACCAGAGCGACCTGGATGATCGAGTATTCCATCTTGCTCCTCCTTTCAAAATGTATGTACGCACTTTGGATTTCACGTACAGAATGTCAGGGTTTCATTCCTGACAACGTGGATCATGAGGATTACGAGAAGAGCTTGCTCGTGTCCTCAACAGGCGTGCTCGGAACGCGCCTGATCTCCAACTCCACCCCCAATTCCTGCAGCTCTTTAAACGCAGCGACATCCTCGTCGTTAACTGCGACGGAGGTGGCGACTTGGCGCTTTCCTTCCGACATGTGCATGTTGCCGATGTTTACCTTCTTTATAGGCACACCGCCCTTGACGAGCGTAAGCACGTCTTCCGGTGTTTCGGCCACGATGAAGATCTTCTGGCGCGGGCTCGCCTTGCCAATGACGTCGATGGTCTTCTGCAGAGAGAAGAAACGAGTAGCGACGCCGGCGGGAGCGGCCATCTTCATGAGGTTCTGGCGCATGGTGTTGGTCGACACATCGTCGTTGGCGACGAGAATGAGGTTCGAGCCCAGGGTGGAGTTCCACTGGGTAGCGACCTGACCATGGACCAGTCGGTTATCGATGCGGGTAAGAAGAATGTTGGGTTCTGCCATGTTGATCAGCTTCCTTTCGTTATTTGCTGACGACAGTTACTTGATCTCCTGAATCGCGTAACGCGAAACATCTACAACGGCGCCGGATCGGACTTTGATCTGGACCTTCTCGCCTTCGATGCCTTTGACGGTTCCGTAGATACCGCCGGCGAAAAGAACTTCCTGACCCGGTTTGAGCTCCTTGTGCAGCTCCTTGAAGTACTTCTGCTTCTTCTTCATGTTGATTTGCGACCAGATGGTGTAAATCAAGCCCATGATGACAAGCAGGCCCAAAAGAGCGACCGAGGAGCTCAGGACGCTGGCTCCGAAATCGGCCATTAGATGCCGTCCTCGTCGCCGAAGACGTCCTCTTCGTCGGAGCCGGCAACGGATGCGACCGTCTGGGCGGTGATGCCCGTCTGGCCAACGGTCACGGCCTGCTCGCCAAGCTCGGCGAGCGTGGCATTGCCGCGGAGGAACAGAAGCTCAATAACCATGGGAAGGTTGGTGCCAGTCAGAACCTCGACATTGTCGACATCCTGGGCAATCATCATCGACTGGTTGAACGGGGTGCCGCCAAGCAGGTCGGTAAAGACGAGCACGCCATCGCACTCCTCGCGCATGGCGGTAATAGCGGCGCGGAGATCCTCACCGTAGGAAGCAGCCTGATCGCCCTCAAAAGGAACGACGGTAAAAGCGGGCTGGTCGCCGGCAACCATAGCGATAGCGCTTGCAAGGCCGGGTGCGAACTGTCCATGACCGGTAAGAATAAAGCCAACCATTCAAATTTCCCTTCCGAAGGTGTGTACAATCTGAGTCCGATGATGTTCGGAAGCCAGCGGGCGAGTGCCCTTAAAGCTTCTTGGAAAGCGTTCTTTAAAGACCAGTGGTTTCTTAACTGGTAGTAACCACGTGACGTGTTGTTGTCACTATATCACCACAGAAGAGGTTGCTTTCGTTGATTCATACAGTAAAACGTTTTTGCACCGCTCGCGGTTAAAATTCGACCGTTTACCGCTCGTTAACACTTCTACCTGCGGTTTTGAAACCGTTTCGAAATGCTTTGGCAAAAGATCGGAACTATTTTTATGTCTAAACAACGCAAGGCGGCTAAAAATAGCGTGTAGAAAAAATGCAGGTCATTATGAAGATTTGTGAATTGGTCTTTTTGACTTAATACCAGTTAGAACCGGTTTAGAGATTATCGGTGAACGGTAGTTTTCGACCGCTCAACGGTTATTTGCAATCGTTTACGGCCGTTTTCCCGGATGAATTGGGAAACCCGATGAAGCACTTGCGCGGTTGCAGGATATTTCAATACTCGTCCATCTCCCCGCGCGCCAAACTCCCGCTCCCTGAATGTGCCATAAGCTCTCGCTATTCGTCGTACAAATATTAATTACTCTATTATGTAATTGTTTATCGTTTGTCGTTAAGCATGTTATAAGATACAAGTATCATCCAAGACATTGGTTGGAGGAGCTATGATCCGCTGGAACGTATCCAAATCGAATGAAGCCATCGACCGTGAACAGGCAATAGCCAAACTGAGGAAGCTCACTCGCTACTGCAAATGGGGCACAATCTGCACCATCGTGGCGCTCGCTCTGGCACTCCTCGCAGTCATTGCAATCGAAGATCTAGTCATATTGCCTAGCCTCTCCCAAGGGTTCTGTCTCCAATCCGTAGAGCTTGAGGCTAGCGAAGGGCCAATTCTCGCTCTCGTCGGCACCAATGAACAGACCCCTCTTATGCTTGTCGCGCACGACGGTCATACTGCCATAGGGAGCGTCATGATGGCATGCCTCGCGCTTGCCATCGCGCTAAGCGCATACAGGTTTTTCTCCGCCATTGAAAAGGCGGGCAGGCCCTTTGACCTCGAATGCATCCGCATACTACGTCAAATAGGACATTTGTTCCTTATCGGCGGCGCCGCCGTGAAACTTTTTGGTGCCATAGTCACAGGGCTGATACTCTCAGGATTTGGCGGCAGCTTTACGGATGCACTTGGCGGGCAGCATCTCGACCTCTCTATGCTCTTTGCAGGCCTAATTATTAGCCTGATTGCTAGCATCTTCCAGTACGGGTGTATCCTGCAAAAACAAGATGACGAGTTGCTCTAGGGGGAATCCATGATTATTCTGCGGCTCGACCGCATGCTTGCCGAACGCAAGATCTCATCCAAAGAGCTTGCGGAACGCGTGGGCATCTCCCAGGTCAATATGTCGCGCATCAAGACGGGCAAGGTTTCTGCCGTGCGCTTTTCAACTCTTGACGCGATATGCCGGGCACTCGACTGCCAACCGGGCGATGTACTGGAATATATATCCGACGATGAAGCCGATAGCCTTTTTGGACTTAAAGATGAATAGCCATAATTAAGCCGCCAATCACGCCCTCAACGCAAAAAGCCCGCCAGAACGATGCGTTCTAGCGGGCTCAATCAGATATTTCGACTTCGCGCTCGAAAGCTCAGGCAGATCTTACGCAAACAGGCCGTAGATGCTGATGTTGGCCTTGGCGTACAGGCCGTTGGCATACTCGGTCCACTTGGAGCTGGCGCTCGAAGCCTGCGAAGAATACTGCTGGTAAGCAGTGTAATAGGCGGTCATGGCCTGCTTATAGGTGGCGCTATCGGCGGTAAAGGCATCGTTAGCGAAGGCCTTAGCGTAGGTGCTGTTCTCGTCCTTCCAGGTGCCCTTCGAGCTATCCCACTCGTCACCGGCAAGGTTGATGATGTAGTCGGCGTAGTCCTTGCTCGCGGTGTCCTCGTTGCCGTCAGAAGGCTCGGTCGGAGCGGTCGACATGCTCGCGGAAGCATCGCCCACCTTCTTCTTGTAGAGCTTCTGCAGCGTCGCGGACTGACGGACGATCTGCTTGGCCTGGTCCTTGGACACGCCATACTGCTTGGCCATGGTGTCGTAGTCCGAGGTGCCGATAGAATCCTCGGCGTACTTCTTCATCTCCTTAGAGGAGACGGTAATGCCCTCGTCCTCAGCAGCATCGAGCAGAATCTTGTTGCGCACGTAAGACAGGATGACGTCGGCAGAGGGGGCGGTGTAGTTGCCATCGCTATCCTTGACGGTGTCGAGGCTGTACTGGCTCTCGATGGCCTCACGCGCGGTGATGTCGCTCTTCTTGCCGTTGTAGCTATAGCTTGCCACGGTCGAATCGAGCTGGTCCTCGGTCAGGGTCGCCGAGCCGACGCCCTTGCCGCCAAAACCACCGTTGCCGATAAAGAAGCCGACCACGGCAGCGATCACGACGGCGACCACAAAGATGGCAATCATCGTCTTCTTGTGCTTGCAAGCGTGGTCGTCCACGTCGGAGTCGTCGTCCTCGTCCTGCTCCTCGGGCATGAGGTTCTCGTCAGCGGCATCCGCGGCAATCTGAGCCTCCAGTCGGGCGTCCTCCTCCTCGGCCGTCGTGCCGGCGGCAATGTGCTCGGCAGACGTACCGGCGACCAGATCGATCTTCTCGTCCTCGTCACCGTCGGGGCCTTCGCCGCGCTCGATGATCTGGATGCCGTCGATCTCGTCCTTCTCGTCCTTCTTTTGAATCAGACCCATATCAATTACTCCTTGTTAGGAAACATAGTCCCCAATAGAATACGCCCGACGAGGCGCCGGGCGTATTGATTCTTAGGTTATACGCAAACACTTAAGTACTATTTAGGCGTTTGCAGCGTGCATACCTTAGCCCAGGTGCGCGATAACGGCATCGGCAAAGGCCTGCGTGCCCACAGCGCCCTCAACGGAGCCGGTCTGGGCACGACGCACGTCACCGGTAACCTGCTCGCCCTCGTCGAGCGTGGCGGAGACGGCGGCACGAATGCGATTGGCAGCATCGTTCTCGCCCAGGTGATCGAGCATCATCGCAGCAGAGAGGATCTCGGCCGTGGGGTTGGCGATATCCTGACCGGCGATATCGGGCGCGGAGCCGTGCGTTGCCTCAAAGATGGCGCAATCGGCACCGATGTTGGAACCCGGAGCCATACCCAGGCCACCAACCAGGCCGGCGCACAGGTCGCTCACGATGTCGCCGTACAGGTTGGGCAGCACCAAGACATCGAAGTCGTTGGGGTTCTGGACCAGGCCCATGCAGGTGGCGTCGACGATCTTGTCGTTGAACTCGATATCGGGATAGTTGGAGGCCACCTCGCGCGCTACGCGCAGGAACAAGCCGTCGGTCGCCTTCATGATGTTGGCCTTATGCACGGCCGTCACCTTTTTGCGGCCGCAGCGGCGGGCATACTCAAAGGCATACTCCACAATGCGGCGGCTCTTGGCGATGGAGATCGGCTTGATCGAGATCGCGGAATCGGCGGCGAAGGTCTTTTGGCCCGAACGCTCGACAAGCTGCGAGAGCTCCTCGACCTCGGCAGCGCCCTCATCGAACTCGATGCCGGCGTAGAGGTCCTCGGTGTTCTCGCGCACGATGACCAGGTCGACGTCGCGGAAGCGCGAGCCGTCGCCCGGCTGCGACAGGCAGGGGCGCACGCAGGCGTACAGGTCGAAGTGCTTGCGCAGGGCGACGTTAACGCTGCGGAAGCCCGTGCCGACCGGCGTGGTGATGGGGCCCTTGATGGCAACCTTGGTCTCGGCGACCGCATCGAGCACATGTTGGGGCAGCGGCGTGCCAAACTCGTCCATGACGCCGGCACCGGCCTCCTGGACGTTCCAGTTGATCTGGACACCGGTGGCCTCGACCACGCGGCGCATGGCCTGCGTAATCTCGGGACCGATACCGTCACCGGGAATCAGGACTACATCGTGCGCCATAATCTGTTACTCCTCGTCTTCGGCGTCGTCAGATTTTTTTACGCTAGCACGCTTCTTCTTTTTGGAGAGATCCAGGCCAAAACGTTTAACAAGCATTTCGCAAATCTCGCTCGAACGGGCCTTAAGATAGCTGCCCTTACCGTTCTCGGCATCGAACTTAAGGCGCAGCGCAAGCTTCTCGGCAACCTCGGCGTCGATCTCGCCCTGGCAAAACTCGTACAGGCAACCGAGCATGTCGCGATACTCAAGGTCGCCGTGGTAGCACTGGATGGCCTCGTCCAGGATGGGCCAAGCCTCGCGCGAACGCTCGACGCTCGTGGCACCCCACACGCACAGCAGGCGGAAGGCGGCATAGCGCAGCGTGGAGGAGATCTCGTCGAACAGTGCGGTCTCGGCGCCCTCAAAGGCATCGCCCAGCTGCTCGGGGCAGGTGGTGGCGAGCGCCGTCAGGGCATCGAGGGCCTCCCAGCGGGTCTGCGCCTCGGGGCGGTCGAGCGCCTCGATCAACGCGGGCACGCAGGGCACGACGCGCTGCGGATCGCGCTCGGCAAGCAGGTGCAGCACGCGGGCGGCAAACTGGCGGATGCGGCGCGTGGGGCAGCCGAGCTCCTGGACCAGACGGTCGACGGCGTTCTCGTTCTCCTCCGCCAGCTGGAGCTGTGCCAGCTCCTCGTCGGTGAGCTGTTCGTCTTTGTTTTCTGCCATAGTTACCTCTTCTTTTTATTTCTTGGCGTGCTTGCCAGCACCCTTGCTGTCATCGGTGACCGAGATGAGCTGCCGGTCGGCCGCGCCATTGCGACGTGCACGGCGGCGCTCCTCGGCGTCGCCCGCGTCGGCGGCGGCGCGATGAGCCTTGTTGACGTTAAAAACCTCGTCGTGCTTGCGCCATGGACCGACGGACTCGCCAAAGCTCATCTTAAGGCCGGCGATAAAGCCGCCGAGCCAGCCGATCGGCGCAAACTGCACCAGCGGGAACAGCGAGAACACCCAGGTCAGTAGGACGACCGCCGCCGCTCCTGCAAAGTTGGCAATCCAGTAGTCGCGCTTGGTGATGACACGCTTTTCGCACGCCCACTGGCCGCACAGAAAGCCGATGTAGATCGCAAAGAGAAAGAGTACCAGCGCAAGCACCACGAACGTCCAGCTCATGGGCGCTACTCCCCGTGATGGTGGCCGCAGCAGCACTCGTGGCCGTCGTCATGGCCGTGGCCGCCGCAGCACTCGTGGTCCTCGCCATGGTGATGGCCACAGCCGCACTCATGGTCCTCGCCGTGCTCGCCGCAACCGCAACCTTCCTCGTGAGCGCCATGCTCCTCGGGGCGATACTGCGACCAGTCCAGACCGGCGGCGATGGCGTCGGCCTCCTCCTTGTAGAGAACCGTGATGGCCTGGGTGCCCAGCTTGGCGCCACCGATGGCGTCGAGCATGTCGTAGAGCGTAAAAGCGACGTCGGCACCGGGCAGCGCGAGCTCGCGGTCATCGGCGTAAGCGAGCGCCAAGCGCAGGTCCTTAATGAAGTGCTCGACCATAAAGCCGGGCTTGTAGTCGCCGTCAAGCGCCTTGGGAGCCAGGCTCTCCATGGCGCCGGACTTGCCGGTACCGCCCAGGATCATCTGGCGGGTCTTCTCCAGGTCAAGGCCGCTCAGCTCGGCAAATGCCATGGCGTCTGCCATGCCGACCATGCAGGCGCCCAGCGACACCTGGTTGGCGAGCTTGGCAGCCTGGCCCTTGCCGGCACCATCGAAGCAGCAGATGGTTGCCGCAAAGGTGGAAAGGATATCGCGGACCGGAGCGATGTCGTTCTCGGTAGCGCCAACGATAGCCGTAAGCGTGCCGGCGATAGCACCCGACTCGCCGCCGGTGACGGGACAGTCAAACGCCATGCGGCCGGAAACCTGGGCGGCCTCGGCAATGTCACGGGCGAGCTCGGGCGAGCTCGTAGTGAGGTCGATCAGCACCGCGCCGGGCTTAGTGCACGCGAGCAGGCCGTCGCCCGCCAGGTAGAGCTCCTCGACCTCGGAGGGATAACCCACCATGGTAAAGACGACGTCGGCGTTCGCCACGGCATCGGCCGGGGTATCGGCCCAGACGGCACCGCGCTCGATAAGCGCCGCCGCCTTGGACTTAGTGCGGTTGTTGACCGTGACGGGATAGCCGGCGTCCAGAATGTGGCCGGCGATGGGGGCACCCATGATTCCGGTGCCGATAAATGCGACAGAGAGCTTGTTTGCCATGAAGCCTTTCCTTTTGGGTTGGGTGTTATTACCAGGTTGAATACTCGGTGCCAGCGTTTGGGCTGTGAGTTGGGATCGATTACGGCCGCGTTACTTGCCTACTGACCGCGCACACGGCGGGCGATGCGGTCGGAAAGCGACGCCTTGTCGGCGCGGTTCTTGCCCCAAAACGCGCAGGCCACCATGCCGGGGCCCACGTGCGAGCCGATGGTGGGACCCACGGAGCTGCGAATGATCGTGACGTCGGCGCAGCCCTCCTCCTTGCGGATGGCGGCTTCGAGCCAGTCGCCGTCCTTCTCGGCATCGGCCGTCATAATGGCGATGGGCATGGTGCGATCGGGCACATAGTTCTCGCGGAACGACTTGAGGATGGACTTGAGCGCCTTCTTGCGACCGCGGTTGACGCCGATCAGCGACAGCGAGCCGGCCAGGTCGTAGGACAGCTCGGGTTTGACGTCGAGCTTTGCCGTGAGCTGTGCCGCCGCGGGCGGAATGCGGCCGCCAGCAGCCAGCGCGTCAAAGCTCTCGAGCGTAAAGTAACCGTGGACATAGGTCTTGGCCTCGTTTGCCCAGTCGACCAGCTGCTTGGCGGTCAGTCCCGCCGAACGCTGGCGCACGGCCTCAAGCGCCAAGAGCTCGCCGGTCGCACAGGGCAGAGCGTTGTCGACCACGTACAGCTCAAAATCGGGATACTCGGCGCGCACGGCGTCCGCCGCCTGGCACGCGGAGTTGTAGCTCGACGACAGCGCCGAGGTAAAGCACAGGTAGACCGTAGGCGTGCCCTCTTTGGCGCACTCGGTAAAGAACTCGATATAGCGACCGAGCGACACAGCCGAGGTAGACACGCGAGCGCCGGCACGCATGCGGTCGTAGAACTCCTTAGGGCTGATGCTCGACCAGATATCGTCCGTGCGCTCCTCGCCATCGATGATAAAGGGGAAGCCCAAGATATCGACATCGAGGTTCGCGGCGACCTCGGGGCTAAAGTCGCAGCAGGTATCGACGACGATGCGGCAGCGGTCTGAATGGCCGGTAGATGCAGCCTTGTCCATCAAAGCGACTCCTTACGTAAAAAAGGCGGCCATCCGCATGGGATGACCGCCGGCCGTTAACTCATGCAAGTTAACGTATTTTACTCGTCAAGTGTTTCGATGCGGGGCTTGATGATGCCATATCCACCATTCTTACGGTGATACACCACATTGATGAGGCCAGTCGTCGCGTTCTCGAACACGTAGAAGTCATGGCCGAGCAGATCGGTCTGCACCAGCGCCTGCTCCTCAGTCATCGGGGTGACATCGATGACCTTCTCGCGGACGAGCAGGTCGTCCTCCTCCTCGGGCAGCAGCAGGTCGGCCAGATCGTCAACGCGCTCGACCGGCGCAACATCCGCGGCGCTGGCACCGCCCTGGCGGTTGTCCACGACCTTGGTCTTGAACTTACGCAGCTGGCGGGTGACCTTATCGGCGGAGAGGTCGATGGCGGCGTACATATCTGCACCGTGCTCGGCAACGCGAATCACCGAACCGCGGGCGCGAACCGTAACCTCGACGATTGCCGGGTTGGGGTTCGAGGGGTTCTTCTCATAGCGAAGTACAACGTCGACCGTCATGGGCTCGATATCGAAAACCTTGAGCGCCTCGCCGATCTTCTCATCCACATGCGCACGCAGAGCATCGGTTACCGTCGTCTTGCGTCCAGAAACCTTGATATCCATACGTGGCTCCAATCTGCCTCGGGGACTTCCTGTACTGGCTATGTACCCATTGCCGTGCATTTAATCACGCGGATTCCTAAAGACCCGAATAACGATTGCTTGATACCGCATACCGAAGTCTCG
Source organism: uncultured Collinsella sp. (assembly GCA_900542325.1). GTDB lineage: Bacteria > Actinomycetota > Coriobacteriia > Coriobacteriales > Coriobacteriaceae > Collinsella. The sequence continues at coordinate 21,260 of UQMY01000009.1, read as the reverse complement.
CACTTTTCCGTGGCAAAGTGCGCTATAGAAGGGAGCCGACGGCTTTGTATTTGGTCCCGAAAATTGGCTTTGACCTGCTGGTTTTATAGGGATAAAAAAGCCGGGCTCCCCTATTGGGGAAACCCGGCAGTGCGTGTTGAAACCGTGAAGAGGCGTCCTTTCCAACGTATAGGAGACACCACCCCTAGCAATAACTAGCTATTAAGTTTGTTAATGTCGTCGTCGGTGATGGTGCCTTCCTGGCTGGACGATTTGTCCTCGGAGGATGCGGTCTCATTGTTGGAATCGGAGGACTCGCTGCCGGAGGATGCGGTCTCACTGGACTCAGAGTCGCCCGGCTGCACGTTAGCGCCCGAAACCGTCTTAGTGGTGAGGTCGTAGGGCATCCTGCCATACCAGACAGAGTGGACCGCCTCGAGCGTGCCGTCGGCCGTAATACCGTCGAGGGCATCGCTCACGGCACGGCAAAGTTCGTCATTGGACGAGAGGCCCGCAACACCAAGCGTCGAGGGCGCCTCGAGCGAACCGGCATAGGAGACCTCGCTCATCAGGCGTGCAAGGTAGCCGCCGGCCGTGGAGTCGCAGATTACATAGTCGACCTCGCCGGACTCGAGCGCCTCAAAGCACTCGTTGATGTTGGAGTAGGTCTTTTGGTTGGCGGTGATGCTCTGCTTAGCAAGCGCCTCCTGCGAGGCCGAGGACATCTGGACACCCAGAGTAGACGTGTTAAGGGTATCGGTGGAAACGCTTAGCGACCCAACATCGCTGGTTTTACCGAACACGGAAGCGGCATCGTACAGGCAGGTGCCGAGCGAGCTAACGTCCCCGTCCGTGGAGTTGATCTCGCCGATAAAGATATCAGCCTTTTTGTCGCCGAGCGCGGAACCTGCCGAGGACGCATCGACAAAGGCGACCTTAAGGCCCATGCGGCTTGCGAGGGCGCGGGCAGCATCGACTGCATACCCCGTAAGCTCGCCGTCGGCGCCCTGCATTGCCTGCGGCGCATCGGAAGTATCGAGGGCGACCGTCAGGGTTCCGGGAGTGACCAGGGCATCGTCCGACACCGCCGGCGTGACGGTCTCGTACTCGATCTGGTCGATCGTGGGAGTCGTGAACGTAGACAGCGGGTTGAACGCGCATCCGCTCAGGCCCAAAACGGCAATGACCGCTGCGGTCCCAGCACCTAACCGAGCCGCGTGCATCAAGCTGCCCCTCACCATGTCCACTACCCTGCCTTCTGTGTCGTATACAATCCGTGCGTTGCGCGGAATAACTGGTTGTTCCCACCAGCTGACCTGGTATTTGACCCCACACTTGCGCACCGGGGTGTTTGCTCGGGAGGCCGCAGCCACCTTCACGACTGGCCCGCTCGCCCGCGAGGCGGTATTGCCCCAAAGAAAGTAGAACGGACGGTGCGGCTTACATCTAGGACGCGCCATGATCGCGCCGCGCGCACGCGGTCGCTTACGTGGATCCCTTTGACCGCGTCTGTCTTGGACTAGGACGGGCATTTCGTCCGTCCGCAACCACAGCCTGGCAGGAACGTAGCGCATTATAGCTAAGTTCAAGCTAAAGTTTAAGGTTAAGGGCGTCATTCGCATCGTGCGCACAGATTTTGCAGGTCGGAGTGGGCTATTCGTGCCCCTATGAAGCCCGGAGCTCCCCTACGGGGAGCTCCGGGGCGCCCTTCTTAGGGTGCCCTGGTCAAAATATGGCAAATATGAGTACTGCCACCAATTTAGTAACAGGCAATTTTGGCCTCTCGGACAGATTTTGCGCTCAGTGTCGCCAACCTGATGCTTAGTTATTCTACATTTGTTTATTATCTTCTCACTTTACGCCGCCTCCGAGTTCTAAATTCCTTGATTTTGCTGTTACTGATTTAGTGACAGTACTCATATTTGCCATATTTTGGCCAGGGCATACGATTAACCCTCTATTTTCGACGCGAATTAGACCGGCTTAAGCCCAAAACACGCCCGCAGCGTGTTAAGCAACGCCTCTTGCTTCTTCCTGCGGGCATCGACACGATTCCGGTACCGCTTTCGCATACGCTGGTGCATGCGCCATGCGAGTGCTTCCATCGCTTCCATGTCACAGAGCATTTCGTTGTTGACCGTCGCGACCTCGATTCCCATAGTAATCAAGCCCGTGTTGCGCTTTTCATCATGGATACGTCCCCTCCGGGATGAATGGCCCAGCTCACCGTTGTATTCCAGGTCAAACCGGGCTGCTTCTTGATACGCATCGCAAACTGCATGGGACATCCCCGAGATTGCCTGCGCACGGTCATCGAACTCAATCTTGTAGTCGGTCTTAAAAGGTCCGCAGGCAAACCCGCCATAGGAAAACGGAAGCGAAAACAGGGCGAGCATGATGCACTCCATGGGTGAGCGCAGGTTTTCCGAAAGATAGGGACACAGACGCTGCAGCTGCTTGGCCGCGTTCCCCTTGCATACCGCGAGGTAATCTGCCAGACGATCGGGCGTCAGCACCGGCTCAACCTCAAAGTAGCCCACATCTGCTGGCTGGTCCTTGTCCTTTGCAAGTTTATTCGTAACAGGCGAGGTGTAGGGAGGCAGATACTTCCCGCGGTCACTCAGCGAAATCTTAGAGCACAGCTCCTGGGCCAGGGCAAATGCCTGGATACAGCCGACCTCGCGGGCGACGGCAACACAAAGGGCCTCGGGAGATAGACTGTACACCCCCGGTTCCACCTCTAGAATCGAGCCGGCGGGCAACCCGGAGCATACGGACCAGCCCACGCCAGGCATGCGGCGGCGCTGCGCCGCAGATCCCACCAGCAAGCAAAGATCTTCTTGCACCTCGCCGCTTGCGGCCCCAATCCGCACCAAGTCGGGAAGATAGATGTCCTCGGTCGAGGGCGACGACGTGCACAGCACACGGCGCTCTTCATCGGGATCGAGGTCCCTCCAGCTGATGTAACCCATTTGTCGGCGCTCGGCGCGCATCATGCGTAGCGCCGAGGCGCCTGTTAGGATTACGGAAGCCGCTAGCTGTTCGCCTGTCGGCTCGTTGCACCGCTCAATCTTTACTGCCACAAAACCACCCCTACCAAACGCGTGCGATAGCGAGGCCATCGACTGCTGCGGCGCCGGCGCGCTTGAGTTCCGCCGAAGCCGCGGCCATCGTCGCACCCGTGGTGATAACGTCGTCGATAAGCAGCAGGCACTTGCCCCGCACATCCTCAACCGTCTCGTACATGCCTTGGGCACGCTCGCGGCGCTCCTCACGACCGAGTTCGCGCTGGTCGCCATGCCCGTACTTGACGAGAGCATCGAGCAGGGGAACACCCGACAGCTCGCAAAATGGGCGCGCAATAGCCTCCATATGATCAAAACCACGCCGCCGAAACGCTGCCGCCGTCGCAGGCACAAACACCACCGCATCCGCACCGGACAGCACACCTCCTAAGCGTTCGGGCGCTACGACCTGGGCATGCAGGGCGGTGTCGTAGAGCAGCTCCGCCAGATACGGAGCCAGACGTCGCTCACCCGCATCCTTGTACGCTTTAATGATGCGCGGCAGCGGATGCGCATAGACGGCGCACGCCAGGCAGCGGTCGAGCGCCTCCGCCATTGCCGAGGACGTGCCCTCGACCGAACACTCAGTGCACAGCAAATCCCCAAACGGGGCGCCGCATCGGGTGCAGCTATGACGTGGGTCGATGAGCGTGAGCGCAGCCAGGCAGTCTTGGCAAATAAGCGCACCGGCGCGCTCGCAGCCGGCACATCGTGTTGGCGACAATGCCTCGAGCGCCTCGCGTGCCACCCGCTCGGCAAACGGTAGCAATTCGTCCGCAAACGGTAGGGCGCCGGCACCCTGCAGACGGCTCAATATGTTCAGATGGCTCTTCAAGACACAACCCTCCCTACGTTCGGTCGCAGGGAGGGTTGTTGATTCAGCGCTATGATACCCCGATGCGCTCGGGGCAAGGCGAGCTAAATCCGCTCGCGGGCGTTATTCGCCGGCGGGCGGTTGTGGTGCAGACGAAGACAGGGTCGAGCCCTCGCCACCATCCTGGCGCGGCCTGCGGGAACGGCGACGGCGACGGCGCTTTTGACCCTGGTCGGCCGAGCCCTCGCCACCGCGATCCTCGCGCGGCTCGCGCTCGTCGCGAGCGGCGCCACGCGAAGCCTTAGCAGCCGCTCCCCCGCCATCTCCGGGACGACGGCGCGTGACCTTGACCTCGCCATCCGAGACCTGATCGGCAACGGAGGGCACTGAGGGCTTCTGTTGCGTGCCCGAGGAATGGCGACGGCGCGGACGCGGCGCGCGCTCATCCTCGCCACGTGACTTGCCGCCCTTGTCGGCAGGCGCATCGGAGGCCGAGGCGCCCTTGGAAGCGGCACCAGCCTCGCGAGCAGCTGCGGCGCGGAAGACATCCTCGCGCTCCTCGCTCGACAGGTGACGGCGGCGGCGACGCGTGGGGTTCATACCACCGCCGCGATTCTGCTGCTGGGGCTGCTGAACCTCGCGCTCGCGAGAGGCGTTCTTGCCTGCAGCTGCAGCCTCGCCGACATCGCCCGAGCCCGCGCGCTTGCGACGACGACGGCCACCGGCGGCCTCCTCGGCCTCAGGCGTTGCGGCATTGCCACGGCCCTTTCCGCGGCCACGGCCCTCGCCCTGCCCCTGACCGGCGCGAGCATCGGAATCGGCATCGCGACGACGGCGCTTGGGCATCGACGTACCGGCCAGACGGTCGGCGCTCGACAGGCCATCGCCCACGTCGACGCCGTTCTCGCGGTCGAGCTCCATGAGCGCCAGGCGCATCTCGGGCGACTCGATGCGCTCGAGCACGTCGCGCGTCACGCAGTCGGGGCGGCAGTTGCAGCCCTGCTCGGCGGCCTTCTTTTTGCAGCCCTCCGAGCAGGTCATATCGGCCAGGTTGACCTTAAAGACCTTGCCGTTCTCCAGGCGCAGCACCAGCTGCTCACGCGGCGTGTCATATTCCTGAATACGCGCCTTGCCGAGCGGCGTATCGATGAGCGTCTTCTTTTTGGGCGCACGGCTCTTAAAGTCCTTGTACGCTTCGAACTCATAGCGCAGGCAGCACATCAGGCGGCCGCAAACGCCGCTGATCTTGGAGGAATTGAGCGGCAGGTCCTGCTCTTTTGCCATGCGGATCGAGACGGGCTCAAACTGTCCGCCAAAGCGCGTGCAACAGAGCTCCTGGCCGCACTGGGCATAGCCGCCCACCAGGCGAGTCTCGTCGCGCACGCCGATCTGGCGCATGTCGACGCGAATGTGCAGCGTCGAGGACAGATCCTTGACGAGCTGGCGAAAATCGACGCGCTCCTCGGCCGCAAAGTAGAACACGGCCTTCTCGCCGCCAAACAGGTACTCGACGCCGACCGGCTTCATCTCGAGGTCGAGTTCTTTGACCAGACGGCGGAAATCGACCATGGCCTCGTCGCCCTGGATGGCAAGATCGTCGGCAAGCTGCAGGTCAATGTCGCTCGCCACGCGCAGTACGGGCTTGAGCGGCTGACCGATCTCGTCTTGCGGCACCTCGAAGGGATCGGCCGTAACCAAGCCGATCTCGGTTCCGCGCTCGGTGGAGCAAATAGCGTAATCTGCCTCGAGGATATCCAGGTCCTGCGGGTCAAACCACAGGTCGCGCGAGGCGTAGGTAAACTTAACGGGTACGACTAACGGCATTTCAGTGCCTTCCTGATATCGAACAGCATGACCTCGATGGCCAGCTGGGGAGTAACGTTTCTGGCGATGTTGCGCTCGGCGGTCGCGACCGCCTCGAGCGCCTGGGTGGCACCCGCAACATTGGTCGCGGCGGCAAGCCGACCGATCGTGTCGCGCACGTCCTCGTTCACCACGTCGGCTGCCTCGTCCTGAAGTGTCAGCAGCACGTCGCGCATGAGCGTCCGCGCGCTCGCCAGCGCTTCCATGATACCCGAACGCTCGCGCGCGTTGAGTTCGCGCTTGTTGCGGTCCTCAAGCTGCTTCAATGCTCCACGCGACAGGTAGTCGGCGTTTTGCTCGAGTACCTTTTCCTGCGTGGACTTGACCTCGGCAAGCGGCGCCTTGACGGCGACGATGAGCGACTTGGCGCGACTGAGCACGTCGGCCTCGTCGGCGGCAATGAGTGAGTCGATGGCACGGACCATCTGACGGCGGGCGTCCTGGCGCTCGGCGCTCTTAAGAAACTCGATGCCGCGTGTGGGGCTTCCCGCCACGGCGACCGCCATGCGGCAACGCGCAGGGTCCTGACCGGTGGCGCGGCTCACGGCCTGCGCGGCGACGGCGGGCGATACCAGCCGAAACGGCACACACTGGCAACGACTCACGATAGTGGGCAGCATCACGTCGGCCGAGGTGCCCAGCAAGATAAACATAACGCCCTCGGGCGGCTCCTCGAGCGTTTTGAGCAGTGCGTTGGCGGTGTTGGCACGCAGTTGCTCGGCACGGTCGATGATGTAGACCTTGGCCTTGGCACGGATGGGCGCCAGTGGCACGTCATCGAGCAGCTCGCGGGTCTGGGCAATGAGGTAACCCGTGGCGCTCTCGGGCGTGTAATAGTGCACGTCGGGGTGCGTATGGCGCGCGACGCGCACGCAGCTGTCGCATGAGCCGCAGCCATTCTGCTCGCACAGGAAGGCTTGGGCGAGCGCCCACGCGGCGTCGAGCTTGCCCGCGCCGGGAGCGCCCAAAAACAGGTAGGCGTGCGATGCGCGACCGCTAGCGACGGCATTGGTCAAAAAGTCACGCACGCGCTCTTGGGTGTCGAGCTTGGCCAGCAGGCTTGCCTGAGCGGGGGCCATGTTACTCGGCCTCCTTGGCAAGCGCGGCGGCGACGGCTTCCTGCGGAATGTCGAGACCGTACGCGCGAACCTGCTCGACCGTCTTCTCGAAGACTTCCTCGACGGTCGTAGTGGCGTCGATGAGCTTTACGCGGTCTGGCTCCTCGGCAGCAATTGCGCAAAACCCCTCGTAGACACGCTCCTGGAATGCCATGCCCTTAGCCTCCATGCGATCTGCCGCGCCACGGGCTGCCATGCGTAGCGCCGCCTGCTCGGGCGTGATGTGGTAGACGAGTGTGAGCGCCGGGTGCGTTCCCGCGACGGCCAGGTTGTTGGCGTCGCGCACCATCTGGCGATCGAGGCCGTCGGCAAATGCCTGGTAGCAGGTCGTGGAATCGTAGAAGCGATCGCACAGGACCACCTTGCCGGCCGCAAGGGCGGGGGCTATGACCTCGTGCACCAACTGGGCACGCGCAGCCTCGTAGAGCAACAGCTCGCAGGTATCGCCCATCGCCGTGTTGGCGGGGTCGAGCAGCAGGGCGCGAATCTTTTCGCTGATGGCAGTGCCACCCGGCTCGCGCAGAGTTACGACCTGATAGCCAGCGAGTTCGAGCGCGCGGGCAAGCAGGCGCGCCTGCGTGGACTTGCCGGCACCGTCGACGCCCTCGAGCGTGATAAAGCTATGTTGAGCAGGCTCAAAAGCCATGGGCGCAGCCCCTTCCTACAAGGCGCGTAAATGCAGATATATCAACCAAGCCATGATACCCCAGTGCTCGGCGCGTCCCCAATGGCTAAAGGCGCCTTTCCAAAGTTGCGGTGAAATAGGGACTGATTGAAGCTCTGAGACCGCCAAACAGTCCCTATTTCACCGCAACTTATGATGGGGAATTTTGGATGCTGGGTATAATCGTCGTATTGCATTGAAATGTGGCGAAAGGAGTGGCAATGTCTCGGTATTGCGCCTCGTGCGGCAAGCTTCTTGCAGATGATGCCAAGTTCTGCACCTCATGCGGTGCACCCGTTGAGCAAACAGCCGCAAGCGATAGCCAGCCCGCTTTTGAGCAGACCGGCTCCCTTGATACGCCGCAAGCCAAGGCGGATGACTCCCTCGCCTATAGCCCCGACCCTGCCGCAAGGACCGAGGCCGTCGAGACCACGCAGCGCATACCCGTCGCGAGCGGCTCGCCCCAACAGCAGCCGGCTCCCGCATACGCGCCCGCTTCGCCACAGACCCCCGCTCCCAAAAAGAGCGGCACCGGGCCGCTTATCGCCGTTATTGTTGTGCTGGTGGCGATCATCATCGCCCTGGTCGTTTTCTTTGTGATCAAGCCTTTCGACAACGCCGCCACGCAGACGACTGCCGCGGTAGCTAAGCTGCACCATGACGTCGACGACGATGACCTAAAGCCTCTCGGCGATCCCAACAGCCTGTACGACGATGATGACGATGACGACGAGGATGGCGGCGAAGCAACGCTCTCCGAGCAGAACCTCTACCGTCGCCTGAGCGAATACTACGACCTGCTCGAAGATCTCGACAGCCAGGTCCGTGGCTGCGCGCAGAACTTCAACGGCAACTATCTGGAAGAGGATCGAACCACCCGTCAAAATCTCGCCGACGTCGCCGAGCGCACGGAGGACACCATCGAGCAGTATTACGACATCGTCGAGGACCTGGACGTCCCGACGAGCTCCAAGAACTACAGCTCCTGGAAGGACATCATCGCCCTGTACGACGACCTGGATCACCGCATTGACGCAATCTGTGATGCCTGGGAGATCAGCCTGAAATACGCCAAGCCTGCGGACCACAAGAATGAGATCGTGGCGCCGCTGTCGCGCGACAACGTGGCGGGTACCAATGACAATAAGTACCGCCTAGACTTTGAGGAGCGCTATCCCGGCGCCAAACCCGTCGAGGTGAACTAGCGCTTTGTCGTTCCCGAGCCGGCAGTTAGAGACGTTCCTAAACTGCCGGCAGAAAAGGAACGTCCCTAACTGCCGGTCAAAAAAACGAGCGAGGATCGTGGGGTCCTCGCTCGTTTTTTAGGCAATGTTTCGACCGCGCCGTTACTTGTCGGAGGCTGCTTTCTTGGCAGTCGACTTCTTCGCGGTCGTCTTCTTGGCGGCAGTGGCTTTCTTAGCCGTGGTCTTCTTGGCCGCCGTCGTCTTCTTTGCCGTGCTCGCCTTGGTTGTGGTCTTGCGACCGCGGGCGGGCTTCTTCTCCTTGGTCGGGCAGTCCATGTTGACGCAGATACGCCACGGACCGCGCGCCGTGTTGACCACCACGATGGGGGCGCCGCACTCGGGGCAGGTCTCGCCCGTCGCCTCGAGCTTGCCGCGCGCCGGCAGCGGATAGCTCACGCCGCAGTCATCGTAGTTGGTGCAGCGGATAAAGCGCTTGCCGCTCTTCTCGCTCTTGTGCGCGATCAGGTCGCCGTGACGTCCGGCCTCGGCACACACCTTGCACTCGCCCACCTTAAGATCGGGCTCGTAGTTGGTGGGGCACGTGGGGTTCACGCAGATCTCGAAGGCCTTCTGGCGGAATGGCTGGCACTTGATGCGCGGCGCGCCGCACTCGGGGCACACGGCGGCCTCGCCCTCGAGCGGGCTCACCTTGACGCCGCTCGGCACCGGATAGGTCACGTCGCAGTCGGGCCAACCCATGCAGCCGATAAAGCTGCCGCGGGTCTTGGCGCTCGTCTTCATAACCAGGTCCTTGCCGCACTTGGGGCAGGCGCCCACGCGCGCATCGGCCGTGACGGCGTCGCTGATGGCGTCGCCCAGCTCCTGCGTATGCTTGAGCAGCTCGTCGAGCACGCCGGCCAGCAGCGCGCGCGAGTGCGTCACGACATGCTCTTCGGTGTCCTCGCCGCGCTCCACGCGGGTCATGTCGCCGTCGAGCTCGCTGGTCATATCGGGGCTCGTGATGCGCGGGGCAAACTGCGACAGCGCGTCGATGATGGCGATGCCCAGCTGGCTCGGCTCAACGGGATCATTTTTGAGATAGCGCACGGCATACAGGCGCTCGATGATACTCGCGCGCGTGGACTTGGTGCCCAGGCCGCGCTTTTCCATCTCCTGCACGAGCTTGCCCTGGCTGTAGCGCGCGGGCGGCTCGGTCTGCTTGGCCTCGAGCTTAATGTCGAACACGTCGACCGTGTCGCCCTGCTCAAGCGGCGGCATCTGCTCGTCGCGCTTGAGACCGTACGGATATGCCTCGCGGAAGCCCGGGGTCACGAGCACGTCGCCCGAAGCCACGAACGGCTCACCGTTCACATCGAGCTCGAGCTTGGTGTTCTCGATGGTCGCGGGCCCCATGAGCGTTGCCAGGAAGCGACGGGCGATGAGGTCATAGAGTTTGCGCTGGCCGCCGTCGAGCGTGGACGGATCGCCCTCGCCCGTGGGGTAGATAGGCGGGTGGTCGGTGGTCTCGACCTTGCCGCGCGTGGGCTTCATGGGGCCGGCGAGCACCTTTTTGCACACGGGCGCCAGCGCCGGGTTGATCTTTGCCAGGTCGCTCACCACGGCGCCCAGATCGAGCGTCGCGGGATACACGGTGTTGTCGACACGCGGGTAGCTGATGAGACCGGCCATGTAGAGGGACTCGGCGATGCGCATGGTACGCGCAGGTGAGATGCCCTCGGCCGCGGCGGCAGCCTGCAGCGAGGTCGTCGCAAACGGCGTGGGCGGCTGCTGCTTACGCGAGCGCTTGGTCACCGCGGCGACGGTTGCCGTCGTAGCGCCGTCAACGTGACCGTACGCCGTCTCAGCAGCATCCTTGTCGGTAAAGCGCGCCGTCTTGTGCGCGATCTTAAAGCGATCGTCCTCGGCAGCGCCTTGCGCGGCGCCCATGCCGCGAATCTGCCAATAGTCCTCGGGCACAAACGCCATGCGCTCGCGCTCGCGCTCGACCACCAGGGCAAGCGTCGGCGTCTGCACGCGGCCGGCGGAACGCACGTTGCCAAAGCCGCCAAACTTGGCGAGCGTCAGGTAGCGCGTGAGCACTGCACCCCAAATGAGGTCGATGTGCTGACGGCTCTCGCCGGCGTCGGCCAGGTTCTGGTCGAGCGAGACAAGGTTATCGAAGGCCTGCGTGATCTCGGCCTTGGTAAACGAAGAATACTGGGCGCGGGCGACCGGCAAGTCGGGCGCCACCTCGCGCACCTTGTTGAGGGCGTCCGAACCGATCAGCTCGCCCTCGCGATCGAAGTCCGTGGCGATGATGACACTGTCGGACTTTTTGGCGAGGTTCTTGAGCGAGCGGATGAGTTCCTTCTCGGCCGGCAGCTTAATGACGGGTGCCCAGGTGAGATAGGGCAGACTCTCGAGCTTCCAGCCCTTGATGGAGATGCCGTCGGCAAGAAACGGCTTGCGCTTGGTGTCGTACGGCGGGCGGGCCAAGCCATCGGGCATATCGGCCGGCAGCATCTCACCGTCCTCCGTGACCGAATACCAGCCCAGCTTTTTATCGAACAGCACGCTGTCGCAAAAATCGGGCGCAAGGATGTGACCGGCAAGGCCGATCGTCACGCACTCCTCGCCCTTCCACTCAAAACGGTAGATGGCGGTGTTGTACACCTTGTCCTTTTTGGGCTTGCCCGTGGACAGACGCTCGGCAATCTGACGCGCGGCGTCGTTTTTCTCGGCGATGATGAGCTTCAAAAGAGGCTCCTATCTCGTATCTCTGCGGCTACGCCCGCCCGTATGGCGGCCGACTTACGCCCTTGCTTGCTCAATCTGCCCGATGAGCCAATCGCACCAGGCATCCATGCCCTCGCCCTTGCGCGCGCTCACGGCAAACCGCGGCGCCTGCGGATTGAGGTCATCGAGTGTCTTAGTATACCTATCCATGTCAAAATCGAAAGCCGGAGCCACGTCGACCTTGTTGAGCAGCTGCGCGCCGGCGTGTTGGAAGATGCCCGGGTACTTGATGGGCTTGTCGTCGCCCTCGGGCACCGAGAGAATCATGATGGACAGGTTCTCGCCCAGGTCAAAGTCGACCGGGCAGACCAGGTTGCCCACGTTTTCGATAAAGATGACGTCGATGTTCTCCAGACCCACAGCCTGGTCGAAGGCGTCGACGGCCTCCATGATCATGTTGCCCTCGAGGTGGCACAGGCCGCCCGTGTTGATCTGGATGGCGGGCATGCCGGCTTCCTTCATGGTGATGGCATCGACATCCGAGGCGATATCGCCCTCGATGACGGCACAGCGCAGGCCGGCTCTGTCACGCAGGCGCTCGTTGGTGCCCAGAATCGTGGTGGTCTTACCCGAGCCGGGGCTCGACAGCACATTGATCACGTAGGTGCCTGCCTCATTAAATCGCTGACGCAGCTGATCTGCCAGGCGCTCGTTGCGCGACAGGATCGGCGACGCGATATCAATCGTTTTCTCGGCCATACTTAGCGCTCCTTACTTTGGCCCCTTTATACCCCATCATTAGATGGCTAGCGGGCTAATCGTCGGGGGTTTCGATTTCGATACTTGCGATATCGAGCTCGCGGCCGTGCAGCAGGCGCACGTTGGCGCCGCCACACTGGGGGCAGCGACAATGGAAACGGTCGTGCTCAAAGACCTCGCCGCAGTCCAGGCACTCGCTTTGTGGATGGACCTCCTCCACGGCAAGCTCGCAGCCGCGCGTGAGCGGGTCCTCATCGCGAAACGTCTCCCACGCAAAGTCGAGTGCCTCGCGCACGACCTCGGTCATATCCCCGATACGAAGCGTTACCAAAACGGCGCGCGAGGCCCCCGCCCCACGCGCCGCGCGAATCACTGTATCGAGTATGCCGTTGACAATGCCAACCTCGTGCATACCGATTTACTCCTCGTCGTCCTCGTCGTCCGAGAACAGGTCCAGACGGCTCACGAACAGGCCCTCCTTGCCCTCGCGCGCGGTAATGACCACGCGAGCGATGGCGAGCGAAATCTCGTAGAGCGAGAGCAGGGCGCCATACATGAGACCCAGCGTAACGGGCGAGCCGTCGGGCGTAATCACAGCCGAACCCACGAGCAGGCCTACGTACACGTAGCGCCAGGCGCTGCGGAAGGCCGCATAGGACACGATGTGGAAAACGGACAGGTAGAAGATGATGAGCGGCAGCTCAAACGCCACACCAAAGCCGATCATAAAGAGCAGCTCCATGTTGACGTAGTTCTCCAGATCGGGCAACGCCGTAGCGACAGCCGAGGTCTCGCCGATGAGCCACTCAAAGCCCGCCGGGATGATGATGAAGTAGCAGAAGATGGCACCCAGGAAGAACAGCACCGTCGAGGCGAGCACCGTGGGCACAACCCACTTGCGCTCGTTGGGGCGCAGTGCCGGCAGGAAAAATGCCAGAATCTGCCAGATGATCATGGGCGTGCACATGACCACGGCCATCTTGATGGCAAGCGAGAAGCGCAGGCCAAAGCCGCCGAGCGTGGTGGTGATGTAAAACTTACCGTCCGGCACAAAGGAGCGGATGGGGTCCTCAAGAATATCGAGCACCACGGGCGTGGCAAAGTACAGCACGATGGCGGCGGCAAACACCGAAACGACCACGATGGTCAGGCGGCGACGGAGCTCTCCCAGGTGATCGAAGAGCGGCATGCGCGCAGGTCCGATCGGCATTACTCATCGCCTCCCTTCGGGGCGTCGGCGGCAGCAGCCTCGGCATCGTCCTCGACCTCGAGCTCGCGAGCGAGCTGGTCGACGACGGCCTTGCGCTTGCGGGGACGACGGGCGTAGAGGTCAGCCGTCGTGGGCTCTGCCGGCTCGGGCTCGGGCTCTGCAGCAGGCTCGGGCTCGACGGCAGGCTCGGCGGCAGCGGCAGGCTCGGCCTCGGCACCCTCGGCCTCGGACCCCTCAGCAGCACCCTCGCCCTCGGCGGCAGCCTCGCTCGCGGCCTTCTCGGCAGCAAGGCGGGCACGACGCTCGGCAAAGGTCTCCTTCTTGGCGGGCGCTACCGTCTCGGCGGCATCCTCGTCCGCATCGGAATCGTCATCGACGGCAGCCTTCTTGGGCTTGACCGGAGCCGAAGCGGCCTCGCTTACCGGATCGATGATCTCGGACTGGACAACCGCCGTCATCTTTTCCTGCGTCTCGCGGAACTGACGGATGGCACGGCCGATCGTACGGCCCATCTGCGGGAGCTTATCCGGGCCAAACAGCAAAAAGCCGAAGACCACGATGATTGCCAGCTCACCTTCTCCAATACCAAACACACATACCTCCAAGGCTCGATGTGATTCGAGCCCGCACCGCGCCATTCGGCCGGAACTCGTCTATTCATTCGGTCAAGTATAGCGCCCGGACGCCAAAACGTCCGAGCGCATCACAAACATATGCCAAACGGCACGCCTTTTTGGGGCAAAGATTATGCAGCGGTGATCGAAATCTCCTGGTCGACACCCAACAGCTGAACCACGCGCATCACCGGGGGCTGTACATTGGTGCAGCTAAAGCGCTTGCCGTGGTCAACCGCATGGTGCGCGGCGCCCACGAGCACGCCAATGCCCGTCGAATCGATGTAGCTCACCTGGGCAAAATCGAGCTCAACGGCCTCGGTGGGCTGCTCGAGTGCCAGGTCGATGGCATTGCGCAGGCTATCGGCGTTAGAGATATCGATCTCACCGGTCACCTTAATGGTGTAGAGCTCTGGCGTGGGGTTTGTGGAAATACCCAAATCCATGTATACGCTCCTTTACGTATCGAAAGTGCGGATAGTACTAGGCGCGGACTTGCGGGGCCCTACGCGTTAGGCGCGCTCGGCACGCGCAAGCTCGGCAGCGACAAGCTTAACGGCCAGCACCAGCACATCGAGCGCGGCCTCCAGGTCCTCGACCGTGGGATAGCTCGGCGCGATGCGGATGTTGGTGTCGCGCGGGTCCTTGCCATAAGGCCAGGTGGCACCGGCCGGCGTGAGCTTGACGCCCAAGTCGGCGCAGAGCGCGGCGACCTTTTGGGCCGAGCCCTCGGGACCATCGAAGCTCACAAAGTAGCCGCCGCGGGGATGCGTCCAGGTGGCGCAACCCGTGTCGCCCAGGCCCTCGGTGAGCTTGCGCTCAACGGCCTCAAAGCGCGGGCGCAGGAACTCGGCATGCTTTTTCATGTGCTTCTTGACCGCCTCGATGGTGGGAAGGAAGCGCACGTGACGCAGCTGGTTGAGCTTGTCGGCGCTAATAAGACCAGCCTTCAGGCGCTTGGAGAACTCGGCGATGACCGCGGGGCTCGCACCGATAAAGCCGATGCCGGCACCCGGGAAGGTGATCTTGGACGTCGAGGCAAAGGCCACCACGCGGTCCTCGGTGCCCGCCGCGCGGGCAAGATCGAAGATGTTGGCGAGCTCGTCGGTCTCGTCGTACAGGTCGTGCACGCAGTAAGCGTTGTCCCAAAAGATGCGGAAATCGGGCGCGGCCGTGGGCATCTCGACCAGGCGGCGCACAGTGTCCTCGCTAAAGGTGATGCCCGTGGGGTTAGAATACTTGGGCACGCACCAGATGCCCTTGATGGAATCGTCGGCGGCAACCAGGCGCTCAACCTCGTCCATGTCGGGGCCATTGTCGGTCATCGCGACGGGGACGTTCTCGATGCCCAAGTCGGCGGTGATGCCAAAGTGGCGATCGTAGCCGGGAACGGGGCACAGGAACTTGACCTTCTTGCCGTCGTGCGCTGCCTCGTAAGCCTCCCAAGGGTCGCTGCCGCACGAGCCACAGCGCCAGAACATGCCGGCGATGTCGTGCTCAATCAGCAAACTCGACGAACCCAGCACGAGCGTCTGCTCGGCAGGGCAACCCAGGAACTCCCCCGCCAGCTTGCGTGCCGAGGGAATGCCCTCAAAGCAGCCGTAGTTGGAGCAGTCGACATTGCCGTCGTGCAGATCGGCATCGGCATTGAGGATATCGAGCATGGGGCGAGAAATGTTCACCTGGGAGGGCGACGGCTTGCCGCGCGCCATGTCGAGCGCCAGGCCCTTGGCCTTGACCTCGGCAACCTCGGCTTTAAGCGCCTCGATGGCGGCATCGAGTTCGGTGGTTTCCATCTTCTGGTAGATCGTCTGCATGGGGTGCGACCTTTCGCGAAGCGGTACGTTGCAGTTCGTCTAAGTATAGACCGCCATCGTCGCAACGTTATGAAGCCGTGATAGATTAAGTTCATCGCAATCAATTACGAATCGCCGCGCATGCCGGCGTGGGGCGCCCAAGGAGGCACTATGGAGTACGGATCGTTTCAGGCCGAGGAATTCGGCGACTTGCAGCGCCTGGTCGACGGACTGTTTTACGACCGCCACGCCATCGACCGCCTGGATCTGATCGTACAGGCCGAAATCTTGGACCTGGCGCCCGACCTCATGGAGATCGTGAATCTTTTGCCGCCCGGCTACTACGACCGCCAGTCACTTTGCGACCAGCTCAACTCCGCCTTGGCCGCCCACGGCTGGGGCGCCGTCTACGGAACGGTGGAATAAGCCTCGAGGCCGGCGATTTGGCCCGCTTCCCGACCTTGGCGAGGCTTGTTTTAGAGCTTGTGGCCAAAAAAGGGCAAATATGAGTACTGTTACCTTTTTAGTAGCAGCGATTCTTGGTCGAAATCGGCAAAACTCGACTTGAAACTTCCTAATCACCGTCAGCTAGCGCCAAATTGGAAGTCGATGGTCACTCATTAACGTACAGTTCTTATAACTTTGTTCATTATTTTCCGCACCTAAAATGATACGCCGTTTGTGACAGTACTCACAAACGGCGTTTTTTGACCACTGGCGTGTCTGGCAGGCGGCAAGCACCGCCCGAATCCGCATTTTGAACGCGCCCGAATCGGTTCTGGAGCCGGTTTTCGCGCTCTTACTCGTCTTTGGGCGAGGGATGCTTGCAGACCACGCTCATGTAGATCATGCCGAGCACGGCTGCGGTGACCGAACCGGCGAGAATAGCGGCCTTGGCTGCAAGAACCTCAAACTGGGCCGTCGGGAAAGCAAGGCCGCTGATGAGAATCGACATGGTAAAGCCGATACCGCCCAGAATGCCCACGCCGGCAATCATGTGCCAGTTGACATTGTGCGGCAGCTCGCAGGCCTTAAGCTTAACCAGGGCAAACGTCATACCAAAGATGCCGATCGGCTTGCCCAGCAGCATGCCAAAGTACACGCCGAGCGTCACCGGGTCGGTGAGCAGTGTGCTCATGTCCACGCCCACTAAGCGAACCTGAGCGTTTACGAACGCAAAGATCGGCAGGATCACAAAGTTGACCGGCGTGGAGATCAGACGCTCCATGCGGATGAGCGGCGGGGTCACGCGGTGCATGACGCGCTCGACCTTGGTAGTCGAGACGGTAAAGTCATGCTGGCCCAGGATGTGTGCCTCGTCGTCGTAGCGGTCATCGAGCAGCGGCAGGCACTCGCCCAACCAATCGGTGAGGCTATCGAGCTTGACACCGCACTTGGCCGGGATGGTAAAGGCCAAGATGACGCCAGCAAGCGTAGCGTGCACGCCGCTCTTGAACATGCAAAACCACAACAGCAGACCCAGTACCGAATACGGGGCAAGGCGGTAGTGCTGCGTCTTGTTGAGCCACACGAGCGCGCAGGTCACAAGCGCGGCGGCGCCCAACCAAAACGGATTGGGGCTCTGACCGTAGAAGATGGCGATGGCGGCGATGGAGATGAGGTCGTCGGCGATGGCGAGCGTCGAGAAGAACACGCGCACGCCGTTGGGCACGCGATTGCCCAAAAGCGACAGCACGCCCAGCGCAAAGGCAATATCGGTTGCCATGGGGATGGCCCAACCGTTGCGGGCGCCGCCATGGTTAAAGATCAGGTAGATGCAGGCGGGAACGACAACGCCGCCCACGGCCGCCAGCATGGGAAGCATGGCCTGACGCGGATTCTTGAGCTCACCGACCGTCATCTCGTACTTAAGCTCGATGCCCACCAACAAAAAGAAAATCGCCATGAGGAAGTCGTTGACGAAAAGCTCAACGGTGAGACCGGCCGTAAGGTTGCCCAGACCCACATACAGCGGGGTCTCCAAAAAGTGATGGATGGCCTCGTAGGCATCGGTATTGGCGCAAATGACGGCGGCGATAGCGGCGAAGACCATGACGGCGGCGGAAATCGTACCGTTCTCGGCGATGCGCTCCCAGATGTCGTGACGTTCAAAGCGCTTGCGCTCACGAACGTTGAACAGCTGCTCAGTTGCTGCCATGGGCGGCTCCTTTCACGGGAAAGCTCCCGTCTTAAAAAAGCACGGCCCGCCCAAGTGGCGGCGCCGCGCTCTAACGTATTACGCTTGCATCTAGCCTACCCTGCACGACAAGCACGCAGGCGTGGCCGAAAAGCGGAACCACAGGTTGAACATTATTTGCTCAACGGCACGGGCACGCCTGTCCAAGAGACGACGCGGCGCCGTGCACAAAAAACGACCGGAGCGCGGGACGTCCGCGATCCGGTCGTGGCGTTTGGTCAACTAAACCTAGCAGGCGGCCATGATGGGGGCAGCGACCTGCTTCTTACGGGAGAGGACACCCGGCATCCAGACGCCGTCGTGCTCGTCGGCAATGCCCAGGCCCTTCTGAGCGGCCTCGGTCTCGCCCTCGAGCAGGACCTGCGAGCCCTCCTCCATGATGTCGGTGATGCACAGGACAATGCCGTCGGCACCCTTCTCGGCGGCGTAGGCACGCATGGCCTCGCGAATCTCGTCGATCATGCCGAGCGCACGACTCTTGTCGACGGTCTCGTACTGGCCGATGAGCAGCTTCTTGCCGGCGGGCTCGAACATCTTGATGTCGTTGCCGACCATCTCGGCTGCGGTGAAGGAGCCGGACGGACGGGTGAGGAAGACCTCCATGCCAAACTTGACCGGGTCGACACCCACCTGCTCGCCGAGCTTGGCGGCGACAGCGCGGTCGACATCGGTGGTGGTGGGGCTCTTGAGCATGAGCGTGTCGGTCATCATGGCCGAGAGCAGCAGCTTGGCCTGGACGTCGGAAAGCTCAACGCCGAGCACGCCGGCGAGCTTGGTGACGATGGTGCAGCTGGAACCCCAGGGCAGGCAGATGTAGTGCAGCGGGCCGGCGGTCTCGAAATCGCCGATGCGGTGATGATCGACGACGCCAAAGACCGTGGCGTCCTTAAGGCCGGCGACAGACTGGGCGGACTCGTTGTGGTCGGTGAGGACGACGAGCTGGCCGGCCTCGACGGACTCGATCACGCGGGGCTCGGCAATGCCGGCGTCGGCAAGCAGCTTGGCGGACTCGGCCGGAAGCTGACCAAGGGCGCAGGCCTCGTAGGTGTTGCCGGCATACTCAACCTGGTTGAGCAGCTGGGACAGGACGACGGCGCTCATGATGGCGTCGTTATCGGGGTTCTGGTGACCAAAGACAAGAACGTTTGCCATGGATATCCTCCACTTGATATGTGTACTTGGACGTAGCTATGGTAGCACGCTGACGCCGAACCTTATGAGACGGAAGGGTCGCGGCACAATTTGGGGCAAGCGCTGAGGCGAGGTCAGGGACGAAGCCTGTCCCCCTTTCACCACCTGCCCCCGCACCAGCTATTTACCGGCGGCGCGCAGGGCTACGTAAGCGGCACCGATGATGCCGGCGTCGTTGCCGAGCGAAGCGACCTTAATGGGCGTCTCGCGCGAGGCGGAGAGCGCGTACTGCTTAAAGTGCTCGCGGACCTTGTCGAGGTAGACATCGGCCGAAGCGGAAGCACCGCCGCCGATCAGGAACATCTCGGGATCGACCACGTTGGCAATAAGCGCCAGGGCGCGGCCGAGATAGTCGGCCATGGTATCGGCAGCTGCCAGCGCGAGCTTGTCGCCCTCGCGGCAGGCTTGGAACACGTCCTTGGAATCGGAGGGGCCGGTGAGCTCGATGGGCTCGACGCCCGCCTTCTCGCACTCGGCAAGGTAGTTGCTCACCACGCCGGTGGCGCTGGAATACTGTTCCAGGTGGCCACGGCCGCCGCAGCCGCAGGTGCGCTCCTCGGCAGGATTCAGGCACATGTGGCCGATCTCGCCGCCGGCGCCCACGACGCCCGACACCACATCGCCGTTGACGATAACGCCGCCGCCCACGCCGGTACCGATGGTGACCATCACGACGTTCTGCACGCCCTTGGCAGAGCCGAGCCAGGCCTCGCCCATGGCAGCGGCGTTGGCATCGTTTTCGTACTTAACGACCGCGTCGGGGCAGTGCTCCTGAATGGCGATCCTCAGCTCGGGCAGGTTAATGGCAATGTTGGCCTTAACCTTGGCGTCGCCCGAAGCCGGGATGGGACACGGAACGGCCAGGCCAATGCCCGCCACAAAGGCGCGCGGAATCTGCGCCTTGGCGACCACCTGGTCAATAGCCTCGGTCACCGCGGCAAAGCCCGCAGCGTCAACGATGGGAGGCGTGGGCACGCTGGCCTTGGCAAGCAGGTTGCCGCGGGCGCTGCTGACGCGCACCACGTCGCCGTTGCCGATGCCGCGTTCCTTGGCAAGCTCCGGATCAAGCTCCGCGAAGACCTGCGGCTCGGCTTCCACCAGCCACGAGCAGCGGCGGGTCATGAGGCCCGTCTGCCAGTGCTCGGTGACGCGGTAGGTCGTGCCGATGAACGGGAAACGCTCGTCCGCCACGGCCAGCACTTCGCCGATGGCCTTGAACGCCACGGGGTTGCTGCGCTGCGCGGAGAAGGCGTGCTTCTCGAAGGGCGATTCCATCGGTTCGTAGAACTCGGGGAGCGGCCCGTCTTCGCGGCCTGGCCCGAAGAGCGCGCCCTGGCCGTCCTTCTGCATGATGAAGGGGTATTTGGTGCCGGGGTCGCCGCCGCCGTCCACCACGTCGCCGACCCACTTGCCGTCGCGCCACTGGATGACCGGCTTGTCCGGGTTCCACGGGCGGCCCTGCTTGTCCACGGAGGCGCGGTTGTAGATGATGCGGCGGTTCATGGGCCATGCGTAGGACCAGTTCGGGAACAGGCCGATCTTTTCCTGTTCCGGCGTCTGCGTCTTGTCGCGGCGGGCCATCATGTTGCCCTCGTCCGTCCACGAGCCCGCGTGCAGCCAGTTGCCGCTGGCGGTGGAGCCGTCGGCCTGCAGCATGGCGAAGGCGGGGACCTGATGCCCGGCCTTGTACAGCTTGCCGCCGATGGTCACGTCGCGCAGGAAGTAGCCGTTCATGACCTTGGCGGTGTTGGCGGGCGAGAACTCGTGCCCTTCCATCCACTTGTCGATGCCGAGGCCAAGGATCGGTTCGGGGAAGACGCCGCCTTGCTCCTTATAGAGCTTGCGGATGGCGAGCATCATTTCGCCGTCGGGCTTGGTTTCGCCGTAACGGTCGGGGCCGGCATAGCGCCACTGCATCCAGCGGCCTGAGTTGGCTATGGAGCCTTCCTTTTCAATGGACGTGCAGCAGGGCAGGAAGAAGACTTCCGTGGCGATCTGGGTCGGGTCCTTGCCGGGGCCGCGCCAGAACGAACCGGTTTCGTTGTCGAACAGGTTGACGTTTACCAGCCA
>UQMY01000008.1 GCA_900542325.1 uncultured Collinsella sp. | reverse complement strand
GCTGCGGAAACGCGGGGTCCGTTCAGGCTGTTGCGTTGAGATTGAAAATCAACCAGCGTTTGCGAGGCTTCTCTGGCTGACTGGCCTTTTTCTTGTCGCGTTGCTTCTGCTGATAGGCCCGATTGCGCTCTAACCGCCGTTCTTCCTCCGCCTGTTCCTCCGGGGTCAACAGGCCCGCCCGCTTCCTCGCGGTAAACTCCCGGCGCTCCTGCTTGTACCTCTCATACCGAACCTGGGCAAGCACCTGGGAGCGTTCCTCTTTCTCTGCCTGTTCCTCCTGCTGGCGGCGTTCTTCCTCCTGCTCCATCGGGGTCACAATGTCGGCGGGAACCTCAAACGCGCCAATGAAATTGAAATAGAAATCTAACCGCTGACGGCGCTGCTTTCCCCGTCCGTTGCCCTCATGGACAACGATTTTCTCGATAAACTCATTGAGAATGGGCGTAGTCAGTTCCGAAAAATCGGTGTACCGCTTGGCAAGGTCGATAAACTCCGTCATTCTCACCCGGTCGGCGTTCCAGTTGTCCAGCAAGCCCTGCCACTCCGTCATGGAGGCTTCCAGCGCGGCCTGTTCCTCGTCATACTCGGCAAGGAGACGGCTGAAATGCTTATCCGGCAGCTTGCCCGTGGCGTTGGCCTCGTACAGCTTCTTCACCAGTCCGTCCAGTTCGGCGTGGCGCTTCTTCGCCTGGACAATCTGTTTCCGGCAATCCTTGACTGCTTCCTCCTGGCGCAGACTGGATGCCTTTCGAACCCGCTGAACAAACTCCTGCTCGTTGTTGCGGACATACCAGCTTATCCGCTGGATGGCGGAGAGGATCGCCGCTTCCAGCTTTTGCGTGGCAACATAGTGAATGGTGCAATCCTCCATAGGTGCCCGGTATCTGGAACAGGTGAAAGCATCGTCAATGTACTTGCCTTGGACAAGACTGTTGTGGTGGGTCAGCTTTGCGCCGCAGTCGGCACAGTAGAGCAGTCCGGTTAAACGGTTAGGGGCATTACTCCGCTTGGGTGTCCGGCGCTTGGTTTCCCGCAAACGCTGAACATTGTGCCACGTTTCTTCGTCAATGATGGCGGGGACGGCTCCCTCAAATACAAATTGTTCCTCTGGCATTGTCCTGCGGGTGCTTTTAGTCTTGTAGTTCTCACAGACAGTCTTGCCCAGCACCTTGCGCCCCAGGTACTCCGGCCTTTTAAGAATATAACCCAGGGTGGTGGCAGACCATGCGTAGGGGTCGCGGTAGCTGTTGGCTCGAACAGGACAGCCGATACGCTTCCAGTGTTCGGAAGGGATGGGGATTTGCTCGGCCCGCAGCGTTCGGGCGATGCCGTTGACGCTCTGACCGTCCATGACCATCTGAAAGATGCGGCGCACAACGGCGGCAGCTTCCTCGTCGATCACCCACTCGCCCTTTTCTTCTTTTGAGGCGAGATAGCCATAGGGGACGGCCCCCGAACAGCGCAGGCCCTTTTCCATTCTGGACTTGAAAACGGTCTTGATTTTGCGGCTGGTGTCAGCAACGTACCACTCATTTATCACATCCCGGAAGATGGACATAATATCAAATCCATTGGCGGTGTCCAGGTTGTCATTGGCGGCGATAAAGCGGACGTTGTACTCGTCAAAGGTGCGTTTGAGCAAGCCGACCTCCACCACGTCACGGCCTATTCTGCTCTGGTCTTTGACAATGACGGTAGCCACATTTCCGGCCCGTATCTCGTCCACCATAGCGTCCAGGCCGGGCCGCTTGAAGGTCGTTCCCCGCACCCCGTCATCGGTGAAGTGGCGGACATTAGTGAAGCCATTTTTTCGGGCGTAGTCCTCCAGGATGCGCTTTTGATTTTCTACGGACACGCTCTCGTCAGACCGCCCATCGTCGTGAGATAACCTTTCGTACAATGCTGTGATTTTACCCTTTTGCTCCTGCTTCCTCATGTGTGTAACCTCCTGTTTTGTATTTTCACGACCTTTCTATCCTTATTATAGTGACCCTTTGGGGACGTTCTTGTTTGAGTAGTCGTTTAAGAACGTCCCCAACGACTACATAGTATGAGAGTGGATAATCTCCTGGTATGAGCCCATATTCATGCTCAAGGTGGGGGATTATCCACTCTCGTTTCTGTTCTTCCTACATTTGTAGGAGCAGTTCGTGGAGGCGGGTGTCTTCGTCGAGTTCGGGGTGGAAGGTTACGCCGAGCTGGTTGCCTTGGCGGGCGGCGACGATGCGCCCGTCGACTTTCGCTAAGGCCTTGGCGTCGACGTGGACCTCGACGATGCGGGGCGCACGGATAAACGTCAGCGGCACTTCACCGTCGATGCCGGCTACCTGCCCCTTGGTTCGAAAGCTGCCGAGCTGTCTGCCGTAGGCATTGCGCTCGACAAGTACATCCATGGTTGCCAAACGCGGCGTGCCCTTATCGTCATGGGCGGCAAGATCGCGCGCCAACAGGATCAAGCCGGCGCAGGTGCCCAGGACGGGCATGCCGTCCGCAATGCGAGCACGAAGATCCTCGAGCATGCCAAGCTCGGCAAGGAGTTTGCCTTGAACGGTCGACTCGCCGCCGGGAAGTACCAGGCGGTCAAAGTCCTGCTTCAAATCAGCCGCCTGCCTCAGCTCAATACAACGTACGCCCAGCTCGGACAGCCTCGCCTCGTGCTCGGCAAAAGCACCTTGGACCGCCAGCACGGCGACCGTATGGTCTGCGTAATCGCTCATGCGCGATCCTTTCTGCTGGACTAGCGTCCGCGCTCCTCCATGATGATCTCGATCTCGTCGGCGTTGATGCCGACCATGGCCTCGCCTAGATCCTCCGAAAGCTCAGCGATGAGCTTGGCATCGGTGAAGTTGGCCACGGCCTTGACAATGGCGGCTGCGCGCTTGGCGGGGTCGCCGCTCTTAAAGATGCCCGATCCGACAAAGACGCCTTCGGCGCCCAGCTGCATCATCAGCGCGGCATCGGCGGGGGTCGCTACGCCGCCGGCAGCAAAGTTCACGACGGGAAGCTTGCCCGTGGCATGGACCTCGCGCACCAGCTCGACCGGAACCTGCAGCTGCTTGGCTGCCTCAAAGAGCTCGTCGTCACGCAGGGCAACAACGTTGCGGATCTGCTTTTGGATTTTGCGCATGTGGCGCACGGCCTGGACCACGTCGCCCGTGCCCGGCTCGCCCTTGGTGCGGATCATCGTGGCGCCCTCGGCGACGCGGCGCAACGCCTCGCCCAAATCGCGGGCACCGCAGACAAACGGCACGTCAAACTGGGTCTTGTCGATGTGGTAGACATCGTCGGCGGGGGAGAGAACCTCGGACTCGTCGATGTAATCGATTTCGATGGCCTGCAGGACCTGCGCCTCGACAATGTGGCCGATGCGGCACTTGGCCATAACAGGGATGGAGACGGCCTCCTGGATTCCCTTGATCATCTTGGGATCGCTCATGCGCGAGACGCCGCCTGCGGCACGGATGTCGGCCGGGATGCGCTCGAGAGCCATGACGGCGCAGGCGCCTGCCTCCTCGGCGATGCGTGCCTGCTCGGGCGTGGTGACGTCCATGATGACGCCGCCCTTGAGCATCTGCGCGAGCTCGCGGTTGAGTTTGACGCGATCGGCCTTGCTGGTCTGTTCTGCCATGGTTGCTCCCTTGGTTGGCATGTGCATTGCTTGACGGAACATCCTATCGGGGAGCTGGGTATGGCGAAATACTCAGTTTTCAAGATAATAACAAGGTCAGACTAATATCAGATTGAATGACTCGATAAGGTCAGGTGACAAACTCATGCTCGACTACAATTTGGAACAACGCGGCGAGGCATCGCTCTATGAGTATGTTTACCAGCAAATTCGAGATGATATCGTTGCTGGGCGCATTGCGGCGGGAGAGCATCTGCCGTCTAAGCGCGCCTTTGCCAGTCATCTGGGAATCAGTGTCATTACAATCGAAAATGCATATAGCCAGTTGCTTGCCGAGGGTTATATTTGCTCAAAGCCGCGGCGCGGCTACTACGCGTGCGAACTTCCGGATGCACCGGTTTTGGCTTCGGCTGCGGAGGGCATCGACCGAGATGTCGCCTCCGTGGACCCCAGCGCGCATGATGTCAACGGACAGGTCGAGCGATTCGATGCGCTTTCTCCTTCCGCTTTGGAGGCGGCGCGGCTTTGGCAAAGCGCGCTACGGGCGACGCTGACATCCGAAGACGAACGTGAAATCTTTTCGCCCGCGCCGGCGCAGGGCACCGCTCGGCTGCGACGTGCGATTGCGCACCATCTACGCGGGACGAGGGGCATGAATGTCGACCCCGACAACATCGTTATCGGTGCGGGCGCCCAGCTGCTCGATACCATGTTGGTTCAATTGCTTGGAGCCGACAAGGTGTATGCCGTTGAGGATCCGGGGTATTTGCGCCTGACGCGCATCTATCAGGCTATGGGTTGCCAAGTACGACATATCCCGTTGGATGATGACGGCGTGGACCTGAGCGCTCTGCAGAAAACCGGGGCGGATGTCCTTCACCTGATGCCGTCCCATCAGTATCCGACTGGCCTTGTGACGAGCATTGCGCGTCGCTATGCCCTGCTGAGCTGGGCCGCCGAGCAGCCGGACCGGTATCTCATCGAAGATGACTTTGATTGCGAGTTTCGCCTTGCCGGTAAGCCGATTCCCGCGCTCGCGTCGATTGATGCCGCCCAATCGGTCATCTACACCAACACGTTTTCAAAAAGTCTGTCGTCGGCCCTGCGTTTGGCGTATATGGTCCTGCCCGATGAGCTGATGGAACGGTTTAGGCGCAACCTTGGCTTTTACGCCTCGTCGGTGAGTTCTGTTGACCAGGTCGCTTTGGCTCGTTTGCTGGAATCGGGCGATTACGAGCGACATGTGAACCGCGTACGCGTTCGTGCTCGCGAGGCGCGTGATGGCCTGGCGACGCTTGTACGGAAGGCATTTCCGGCGGGGGAGGTTTCGATCGAGCACGCAGACGCTGGCCTTTACTGCGTCGTAGCCGCAGGGCGTGACACGGATGAAAACTCTATTACGCATGCCCTCACGCGTTCGAATATTCCTTTTACCGATATCGGTGACTGTTTTTGGTGCGCCAATGGCGTATCTGTCCCAGAAAAATCAACTCGAATTCTTGTCCAGTATGACGACCTGAGTCCAAAAGAGCTAAAAACCCTGGAATCGCAGCTAATGAATGCGCCCTCTAACCTAAGTGAGTAGACTTTTGGCGCTTTGGCGAGCAGGCCGTTTTGAAGCAATCCATCTACCTGCGATTTTGTAAAGCAGTATGGGCGGTCCGCTCGGCGGGTCCTAAATAGTCTACTCACTTGCTGTGCAAGGCTTCCGCATGAGCGAAAAATGAGTTTTCAACAGCGCTCCGTCCAGCTTTTGGCAAGCTTTTGGCCAGTTGGGGAGGGCTGTTGAAAACTAAGTAGTCCGTTCGGCGCCCTTTTCGGCGCGTTCGCGCCAATGCGTGAGCGCCCGGGTTGAAATTCGTGTTTTCCTGTGCCTATGAAGGATCTACTTTGTGACATATCGGCTTTTAAGTACTGGCGCTTGCCCCCTCAGGCCCGCGCTCTGTGTCCGCCGCTCCCGCGACCGGAAGAAGACCGGCGGCGATGCGAGCTCGCCCGTAACCCGACGGCTACGGTTGTGCTCGGCTTTCCGCTGTATACATTGGTTCGGACGAGAGGCAAGCGGACTTGCCCTGTCAGCATTAGGCAGCGGCTGTTCCTAGGCGAGTTCCCCAGGGAATCCGTGCTGGAAACGGAACATGGGTTTTTGGTTACGTCTCCTCTGCTGACGGCATTCATCATGTCGCGGCATCTGACGGATCTCCAGCTTGTTTTGGTGTTGGCGGAGATGTGCGGCTTGTTTACGGTTTGTGCCTTGCCAGCAGCACTCGAGGCAGAGCTTTCGCGTGCAATTGAGTCGGGCGCGATTCCGGCAACCTTGGGTTGGGCGCGCTGTCCGTCCGAGGACGGCGCCGCCTCAAATTTATGGCGGCGCGACGCTTTGGTTTTGGGCGAAGACCTTGACCGTTTTTGCTCAGATGTTTGTGGGATGCGTTACGGCAAGCGATTTGTCGCGGTATCTCATCTCGTTCCACTGGGTGCCGCATCGCCTTTTGAGGTTGAGACGTATTTGTTGCTTGGGTTGCCACGATCCCTGGGAGGCGAAGGTTTTTGCGGCATAGAGCTCAATGTCGAAGTGGCGCTAAGCGCAAGTGCTCGGGCGATTGTAGGCAAGTCCCGCGTATACATTGACCTACTTCTGTCTTCGCCGGACGGAGAGCGACAGGTGGCCATTGAATGCCAAGGAAAGGGCTCACACGGGCGAGCCGGGGATGGCTTGCGCGACGCCGACCGCATGACGGCGCTTCAGGCCATGGGCTACGATGTATTTCTCCTGACATACGGACAGATATCCGATGAGGATAGATTCCACGCGATTGTTAAGGCCGTGTGCAGGTTGCTCGATGTTGAATATCGCGATAAAAGCTTGGAGG
Organism: uncultured Collinsella sp.; assembly: GCA_900542325.1. Classification (GTDB taxonomy): domain Bacteria; phylum Actinomycetota; class Coriobacteriia; order Coriobacteriales; family Coriobacteriaceae; genus Collinsella. The sequence continues at coordinate 64,094 of UQMY01000008.1, read as the reverse complement.
AGCAAGGGGCCGAGGCATTACTTCGGTCTGAGCTATTCGTTGACTGGTCAAAACTGGGAGAAATCGACAAAAAGATGCCCGTTAGACACAAAAAGGCCCGATCATGGACGGTTGCAAATCTAAGTGAGTAGACTTTTAGCGTGATGGCGACCAGATTATTTTGCGGCAAGCTGTCTACCTGCGGTTTTATAAAGCAATACGGATGGTCTGCTCGACAAGTTCCCAAAAGGCTACTCACTTAGTTTTTGACGCGAAGCCGATGCCGAAGGTGGTCCTTTTTTGGGACGTTAACTGGTTCGCTAGACACGAAAAAGGCCCGGATCTTGCGGTCCGGGCCTTATCGAGCTAGAGATTGTCTCTCAGGCGGTTGGCTTAACCAAAGTAGCGCTTGAGCAGACCGGCGAAAGCCTTGCCGTGGCGAGCCTCGTCGCGAGCCATCTCGTGCACGGTGTCGTGGATGGCATCGAGGCCAGCGGCCTTGGCGCGCTTGGCAAGATCGGTCTTGCCGGCGGTGGCGCCATTCTCGGCCTCAACGCGCATCTCGAGGTTCTTCTTGGTGGAGTCGGTCACGACCTCGCCCAGGAGCTCAGCGAACTTGGCGGCATGCTCGGCCTCCTCGTGGGCAGCCTTCTCCCAGTACAGGCCGATCTCGGGATAGCCCTCGCGATGAGCGACGCGAGCCATGGCCAGGTACATACCGACCTCGGAGCACTCGCCCTCAAAGTTGGCGCGCAGGTCGGCAACGATATCCTCGGAGACGCCCTCCATCTTGGCTACGCCCACAACGTGCTCGGCAGCCCACTCGAGCTGACCCTCCTCCTGCTTCAGGAAGCGAGAGCCGGGAACGCCGCACTGGGGGCACTTGAAATCCTCGGGCAGCTGGTCGCCGTCGAACTCTTCCACATAACCGCAAACGGGGCAAACAAACTTCATAATTCGATCCTTTCGATCGATGGCGATGGCGCGCTCGTCCGGTCCCGTAAGGGCCCTCTCCGGACGTGCGTCTTGACGAGTTCTATTATCCATAAATGCAACCGAATGTGAAGCCTATTAGGAATGATTTTTAATAAAAAATTTTAGGCATGTGAAGATGTTGATTGATTAACGATTGCCAGGCCGCTCGAGACCTCCGATGAGTACAATCGGTCGAGCAAATGTTAACCAATCAACAAATGAGGGAGTTTCCTTTATGCATCTAGCCCGTCGTGCCTGGTGCCGAGCATATCAAACGGTTTTTCGCATCGCGTTGCCGGTGCTGCCCTATACCGAGCCACGCATTCTGGAGCATGCCGAGGATGTGCCCGAAGTGCTTCAAAAGCGCTCGATACAGCGGGTTCTTATCGTGACGGATCCCGGTATTGCCCGTCTGGGGCTCACGGCGCCGCTCGAGACGGCGCTCGCGTCCAAGGGAATTGGCGTTACGGTCTATGCCGAAACGCGTGCGAACCCCACGGTCTCAAACGTGGAGGAAGCGGCGTCCCTGTATCGCGAGAGCGCCTGCCAGGCCATTATCGGCTTTGGCGGCGGCTCGGCCATGGACTGTGCCAAGGGCGTGGGCGCACGCATCGCACAGCCAAACAAGCCCATCAACAAGATGCGCGGCCTGCTGCGCGTTCATCGTCGCCTGCCGCTGCTCATCGCCGTTCCCACCACGGCAGGTACGGGTAGCGAGGTCACGCTCGCAGCGGTCATTACCGATGACGAGACGCACTACAAGTACCCCATTAACGACTTTGTGCTGATCCCGCGCTTTGCGGTACACGACCCCGAGTTTACACGTGGCCTGCCCGCCTCCATTACGGGGCAGACGGGTATGGATGCCCTGACGCATGCCGTCGAGGCCTTTATCGGCCGTAGCACCACGCCCTACACGCGCAAGATGGCGCGCCAGGCGGTGCAGCTCATCCACGACAATTTGCTCGAGGCCTATGAGCATGGCGACGACATGCGCGCTCGTCGCAATATGCTTTCGGCGGCGTATAAGGCGGGCGTTGCCTTTACGCGCTCCTATGTTGGATACGTTCATGCCATCGCGCACAGTCTGGGCGGCCGATACGGAATTCCGCACGGCTTGGCCAACGCCATCATCCTGCCGCATATGCTTCGCGCTTATGGTGACGCCGCCGCCCCCAAGCTTGCCGATCTTGCTCGCATGGCGGGCATTGCGCCGGCTACCGCGCAGGACAGTCTTGCGGCCGAGGCCTTTATCGATTGGGTCGACCGCATGAACGCCGCCTTGGGCATTCCCAAATATGTAGCGGGTATTCGCCGCTCCGACATTCCCGAAATGGCGGCGCATGCGGATGCCGAGGCCAATCCGCTGTACCCCGTTCCGCTTTTGATGGACCGTTTGGAGCTCGAGCATATGTACGAGGTCGTTGCAGGTGGTATGTTTGAGGGCGAGAACTAGGAGGGTGCCATGAACACCGAGGAAATTGCGCGCATCGTCGGCGATCAGCGCGCCTACTTTAAGACGCACTCCACGTTTGATGTCGACGCTCGCCGTCGCGCGCTCGTGAGCTTGTGTGATGCGGTTCGTGCGCACGAGGGCGATATCGCCCATGCGCTCAAGACCGATTTGGGCAAGTCGCACGACGAGGCATATATGTGCGAGATCGGCACGTCGCTTTCCGAGATTCGTCATCAGATTACGCATGTGGCCCGATGGAGCCGTTCGCGCCTGCGTCCGTGTGACCTCGCCAACGCCGTGAGTGTGTGCAAAACGCAAGCCGTACCCTATGGCGTCACGCTCATTATGGCGCCCTGGAACTACCCGTTTTTGCTAACGCTCGAGCCGCTTGCCGGCGCCCTTGCCGCGGGCAATACCGTGGTCATCAAGCCGAGCGCTTATGCTCCGGCATCGAGCGCGGTGCTCAGGCGAATCTGTGAAGAGGCATTTGATCCGCGTCTGGTAACGGTTGTCGAGGGCGGCCGCGCCGAAAACGAAGCGCTGCTCGACGAGTGCTGGGACAAGATCTTCTTTACCGGCAGCGTTCCGGTCGGCAAGCTCGTCATGGAGCGCGCGAGCAAAAACCTTACGCCCGTGACGCTTGAGCTGGGCGGAAAGAGCCCCTGCATCGTGGATGCGACGGCAAACTTGAAGGTCGCAGCACGCCGCATCGCCTTTGGTAAATGGCTCAACGTGGGGCAGACCTGCGTGGCGCCCGACTATCTGTTGGTCGATGCACGCGTGCACGACGAGCTGTTGGGCCTCATCAAGGAGGAGGTCCGCCGCATGTTTGGCGAGCATCCGCTCGACAACGAGGATTACGGCCACATCGTCAACGCCAAGCATTTTGCGCGCGTGCGCGGGCTGATCGATCCCGACAAGGTTGTGCTGGGAGGCACGGCGCGCGAGTCGTCGCTCAAGATTGAGCCGACGATCCTAGACGGCGTGGCGCCTGGGGACGCCGTAATGCAGGAGGAGATTTTCGGCCCCATCTTGCCGGTGCTGACGTTTGAGAGCCTAGACGAGGCCGAGACATTTATTACGGATCGCCCGACACCGCTGGCCTTATATATCTTTAGCCAGGACCGCGCAGTTCAGGAGCGCTTTGTGCGCTATGTGCCCTTTGGCGGCGGCTGCGTCAACGACACGATCATGCATCTGGCTACGAGCCATATGGGCTTTGGCGGCATGGGCGCGAGCGGTATGGGGCAGTACCATGGCCGCGAGAGTTTCGATACGTTTAGCCACAAGAAGAGCATCGTGAACAAGGCAACCTGGCTGGACGTGCCATTCCGCTATGCCCCTTATGCAAGCTGGAAGCACAAGTTCGTGCGCATGTTCGTGCATTAGAAAATGGCAGGTAATACGAACAAGTGTTCCTATTACCTGCCATTTACGTTAGACTACTACTATGGGGTACGGATGGGCCAACTCCCTTTAGAAGGGAATTGGTATGAACGTAAGCGATGTTATTTCGTTACTGGCGTTGTTAATCGCGGCTATCGAACTCGGCCTGTTTATCGGCCGAATGAAATAGCCGCCCCCGCGTAAGCGAAGACGGCCACTTCTCACGATGTAAACGTGCCCTGGAGTTGGCAAGACCCGCTGCAACGGGTGCCATCCGTGCCTCTATCTTATCTGCAAGCGCTCTGTCTCGCAAGCGTTGCAGCAAATGGGTGAAAGGTGCGAGCGGGTGAAATTTTGTCCGCACGGGCCCGTAAGCTTCTCAGTAAGGTTAAGTGCCGGTTTATTCGGTCGTTAGAGGAGTTGCCATGTACGAGCCTTCACGTGTTCTTTTGTCGTTTCATATTGCAGGATTTCAGTATGCCGATGGCGCCTTGGTCTTGGGCGATCTTAAAGTGGGCGATAAGCTGACGCTGTGTGCCGAGCGCGATAATCCCCATGACCCCGAGGCGGTTGCGATCTATTACGGCAACACCAAGCTTGGCTATGTTCCGGGAGACGAGGTTGGCCCGCTGTCCTTGATGATGTATTACGGGCATGGGGACGTATTTGAAGCCCGTGTGCAGCAGGTTGCTCCCGAGTGCAGCCCGTGGCATCAGGTGTGCGTTGGCCTCTATGTGGTGGATGCCCGCTAATCGGTGAGGGAGGCTGCCATGTTTGATGACGATGGTCTGTTTAATCTGACGGATGACCCGTTTGAGTGGGATATGCTGCTCGACGATGATGAGCTGGAGCAGGACCGGAAGAAGCGGCAGGACAAGAACGCCCAGGGTGACGCGTCGAAAAAGAAAGACAAACGCCGCCGAGGTCCGTTCGGCGGGCTCTTTGGCTAACCGACGCGCCAAAGCGTCTGTATACTAGGCACGTGTTAGACACGTTGCGAAATGAGGATACAGACGATGATGTGGTTTACCGCCGACCTGCACCTGGGCGATACGAATATCTTGCACGACATGGATCGGCCGTTTGATTCGGTCGAGGAGATGAACCGCAAGGTCATCGATGCCATCAATGAGTGCGTGGCTGCGGACGACCGCCTCTATATCCTGGGAGACTTTACGTATCGCTTGCCCATGGCGGAGGCGATGCGCCTGCGCGAGCGTATCGAATGCAAGAATGTGACACTCATCCGCGGTAACCATGACGGCAACTGGGAAGATCCAGACGCCCCGCAAATTTGGGAAGACGTGCGCGATTACCTGGAGATTGCTCCCGGCTATGCCAAGGGCCATCGTCTGGTGATGAGCCACTATCCCATGCTCAGCTGGAATGGCAAGGCGCGCGGTGCCATCATGCTGCACGGACATATCCACAGCAGGGGAGACCGCGTCAACGCGCGCAACCGCGATCGCGAGCGCCCCATTCTGCGCTTTGACGTGGGGCTTGACGCTAACGATTACAAGCCCGTAAGCCGGGGCCAGATCTTGGGCTTCTTTGGGCTGTAGTACTCGAACCGCCACAAAGGGGTCAGGCACCTTTGTCGTGGTTCTGGCGCCGTTGCCATTATGGCAGCGGCGCCTTTTTTGTCCGCGCGGCGCGGTAGAGTGTAGGCGGTTGAAATTTGCGTCCATCGAGGAGCTGCCATGAACGAGATCAAGTGCCCGCATTGCGGCGAAGTGTTTAAGGTCGATGCGTCCGGCTATGCGGATATCGTCAAGCAGGTGCGCGATGCCGAGTTCTCGCACGATCTGGATGAGCGTGTGAAGGCGGTCCAGCGCGAGGGCGAGCAGGCGCTAGAGCTTGAGCGCTCGCGTTCGACGGCTGCTTTGCAAAAGGCAGAGTCCCAGCGTAACGCCCAACTTGTCGAGCAGAAGAATGCCGCAGCTCAACAGCTGGCACAAGAGGTCGCCAAGCGCGATGCCGAGCTTGCCGAGCTGCGTGCCAAGCTCGAGGGCGCTGCTGCAGAGCGCGAGAGCGCAAGCCAGCGCGCGGCGGTAGAGGCCCGCGCCGATGCTCAAAAGGAGAACGCCGAGCTCCAGCGCGAAATCGACAGCTTGCGCGCACAGCTGGGACGTAAGGATGACGAAACCAAACTCGCTGAGGCAGCGGCGCGCAATGCCGCTCAAAACGATCTGGCCGCACGCGATGCGCAGATTGCCGAGCTGCAGGCCAAGCTTGCCGCGGCGGACAAGGCCCAGGAGATGGCGCTCGCCGCTGCTACGGCCGAGTCGCAGCGTGAGCTCGATGCCGCTCGCAGCGAGGCCGAACGTACGCTTGCTGACTATCAGGCGAAGGTGCAGGAGAAGTTTTCTGCCGCAAAGGCTCAGTCTGAGCAGGAGGCCGAGGGCCTGCGCGCCCAGCTGCGCGAGCAGGAACTGACGGCAAAAATGAACCTGTCAGAGGCGGTTGCCGCGGCGGAGCGAGAGCGCGACGAGGCGCGTGCCAAGCTGACGAACGAGCTGGCGGTGCGCGATTCGCGCGAGGAGCAGGCCAAGGCGGCACACGAGCTCGAACTTGCGCAGACCAAGCGCGCGAACGAGGAGCTGATTCGCTATAAGGATGAAGAGATTGAGCGCCTTAAGGACATGAAGGTCCGCCTGTCCACCAAGATGGTGGGCGAGTCGCTCGAGCAGCACTGCGAGACCGAGTTTAACCGCCTGCGCATGACGGCGTTTCCTAACGCGTATTTCGAGAAGGATAACGATGCATCCGAGGGTACCAAGGGCGACTTTATCTTCCGCGAGTGTGACGAGAGCGGCAACGAGATCATTTCGATCATGTTCGAGATGAAAAACGAGAACGACGAGACCGCGACCAAACACAAGAACGAGGATTTCTTTAAGAAACTCGATCACGATCGCCGCCAGAAAGGCTGCGAGTATGCGGTGCTCTGCACCCTGCTGGAGCCCGAGAGTGACCTCTATAACGCGGGTATCGTCGACGTGAGTTACCGCTATGAGAAGATGTACGTGATCCGCCCGCAGTTCTTCATCCCCATGATTACGCTCCTTCGCAACGCCGCTATGGGTTCGCTTCGCTATAAGCAGGAACTGGCGGAGTACAAACAGCTGAATATCGATGTCACGAACTTCGAAGCCAAGATGGAGAAGTTCAAGGATGGCTTCTCGCGCAACTACAACCTGGCGAGCAAGCAATTCGAGTCGGCAATCAAGGAGATCGATGCCGCCATTAAGCAGCTCGAGAAGACCAAGGACGACTTGCGCCGCAGCACCGAGAACCTACGCTTGGCCCACAACAAGGCCGATGAGCTTACCATTCGCAAGCTCACATGGGGCAACAAGACCATGAAGGCAGCGTTTGACGAGGCGCGCGAGGCTGCGCCAGAGACAAACGAGGAGCCAGCCGAGGCGGATTCGTATGAGGTCGAGGATGCCGAGTAAGGCATAGCGGATAGTGAAAAAGCGGGGCTGCTGGCGATGTTGCCAACAGCCCCGCTTCGTTTCGTCCCAATATGCTTGGCTAATCCTCGAGCAAATCCTCGATAAAACCGACGCGGTAGTTCTTGAAGATGACCTCGCCACCGTCTTGCGTGGCGTCCAGATCGACATCGCCCATGATGCCAAAGTCGTGGTCGCCGTCCTCGTCGGCAAAAATCTGGTGCACGTGCCACACGTGGAGCGCCTTCTCGTCGGACTCGTCGATCGAGAACATAGCAGAGGAGCGCGCGTCTCCGTCGGTGAGGATTTCCTCGTGCTGCTCGTGGTAGGCATCGAGCGCTTTTTGCCAGCGGACCTCGCTCATGCCCCAGCCGTCGTCGAGCTCGCCTAGGTCGCGCGTATGCTCGCGGGCGGCAAGGGTCACGCGGCGGAAGAGCGCGTTGCGCACCAACAGCGTGCAGCCGCGACGGTCCGCAACGACCTCGTCGATGCCCTGCGGCGGCGCGGCATCGAGGGCTGCCGGGTTGCCGGCGTTCTCCCACTCGTCCACCAGGCTCGAGTCCACCGAGCGCACCACAAAGCCGAGCCACGAGATAATGTCACGCAGGCGCTCGTCGCGCTTCTCAATGGGCACGGTGCGGTCGAGCGAACGGTAGGCCTCGGCTAGGTAGCGCAGCAAAATGCCCTCGGAGCGGGCGATGCCGAGCTTTTGAATGTAGCCCTTAAAATCGCTCGCGCTCTCCAGCATGTCGCGCAGGACGCTCTTGGGCGAGAGCTGGTAGTCGTTGGCCCAGGGTACTTCCTGGCAGTACTTGTCGAAGGCGGCATCGAGCAAGTCCTCGAGCGGCTTTTCGTACGTGACGTCTTGAATGCGCTCCAGACGCTCCTCATACTCGATGCCGTCGGCCTTCATCTCGGCCATGGCGCGGTCGCGCGCGGCACGCTCCTGGGCGCGGAGCACCTGTTTGGGGTCCTCGAGCGTGGCCTCGACCATGCTGATGAGGTCCATGGTATAGGTCTCACTCTCGGGGTCGAGCAGCTCCAGCGCGGCAAGCAAAAACGGCGAGAGCGGCTGGTCGAGCGCAAAGTCCTCGGGCAAGTCGACCGTCAGCGCGTAGTCGATGTCCGGCGCGGCGTCAGCCGGAGCGTCGGGTGCGGGCGGCACCTCGGTGCGCACGACGACGCCGGAGTCGATGAGCGTGGCGAAGATCTCGTCGGCACGAACCTCGAGCTTCGCCTTTTCCTCGGGCGTTTGCAGGCTTGTCTCGATAAGGTCGTGCACGCGGGCGCGGGCGTCGCCGCCCTGCTCGACCACGCTAATCACCATGGAGTGTGTGATGCGAAGGCGCGGCTTGAGCGTTTCGGGCTGCGTCTCGATCAGGCGCTCAAAGGTCTGCTTGTTCCAGGTGACAAAGCCCTCGGGGGCCTTCTTCTTTTTAATCTTGCGGAGCTTCTTGGGGTCGTCGCCCGCCTTGGCCATGAGCTTGGCGTTCTCGATCTCGTGCTCCGGGGCCTCGGCGATGACCATGCCCTCGGTGTCAAAGCCCGAGCGACCGGCACGACCAGCGATCTGATGGAACTCACGGGCGCGCAGGCGACGCATCTTGTAGCCGTCGAACTTGGTGAGCGCGGTGAGGACCACGGTGTGGATGGGCACGTTAATGCCGACGCCGAGTGTGTCGGTGCCGCAAATGACGGGCAGTAGGCCCTGCTGCGCCAGGCGCTCGACCAGTAGGCGATAGCGCGGCAGCATACCGGCGTGGTGCACGCCGACGCCGCATCCGAGCAAGCGCTTAAGAATCTTGCCAAAGGCCGTCGAGAAGCTCGTGCCCTTGGCCGCCTCCTTGATGGCCCCACGCTGCTCCTTGCTGGCAATACCAAAGTTGGCGAGGGATTGCGCCGTCGCAAGTGCGGCGTCCTGGCTAAAGTGCACGATGTAGAGCGGGGCCTCGCCGCGGCGCATTGCGAGCTCGACCGTGCCCTCGAGGGAGGTCGTCACGTAGTCGTAGCTCAGCGGCACGGGGCGTGGGGCATCGACGACCAGATCGCACGCGGCGCCGGTGTGCTCCTCGAGTGAGGCGGCGATCGCGGTGACATCGCCGAGCGTGGCGCTCATGAGCATGAATTGCGTGTGAGGCAGGGTGAGCAGCGGCACCTGCCAGGCCCAGCCGCGATCGGGGTCGGCAAAGTAGTGGAACTCGTCCATGGCCACGCAGCCCACGTCGGCGTCCTCGCCCTCGCGCAGCGCATCGTTGGCAAGGATTTCGGCCGTGCAGCAGATGACGGGCGCTTTGGTATTGATATGCGTATCGCCGGTGATCATGCCGACGTTATCGCGGCCGAGTACCTGCACCAGGTCGAAGAACTTTTCGCTGACCAAGGCCTTGATGGGAGCCGTGTAATAGCAGCGCTTGCCCTGCGCCATGCCCATAAAGAGCATGCCCAGCGCGACGAGCGATTTGCCCGATCCGGTCGGTGTGCCCAAAATGACGTGATCGCCGGCAGCCAGGTCCATGAGGGCCTCTTCTTGGTGATCCCACAGCTCGATGCCGCGGTCGCTCGTCCATTCAAAGAAGCGTTCGAAGGCCTGATCGGGCGTGAGCCACGGTTCGGGCTCACTGCCGTCTTCGGGCTCCCACCAGGTGGGGGAGAGCGCGCCGAGCGAGCCGAACTCGGCCTCGGTTCCCGTGCCGCCCGAGAATGAGCTGGCAGCGCCGGCGCCGGAGACGGTGCTGGCGGCGGTATCTGTCGTGCTTTGCGTCATGTGGTTAACTTTCTCTCGCGTTTGTCCGCCATCCATTATGGCGTAGCGTCGGCGCGAGGTGCCAGCGCGCGGGAAAATGCAGGAAATGGGCGTTCTGCCCAGCTGTTTGGGGCGGCCGCAGACTAAGTGAGTAGACTTTTTGCGATATCGCGAGCACGCGACTTTTGCGCAAGCGATCTACCTGCGGTTTTAGTTTTCGCTATGCGGGTTGTGCTTGGCTATTGCCAAAAAGTCTACTCACTTAGGTTTGAGGGCCGTTCGACGGCACCTATTTGCGTTTGGTTACCGGCGCAGCGACTGTCAAAAGCCCCTAGGACTCCTGCGGCAGGCGCTTTTTGCCTTTGCGGGCGCGGTTTTTAAAGTTCTCGACGGCCTCTTCCATGCCCAGGGGCACGTACGTGAGCTCATTGAGGTCGTCGGGTAGGTAGCAGGCAAGACTTTGCTCCTGCATGCGCCCCGCCGTGAGCACATCGTCACTGGGTTGCGCGCCAGGTGTGGCGCAAATGCCATAGACGACGGCGCCCATCTCGCGCGTGCGGCGCTCGTATTCGGTCTCGGGGTGCTTGGGATGGTCGCGGCGGACGTCGTCGCTTACCCAAAGCGTGTCGTAGCCGGCCGCAGCAAACTGCCCCAAGGCGTAGTCGCGCAGCGGCTTGCTGTCGGTGCGCAGCGTGACGGTGGCGCCGGCTGCAAAGAGCGGGCGGTAGGGCATCAGATGGTCGACATGGACGAGCCGCTTTTTGGCGTACTTGGCCTTGGGCTGCGGCGTGGGAAAGTTGATGGTGATGGCATCGAGCTCGCCTGCGGCAAATAGCTGCGGCAGCGATGCGGCACCTCGGGGCAGGACGAGTGCGTTGGACAGCCCCTGCTCGCAGATTTTCTGTGCGGCATAGGCGATGCAGATGGGCTCCTGGTCCATACCGATAAAGAGCGTGTCGGGCTCACGGCGAGCTTGCTCAACCAGATAGGTGCCTTTGCCGCAGCCCAGACCCAGATGAAGGCGGGTGAAGGGTGCGCCGCCGGCTGGCGCGCAGGCTTCGCGCCAATTCCCGGCATAGGCCTCGGGGTTCGTCTCAATTGCATCGGCGTAGCGCTCCAGGCGCTCCTCGAGCACAAAGTTCTTAGGCGTGCGAACGTGGACGGCTCCCATGAGGCTCCTTGGTCATAAGTATGGAACGCATGGCTGCGCGTTCCATCAATGGGTTGAAAAAGGGGTGGGCATAGTTTGCCCGAACGTTGCGGCGCGGCCCGGCGGCGAGTCGTCGATGCCTACAGGCGCTTGAGGATTACATAGCGGTTGAGCTCGCCGCTACGGCCATCGGCGTGGAAACGCTCGAGCTCGCGCACGGGGACCTCGCCGCTTTTGTAGAACGTACGGACGCCGCGCACCAGGTCGGTGATCTGCTGATCGTCAAAGTGATGGCAATAGCGGTAGGCGTGGCGGTCGTTTTGCCAGCCGATGAGGTGATCGCCGGCCTCGAACTGTGCGGAATCGTATCCCTCAAACGGTGGTGCGAGCTCGGCGCGGGCCTCGGCGCGAACGGCCTTGCGCGCCATGCGCTCGTCGTTCATAAACTCCCAAAAGCTGATAGCGATGATGCCGCCCGGGCGCGTCTGGCGCACCAGGGCGTCGAGCACGCGCACGCGGTACTCGCATGACGGCACGTGGTGCATAAAGCCAAAGCAGACCGAGATATCGGCGAGCGGGGCATCGAAAAGCACATCGGGCGTCTCGGCGGGGTTGAGCTTCATGAGGGCGTCGAGCGCATCGAGTTCCTGGAAGTGCAGGTTGGGAATGCGCAGGGCGTGGCCGTGGGCGTCTATTGCCAGATCTTGGCACGAGTCGACACCATAGAACTCAAACGGGCAGCTGGCATCTGCCGAGGGGTTTGCGCCGTCGACGCCCTTGGCGGCAAGTGCCCCGCCGGCGGCAAAGTTCTCGAATCGCATATTGCCGCAGGCAAGGTCGAAGACGCGGACGGGATGCTCGATCGTGGCCACATCGAGCTGCTCAAGCGCGATGTCCATGGTGCGCACCCAGCCGGGCCACGGGGCTTGGCGCGTATCGGAAAAGGAAGCGGAGTGCTCGCGATAGAACGTATTGTTGAGCTGGATGAGCGATGATGCGAAATCGCGGTTCACGGCGCGGAACTCCCTCCGATGGCGGTGCGGAATAAACAGTACGACCATACTACCGTTAACGCCGCAACGGGGACAACCGAGCTGTGGGTCATTGCTTTGTTTGGACACATTTCCGCAGCTCATATGTGCCCGCAACCGCCGGTTGTCAAAAATCTCACTAGAATAGGTGGCATGATTTTGGCAGTGGCGGATAGATTTTTAACTGTGCAAGGCGCCTTAAGAACAAAAACGGTCCGGCGGCACGGCTGGCATCGCATAGGAGGAACCATGAATGTAGAAACTGCTCAGCGGCTCGCCGACCTTCGCCGCAGCAAGGGCTTTAGCCAAGAAGGATTGGCGCGAAAGCTGGGACTGTCACGCCAAGCAGTCAGTAAATGGGAGCGCGCGGAGAGCTCGCCCGATACCGAGAACCTGATTTCGCTCGCCAAGCTCTATGGTGTGAGTCTGGATGAGCTGCTCAATCCGAGCGACGAGATCGAGGACGATATCGAGTTTGAGAACGAGGACCGCGCCCGTCAGCGCGAAGCCGAGGCGGCAGAGCGTGCCCGCACCCACGAGGCGGCGGCACGCGCTACCGAGGCGGCAACGCAGGCAAGTGACGCTGCGGCCAAGGCGGCGCAAGCGGCAAGTTGGAGCGCGCAGGCCGCCAATGCCGCTACGGCGCAGGCGACGAGTGGCGGTGCGGTTGGCTCGACTCCGGTGAAGGGTCCGTTTCAGTCGTTCCCATATTGGGCTGTGTGCTGGCTGCTGTTCTTTTTGCTGATGTTCCCGTTTGGTGCCGGCCCCTTTGCCGCGCTGATCTTCTTTACGATCCCCATCTATCACTGGGTGGCGCGTGCGCTCGATGGCGATTGGGCGCGCGGGGATATTCAGGTTGGTCCGGCACCGGTTGCGATCAAGGCCCAGGGGAAGGATACTTCTGCGGAACCTGATGCTGACGTGGCTACCGCGACCCCCGCTGATCCGAGCGCCAAAGAAGGTGATGAATAATGAAACTCTCGCATGAATCTAAGGTGCGTCTGGGCGTTGGCATCGGAGCGTTTGTGCTTATTGTTGGGCTTGTCTTTGGCGCTTCGCGGACATTGATTCATTTTGATGGTCCGTGGGATCTCGGCAATATTGCATCCGGCTTGTCCGGTATGGACGATGCGGTTGACGCCGATGTTTTGAACGATGGCGGTAAGTATTCCGCTCAGCCTCAGCAGCTTTCGAGTACGACTTTTGATGCCGATATGTTCCGCTACCTCGATTTCGATATCAATGCGGCTTCGGTGGACGTCAAGGTTGTTGATGGCAACAAGGCTCGCGTTATCGAGCGGGGGCGTGTTGCCAAGGGTATGGATGCCTCCAAGGCCGCGACGCAAAATATCGCATCCGTCAAAGACTCGGCACTCAAGATTTCCCAGTTTAGAAGTGATGACGGTAAGGCAATCGACCGCACGGTTACGGTTGAGCTGCCGCGCCGTGTTGCCGAACATCTGAAGGGAGTTAACGCGCACGTACGTTCGGGTGATCTGCAGATCGCCGGCATCATCTGCGATGGCTTCGATCTTTTCCTGGACTCGGGAGATGTAAAGTTTGCGGGCGGCGTGACTGATGCGCTCAGCGCCGAGGTCGGTTCGGGCGATGTGACGTTTGACCTGAATCAGGCCCCCGCGAACTCGATGGATGTTACCGTGGGCTCGGGCGATGTGGAGATGATGGTTCCGAACTCTACGGGCTTTAAGGCGAGCCTTACTCTGGGTAGCGGTGACTTCGAGAGCGATTTCCTTCCGGATAGCTACGACGACGAGGCGATTTCGAGCCTCGAGTTCGAGAATGGCGATAAGTCCGCCACGTATCGCTTTGCGGTTGGTTCGGGTGACATGTCGTTCAATCCGGAATGACGACGGCGGGCTAAGTCCGCAAACATAAATGCTTATACGTGCTGTTTGATGTAGGCGCCGGAGCCGTGACGGGCTCCGGCGCCTTTGCCTTTACAATGGGGGCATGGAACAGATTATCTTGAACATACTCGAGGCCCTGCGTCGCGGCGAGACCGTTGACGACAAGGCGCTCGTCAAACTGATACATACCGAGGCGCGCCGCGAGGGTGCCGACAAACGCGACCTGGCCAAGCGCCGTCTGCTGCCGTTCTACCAGCGGGTTAAACGCGAGGAGCCGACTCGTTGGGCTGGGTGGAATGTCGATGCCGAGCTGGAGCGTCAACTGCTGCAGGTACTGCGCATGAAGCCGCGCCGAACGGCTTCGGGCGTGGCGACCATTACCGTCATCACCAAGTCCTGGCCTTGCTCGGGCGATTGCCTGTTTTGCCCCAGCGATCTGCGAATGCCCAAAAGCTATCTGCACGACGAGCCGGCGTGCGCCCGTGCGGAGCAAAACTGCTTCGACCCGTACCTGCAGGTGAGTGCTCGTCTGACCGCGCTTTCGCAGATGGGGCATGCGACCGATAAGATCGAGCTCATCGTGCTCGGTGGCACCTGGAGCGACTATCCGGAAGGCTATCAGACATGGTTTATGTCGGAGCTTTTCCGTGCGCTCAATGACGATGCCGTGGCCGGCGTGGCGGCCAATCCCATGCTGGCGCGTCCGGGTATCAGTCGTGCCGAGGCAGGGCGCCTGCTCGATGATGCTCCCGCCGATGCTCTTCCGTCGGTAGTGGCGGAGCGTCGCGAGCGCTATCGGGCCGCCGGCATTGCGACAGACGAGGCCGAGCTTACTGCCGGCGTTGCCGACGAGCAGGAGCGTGTGGATGCCGCCGTGGGCGGCTACAACCGCGCGGTGCGTCGTCTGTACGGCCCCGGTACGCCGTGGGGCGAGGTTGCCGAGTGGCAGACGGCGACGATGGAGGAGCTTGAGCGCCTGCAGCGCATCAACGAGACGGCGAAGCATCGCGTGGTGGGGCTCGTTATCGAGACGCGCCCCGATGCCGTGACGCCGCAAGCGCTTACGCTCGTTCGCCGCCTGGGCTGCACCAAGATTCAGATGGGCATCCAGAGTCTCGACCAGCACCTACTCGACATCAACGAACGCCGTATTTCGGTGGCACAGATCGAGCGAGCGTTTTCGCTCGCGCGCCTGTTTGGTTTTAAGATCCACGCGCACTTTATGCTCAACTTGCTCGGCGCCACGCCCGAGGGGGACAAGCGCGACTACGAGCGCTTTATGACCGAGGGGGCCTTTATGCCCGACGAGGTCAAGGTCTACCCGTGCGCACTCATCGAGGGCTCGCGTCTGGTGGGCTGTTACGAGCGCGGCGAGTGGCGCCCCTATACCGAGGAAGAGCTGCTCGACGTGCTGGCCGACGACATCGTGGTGACGCCGTCGTTCTGCCGTATCAGCCGCATGATCCGCGATTTTAGTTCCGATGACATCATGGTGGGCAACAAGAAGCCCAACCTGCGTCAACTCGTCGAGAACCGCTTGGCGGCTCGCGGAGAAGGCGCGGCGGTGCGCGAGATTCGCTATCGCGAGATCGGTACCGCGGGTGCCGACTTGGATGAGCTGTCTCTCGATGAGGAAGTGGCGTACGAGACGCCGGTGACTTATGAGCGCTTTTTGCAGTGGGTGACGCCGCAGGGCAAGATCGCGGGTTTTTTGCGGTTGTCGTTGCCCGACCATTCGTTTGTTGCCGCGCACGCGGACGAGCTGCCGACGATGCCGGACGAGGCGATGATTCGCGAGGTGCACGTGTATGGCATGGCGGCGCGCGTGGGGGATCAAAGCCAGGCGGCCCAGCACCATGGGCTGGGGCGGTTGCTGGTGGAGCGTGCATGCCATATTGCTCGGGACGCGGGGTATTCGCACATCAACGTGATCAGCGCGATCGGTACGCGCGAGTACTATCGCCATCTGGGTTTTTACGACCATGGACTCTATCTGCAAAAGGAGCTCTAGATGAACAAGCCGAGTGTTTCTGCTGGCGTCGTTGCCGGCGTTGCTCTGGGAGCCGCGGCGCTCGGTGCGGCCGCCGTCGCTGTTCGCGCTGCCTGTCTGCAGGTCGCGAGGACCCGCAATGGGTTGGCGCGTGTGAAGCGCGTGCACGATGAGAGCGGCGACGAAGTCCGCGTGTTGGTGCAAGGCGGCGTCTACCAAAGTGCGACCTACGTTGGCGAGCGTTGGGCAGAGCCCGTCTTTGCATACTGTCGTGCGTTTGACGATGTGTTTGAGGCTGAGGACGCCATGCGCGATGCGTATGGTCATGGCATCGATCACGTGCTTATGCTGGGCGGCGGCGGGTTTGCCTATCCCAAGTTCGCGCTGATGTCGCGCGAGGGCCTGCGCATGGACGTCCTTGAGTACGATGCCGAGATTACGCGTCTGGCGCGTCGTTGGTTCTATCTGAACGAGCTGGAGCGTATGGTGGGCGACCGCTTGCGCGTGATTACCGCCGAGGCTCGTTCGTATCTGGGCGTGACGAGCGTGGGTCATTGTCGCTACGATGTGGTCGCGAGCGATTGCTTTGGTGGTGCCGAGCCCGTGCGCGAGCTGGCAACGGTTGAGGCGCTGCGTTTGGTGCGGGGCAGCCTGAACCCCGGCGGTATCTATGTCGCCAATATCGTGAGCGCGAACGAGGGGAGCGACGTGACGTTTCTACGCGATTGCGTTGCCACGGTGCTCGAGGTGTTTGGCCACGCTTGGGTGGTTCCCTGCGGCGACGCGGAGTTCGGTGGCGAGGAGAACTACCTGCTCATCGCCAGCGACGGCGACTACGCCTTTGCCGAAGCCGTGCCCTTCGACACCGACTTCCTCGGCACCGTCCTTCACGACAAGTAAGTCTCCCCGTCCCAAAATAGACTGGTCTTAGGCGTGGTCGCGCCAGCCGAGAACGCGCTGCTTCATGCCCTCTATGTCGAGCACACCTTCGGCAAAGCCCTTGCGCACGAGCTCTTCGGGAACAAACTCGTCGTAGCGGTCAAAGTAAGGCACCTCGCCAGGATAGACGAGCTCGATGGGATCGAAGTCCTTCTCGGCCTCGGCGGCGAGCACCTCAAAGAACGTCTCCTCATCGGCCTTCATCTTAAACTGCATAAAGTACGGGCGTGACGGATCGAGCCCGCGAAGGCCCAGCTCCGCGGCACATTTAATCTTGAGCATGCGCTCGAGCGCCAAAAAGGCGTAGCTGCCCAGCCAGGGGAAGAGCACCCAGGTATCGCCGCCCAGGTTAATGAGCGGCTTGGTTCCCGCCCCCGAAATCTCGGCGGTATGACGAGCCTGCGCCAAGCGGGCCCGTGCGTTACCCATAAGGTACGGATATGTCGCGTGCTCGTTGAGCGCCTTGCGCATGCGCTCGAGCACATGCGTGTTAATGTCGCCGGGGCAGTCGCCAAAGTAGGCCGGCACCCGGCCCTTGACCTGCGTGGCAAAGACAGTGTGGCGCTTCCAGTCCACTTCCTCGACAATCCAGCAGTGTCCGGCGATGGCGATGCGCTCACCGGGCGGGGGCGGATTAACGATCGTGCCCAGCTCGGCCGATTCGCTCCGGACGGTAAACTCCTCGTTTTCCTGGAACACGGCGTAGAACTTAAAGTTGTTGATGATGCGCTCGCCCGCGAGACCCACGATGAGCCCGCCACCTTCGGTGACCTGGATATGGTCGATCTTAATGAGGTGACGTAGCAGCACACGGTAATCGTCTGCCGAGACACGGTGGAAATAGCTGAGCGTGAGCACGCGCTGGGCAAGTTCGGCCGGCGTGAGCTCGCCGGTGCTGGCGAGGGTCGACATAGTCTGGTGATAGAGCAGGCTGTAGGGGAGACGATCGAGCTCGGGTGGCTCGACCCACTTTTCCTCGCGATAGAGTTGTACGAGCGCGATACCCTGCAGGAGCTTCCAGGGAATGGTTTCGGGCATCATCGTGCGCGGCTCGGGCTCTTCCTCGCGCATGACAAACCACATCTCGGGCGGAAGATCGCGACGGCCCGTGCGCCCCATGCGCTGCAAAAAGGAGCTGACGGTAAACGGCGCGTCAATCTGGAAGGCGCGCTCCAAGCGGCCGATATCGATACCGAGCTCCAGCGTAGAGGTGGTGACGGTTGTCTGCGTCTGCTCCTCGTCGCGCATGAGCTCCTCGGCCGTCTCGCGTAGCGATGCCGAAAGATTGCCGTGATGGATGAGAAAACGGTCGGGCTCGTGCCGGCTCTCGCAGTAGCTGCGCAGCATGGAGCACACGGCCTCTGCCTCCTCGCGCGAGTTGGCAAAGACCAGGCATTTGCGGCCGCGCGTATGCTCAAAGATATAGCCCATGCCGGGGTCGGCGTTGTCGGGCGCCGTGTCGGTGGGGTTGAGAAGCGCCTGCTCGGTCGCTCGCGGGATATCGACTTCGCCCTCGGGGGCCGAGGAAGTGCGACGGTCTTTGGGAGCGGCCTTGCCCCGCGCCTGCTCACGACGTTGACGGTGTTCTTCCCGTGTAAGCTGTCCGCTGTGGCACATGTCTTGTCCGGATGCGGGCAGCGCCGCGGGCGCCGCCGTCTCAATACGCTCGCAAGCAAGCACCTCGGCTTCTTGTGGACCTGTGCCTACGAATCCTCGTTGCTGAGCCTGGGGGCCCGAGTTGTAGAAGTGCTCCATGGAGATGCGCCACACGCGGCGCGGTTCCTCAAAGCGGGGGATAACGCAGCCGCGCCCCGTTCCCTGCGAGAGAAAGGCGCCCGTGCGCTCGGGGTCGCCGATGGTGGCCGAAAGGCCAATGCGGCGGGGCTGCACGCCTGCCATGCGTGAGAGGCGCTCGATAAGACAGAGCGTCTGCCCGCCGCGGTCGCCGCGCATGAGCGAATGGACTTCGTCGATAACCACATAGCGCAGGTCGCAAAACATACGAGGGATCGCCATGTGCTTATGGATCAGGAGCGCCTCGAGCGACTCGGGCGTAATCTGTAGGATGCCGCTCGGTTTTTTGATGAGTTTGGCCTTGTGTGATTGCGAGACATCGCCATGCCAGTGCCAGACGGGGATATCGGCTTCTTCGCACAGGTCGTTGAGGCGGACGAATTGGTCGTTGATGAGCGCCTTGAGGGGGCCAATGTAGAGGGCGCCCACGCTTGCGGGCGGGTTCTCCCAAAACTCGGTCAGGATGGGAAAGAAGGCTGCCTCGGTTTTGCCGGAAGCCGTGGATGCCGTCAGGAGCACATTGTCCTGTGTGTTGAAGATGGAATCTGCCGCCGCAACCTGGATAGAGCGCAAGCTCTCCCAATCGTGGGAGTAGATGAAGTCTTGGATAAACGGGGCGTAGCGGTCAAAGGCGTTCACGGGACCTCCTTTCAACAACGAATCTCTCAACGCGGCTGGCAACGGCTTGCTGCATTACTGCTTCAACGTTTGCCCAGATAAAACCTGCCAAAATAAACCTGTCCCTTTTTGGTAGGTTAGATGGTGAACTCGGCGAAGTTGCGGTCGCCGCCTGCGGTGCCGGTGTCGCCTGTTGCGGCTGCCGGCGCCAGCGCGTCGCCGCCGACGCTTTGCAGCAGCTCGGCCACATGTGCATCGGGATTCTGACACAGGATATCGAGCAGCTCGATAAAGTCACGGATGACCTCACGCGGCGTCAAGTGCGTATCGGCTCCCACGCGGCCAAACTCAATCTTGAGGAAGTCTACCAAGTCGTTCTCGGTAAGCGTGGGCGTCCAGCCAAAGTAGCCAGCATGGATCTGCATGAGTTTTTCGATCAGCACCAGCAACTCCTCGTAGGTGAGTGGTTGCAGGCGGATGATGGGCGCGAGCATGTCCTTAAGATCCTCGCGTGCAAAGCGGCCTTGAGCGAGTCGGCTGCGCAGGGCCTCGTAGGAGAACACGCCACGGCGGCGGTCATCGATGGAGGTTGGCGTGCCGCCCATGATCATGCCCAAGTACTGCGCCTTGCCCTGGAGCGTGTCGTTGTACATGGTCAGGATCTTCTCGTAGTTGTATTGGCGCGTGATGGCGTTGGGAATCTTATACAGATTCACGAGCTCGTCGATGAGCACCAGCATGCCCTTGTAGCCGCTGCAGACCAAAAAGCGCGCAATGAGTTTGACGTAGTCGTACCAGTCATCGTCGCTGATGATGGTTGAGGACCCCAGTTCGGCGCGAGCCTCGCTCTTGGTGCGGTATTCGCCGCGGATCCATTTGGTCACGCGGCTCATAGCTTCTTCGTCGCCCTCGGATACGGCCGCGCGGTAGCGGCGGAGCATGCGGGTGAAGTCAAAGCCGTGGACCATTTCCTCGAGCGGCGCCAGTTGGGCATTGACGGCAGGCTCGTCGGCATCGGCACACGAGGCGACCCAGCGATCCAGGATAAGGTTGAGCGCACCGCCCTCGGGGCGCGTCTTGGTCGATATATTGCGGATGAGCTCGCGGTAGGTGGCAAGGCCCTGTCCCTGACCGCCCTGCAGGCGGCGCTCGGGCGACAGGTCGGCATCAGCGACGACGAATCCCTCGCCCATGGCGTGCGTGCGGATGGTCTGGAGCAAAAAGCTCTTGCCGGCGCCGTAACGACCGACCAGAAAGCGGAAGCTCGCGCCACCGTCGGCGATGAGACTCAGATCGGTGAGCAGGGCGCGGATCTCGACCTCGCGCCCTACGGTGATGTAAGGAAGGCCGATGCGCGGGACCACGCCGCCCTTGAGCGAGTTGAGAATGACGGCAGCGACGCGCTTGGGCACGCGAGGTGCTGCGGATGCGGTATCACTCATGGTCTAGGTATCCTCTCACGTCTGCTTCGTAGTCCTCGATAATCTGCGGCCCTGCCGCGCTAAATTCAATTACGGTGTCGCCCACCAGGTCAAAGAGCGCCTCGTTGATGGTATCGACGAGCATGTCCTCGCTCTGCTCCGATTGCACTACCGCCGATTCCGCCTGTACTGCGTTGTGCTCGAGCAGCGCGCGGAGATAGGCGTCTGCGGCGGGCGCGAGTTCGTTTGTGGCGTCAGCGGGCGTAGCAGCTGCGAACGCGGGCGTCGGCGCGAGAAGCGGTGCCACGACACCAAACTGTTCGGTGGATATGGTCGGCTCGTCGGACTCGTCCTGCCCTGCGGCCGCCGCGACCGCCTCGACCATCGCGTCGGCTACGGGCTCGGCTTCCGGTTGCCCTGAGTCCGCTGCCTCGGCTTCTGCGGACGCGCTGTCCTCGCGTTCCTCATCGATCAAAAGCGCTTCGCGCGTTTGCGCAGCGGCGTTCCGAATGTGCCCCAGCTGACTCAGATCGATATCGATCTTGACGGGCTGGTGTGCGGCGTCCCACGAAAGCCATGCCACAATCTCGTCATCGATAATCTTGGCCAGATATTTGGGGACCTTTTCTTCCTTAAGGGGATGGGCGGGGTCCAACGTCAGGCGCAGGCGTTGGTCGCAGGCGCGCATCATTTCACCGAGCTTGCCGCTCTTTTGCCTATTACCATGGATACGCATGCATTCCCAAAAGCCGTTTTGGCAACGGTAGATATGGATAGGATCCAGACGGTATTCACAGTCCTCGTGGCGCTCGGGCGCAAAGAATACGGCCGAGGCAAACATGGTGTAGGGCATGGCCGTCTCCTCCCCAAATAAACTCGCCACGATGCCGGTCTTTCGGTGCGTGTCATAGTAGCGCGCCATGCGGACATACACGGCGCATGCCACGTGTCGCAGATCGCGGTGGTGGCTGCGGTCGAGCCGCGAGTTACTTAGGTTGTACGTGGAGAGGGCGTTGATGGCGGCCATGAGTCGTTCCTCGCGCACCTCATCGGGCGGAAGGGGGAGCGTGGGCACGGAGATTTTGCGACGCTTAGGGGTCTGGCCGGACGGTGCCGGTGCTGGTACAAGGTCTCGTGCCGCGCGCCGCAGCTCGATAAGGGCGTTATCGAACATGACGGTTTTAGAGTCGCGAAGCAGCTTGGGGTCGAGCCCGTGGAACACGGCGTAATCCTGCAGCCACACGCGCGCAAACCGGTCGATGCCGGGCTCAAAGGCGCGGTAGGCATCCCAAAAGGCCTTGATCTTGTTAAAACCATCGAGCGGATTATCTACGCCAATGCCGCAAATCAGCTCATAGAGATACAGAAAGGCAAAGGACGTAGACGTTTCCTCGACGGTTCCGCGGCGCACTTGGGCACGCCAGGTAAAGTAGCCGCGCAACTGTCGATCGCTCATGGCATTGTAGGTGGGAAAGTACGACTTAAAGGTGCCGTTGTAAGGGCAGTCGTCCTCAAAGTTGGCCATCAGCAGGCCTTGGCGGTAGAAAAGCTCGGCTTCCGAAAGCCAACGCCCCGCGCCGCCCTTGGGGTCTTCTTGCCAACGCGATATCTCACGCATTTTGCGGTACTGGTCGGGAAGGAAGTTCTGCATCTGGCGGCCGGTCTTGAGAATCGGCTCGTCTGCGTAGACTTCGTTTGAGAAGCGGGCGGACTGATGGGTCCGGGCCTCGGCCATAATGCGCTCGATGAGCATCTTGATGTCCTGGTCGGCCACCGCTTCTCCTCTCCTAACGCAGCTTCGGTGACCTCATATCATAGCACAGCATCAAACAGGTGTTCGAGATACTGCTGCGTAGATAGATTTAGAACAGGAGGGCGTAGATGACGGCGATGACGACGGAGGGGAGCATATTGGCCGTGCGGAAGGTCTGAGGACGGATGAGGTTGACGCCGACGCAGAAGATGAGCATGGAGCCTACGAGCGAAAGGCTGTCGAGGGCTGCCGTGGTCATGATGGGGGAGAGTGCGCCGGCAAACAGCGTGATCGTCCCCTGGAACACGGCGACGGGCAGGGCGGAGAAGATGCAGCCGCGGCCAAGCGAGGCCGTCATGGTGCAGACGATGATGCAGTCCAGTGCGCCCTTGAGAGCAAGCGTTGACCAGTCGCCGAGCAGGCCGTCCTGGATCGATCCCACAACGGCCATGGCACCGATACACACGGTGAGTGAAGTCGAGACAAAAGCGTTGGTGAACTCGTTATCGCCCTCACTGCCAGTCTTGCGCTTGAGCCATTCGCCAAGGTTCTCGATGGCGGCTTCCAAGTTGACGGCCTCGCCGATGAGCGAACCGAGCGCAAATGAGACGATGAGCATGGTGGTACCGGTGGTCGACAGCGCCTTTCCATCGATGACGAGCATCTTTTGCATGGTGCCGCCCTGGCCGATAAACAGGACGCACAGCCCCGATGCTTTCATGAGCGTGTCTTGGATGCGCGGTGTAATGAAGCGGCCGCCCGCTAATCCCAAAAGACCGCCCGCAACTAAAAGCGCAACGTTGATGATTGTTCCCAAGCCCGGCATGAGCCCTCCTGTATTGATGTCAACGTGGCAATCGTAGCAGAACGAAATGCGAGGCACATCGCGACTCATCTAATACGTTATATAAGTGGTATTAGGAATGATGCGCGGCATTTAAGCCTCAGGTGGTTGTCGGGACATAGGGATAGTAGTCAAAGCGCAGTGTCATAAGCCGCTGCGGGGATTCAATAGCCGCGGCGATGATATTGGCATCGCGGGCACGATCAAACCCTTCGAGTTCGATCTGATACGAGACGTCTTGCATAATGTCCAGACGTCGCCAGGCTAGAAGTGTGTCGCCATCGAATTCCAAGGTCTTGCCTCCGTCTGGGGCAACGGCGTATAGACGCAGTTTAGCGGTGGTTGCAGGGTCGACAACCGTGACCTTTTTAATTTCGTTTCGAGTATTCTTGGCGCCCAACAAGGTGAGCAGCGTTGGGGCCACGACCTCGCCCGATGGCAAATAGACGACTTCGATGGATTCGGGAAATGCGATGATGGCCGACTTGCGGACGGGCTGATTGGCGGCGGCAACTTCGATGTTTGCAGCATCGATGACCTCTGTGTGGTCGAGGGCGGCAAACACGCAGCAGTTACCTTCATCGATCTCCTGAGGATCAGCAAGCCCCAGACTGTCCGCGAGCTCGGGATCGTTTGGACCGGTAGCGGGCTCATTCGGTGCTTCGAAAGAAGCTGGGACGCTGTTTGTCGGCGACGGCGTGTCGCCCGCACCTGCTTCTTTGTCCGTGCTCTCTTCTTGTATGGTTGCGTTGATGGGTTCGTCGTTTGAGGGGAGCGTCTTGGCGTCAAGCGCGGAGGGGACAATCCCGACGGCTCCGGATCCGTTCCACTCCATCTCGAGAAGCGCCGGGTCGGCAAGAATGCGTTGCCTGCCTAGCGTGTGGGTATCGATCGCAATAGGGCCTGCCTCCGTCCCGCGCGTAAGGCTGAGCGATCCGGCCGGCTTCTCGAAATGAATGTCTGTGTCTTCGGTACTGGCGGCGTAGAACAGCAGGGATGCTTCTCCCGCCGCGATGGCATCGGTGCCCGCCTTGGTCAGCCGCAGCGATGCCGTGAATGAGAGGGTGGGCTGCACATCGTCTGCATTCGCGGCGGCGCAGCCCAGACATATACCGCCTCCTTTCTCGAAAAACGCACCGTCGAAGGCGACCTTCGCTCCGTTCGCCGAGTCATCGACCGAAGCGATGTCGATGCGCAGCTCTAAATTGCATGGATCGCCATCTGCATCGAGCACAACCGAGCGCCACGTGCAGACGGCGCACCCCGCCTGGGAGCCGTTTGCCTTGTTCGAACGCTTGATATCCACGACTATCGAGCCGTCCGTATTACGACGAAGGCATCCCGAGGTTGAGATCGCGGCCTGTGCGATCGAAAAACGCTTGCACGCAATGGTGCTCGACGGATTTGGGGCGGAACTTAGGGCTGCTGGTAAGGAGTCTGCCATGACGGGAGTCGCCCAAGCGGCGACAGGCGTTCCGGTTGCGAGCGCGCCGCAGAGTGCGACGACGGGCAAAAGGTTCTTCGATGCCATGGGGTCTCCTTAGCTAATTTAGTGCGGCCTGTCCATGTTTTGTTTCTGGCTGCGTTTGATGTGCAGACCGAGGCCGGCGGTCCCCGCGCCTGCTGCTGTGGCACCTACTGCCAAGAGCCATCGTCTGTCGCCTGTCTGCGCCAACGGTTCCTCGCGGTCGCCGCGGTCGAGCTCCGAGAGATCGACCGTCACTTGCGTGGCGGCCTGTGCCTGTTCTTGCTGGGCAAAGGCCATGGCTGGCCCAAACGCTAGGATGCTGACGGTGGCGGCCAGGGCGATAGCCTTATGCCGTGTGCGCACCGGGCTCGACCGTCCAGGTGATCGTTGCAACCTGATCGCCTTCGCCGGTTACGCGGAAGATGTCGCGCGTGACGCGGGCGACGTTTCCGCTTGTCTTGAGCTTAATTTTGTCCGTGCCGCCGGCAATGCCCTGGTAGCCCATGTCGAAGGCTGCGTTCTTGGAAAGATCGAGGCCCGTCTCCTGCATTGCGGCGCTGGCGTTCTGGAGTGCGCCGTCGGGGCCGACCTTAAAGTCGATGGAGTTCTGTGCGGTTCCGGCCTTGGCGTCGGCAGCAATGGTCCAGGTGTTCATGGCGTCGATCTTCATGTTGGTGACATGGATGCCGTAGGCCGAATGATTGTCGATGGTGGTCGCGTCTTCTGAGGGGCCCTGAAGCGTGCCGTCGGCCTTGGCGACGAAGGGAATAACCGTCGGAACTTTGAACTCAACGTTGTTGATCTCGGTCCTGACCATTACTTTCGTGGTTCCAACGCGCCCGGCTGCCATAGCTGGCGTCGGGGCGGCGCCCATTGCGAGCGCGAGCGCGAGCCCTGCGCCCACGACGAGCGCTCCGGCTCCGCTCATGTTCCTGGTGATGTCCATGGTCGTTCCTTTCTATTCGCCGCGGGCCGTCCCCGCGATGATTGGACGAATGCTGGTGAATTGCGTGCGGTGCCGCGTCGGTCGAAAAAGCTAGTTCTCGGCTTGCTCAACCCGTACCTTGACACGTGTCGGATTGCCGTGGCTGTCGAGGGTCTTGGCATCGAGTGCCTGGATCTCGATGTATGCCTCGCCTTCTTTGATGTCGCCGGCGGGGCACGTCTCGATTGTCTTGCCGGTCTCGACCACACCGGATTCGTACATGGTCTCGTCGTTTTGGATGACGCGGAATCGCTGGGGAAATTTATTGTCTTGGACGTTTTGCACGTTGACGCGCAGCTTGCCGTCCTCCTGTAGCTGAGCGACCGGCGCGACCGAAATCGTCATCATGTTGTCGCGGACGATGGCATCGAGCTCATCTTGGATTTCTTGTCGCGATTTACCCTCTGCCGTCGTGACTGAGGCGCCCGCTTCGGGCACGGGCTGCGACTGCCAGGCGTATAGTCCTACGGCGACAAGGGCGCAGACGATAGCCAGACAGACAACGACGAGTTTCTTGCGACGCCCCAGTCCTGCGAGGCGGGGCGGCTTCTTCGCACTCATGCGGCGTCCTTGGTGGTGTAGACACGTGCGAACGTGGACGGGTCCGCTCCAAAGAGCATGTGAAGCATCAGGCGGCGCGAGTAGATGAGCTCGTCAAAGTCGTGAGGGAGCTCGATGTCGTGGATACGCGCGATGTGGTGGGCGAGCGCCGAGAACGACTCGGGGTCGCAGATAACATCGGTGGTGACGTGGTAGACCGCCGTATCGGGGAACGCCTCTTCGTCGAAAGGCAGGAGATAGGGATCGTCGTCGACCTCGATGGCGACGCCGTACTGGGGCCAGTAATATGCCATGGGAACCTCCCTGCTTCTGGGGCCAAAACTTCTATCGGTTTTGGCTGTCGACGCCGACCGTATCAGCCGCTACTTGACCAATTTCTGACCAAATGCTTGACGGATTGACATCTCCGCAGGTAAAAGGTGGAAAAAATTACTTCAACTTTTTTCGAGCGACAATCGAGCGGTCGGCGACGGCGGGGCGATATGTGTCAAAAGCATCGTCTGCCGAGGAAGCCTTGCCGTTCGCCGAATTGCACAAACGTAAAAATCGCCAATTATGGAGACGGTCTCGAACACGTCGACGAAACGATGCGGTAACATCTCCCTGCAAACACTGTAGTTAGCTAAAGGGGGAGTTCGCGTGTCTGCAACCATTAAACCCTTCACCGATGAGTTCGAAGAGTATGGCCGCGATGAATCTCGTGCATCGGGCGAAGCATCGAGCATCTCGTTTCCGACAACGGAAGACGAGGTCCGTGCCATTTTGGAAACGCTCCATGCCGAGCGTGTCCCGGTAACGGTTCAGGGCGCCCGAACCGGCCTTGCCGCCGGTGCCGTGCCCCACGGTGGGCATATCCTCAATACTTCCCGTATGAATCGCTACTTGGGCCTTCGCCGCGATGAACAAGGCCAATTTCTGCTGCGCGTGGAGCCGGGCGTTGTGCTCTCGGAGCTGCGTAAGCAGCTGAGCAAGAAGGTACTGCCGACCGCTGGTTGGGACCAGGCATCGCTTGAGGCCTACGAGGAGTTCCAAGAGTCCCCCGAGCAGTTCTTTCCCACCGATCCCACCGAGGCATCTGCCTGTCTGGGTGGCATGGCGGCATGCAACGCCTCCGGCGCCCGCAGCTATGCTTACGGCCCCATGCGCCCACATATCACGGGACTCCACGTCGCACTGGCTGATGGCGATTTGCTTGAGCTTCAGCGCGGCGAGGCTTTTACCCAGGGCCGCCACCTGCCGCTCGTGACGGCAGCGGGCCGTACGCTCGAGCTCGATCTTCCCGGCTATACCATGCCCGAGACAAAAAATGCCTCAGGCTATTTCGTTGCGGACGATATGGACGCCATCGACCTCTTTATCGGCGCGTGCGGCACGCTCGGCGTTATCACCGAGCTCGAGATTGCCCTGCAGGCGGCGCCTGCGGTCGTTTGGGGTGTGAGTTGCTTTTTCGATAGCGAGGACAAGGCGGTGTCCTTTACCGATTCCGTGCGCCCTGTCCTGTCCCATGCGGCTGCCATCGAGTACTTCGATGCTGGCGCCCTGGATATCCTGCGTCGCCAGTGCGAGCAGTCGACGGCGTTTGCCTCGCTGCCGGCGCTCGACGACGAGGCAAAGGTCTGTGTCTACGTGGAGCTCGACTGCGATGACGAGGCGCAGGCGACCGAGGAGCTGTACCACCTGGGATGGGTGCTGGAGTTTGCGGGCGGCCGCGACGATGCGACATGGGTCGCCCGCACCGAAGTCGATCGCGAGTGCCAGCGGTTCTTCCGCCACGCGGTGCCCGAGAGCGTCAACATGCTCATTGACGAGCGTCGCCGCACCGACCCCACCATTACCAAGCTGGGATCGGATATGTCGGTGCCCAATGCACGCCTTGCCGATGTCGTGGCCCTCTATCGCCGCACGCTGGCCGAAAGCGGGCTTGAGTCTGCTGCCTGGGGACACATCGGGAACAACCATCTGCATGTGAACATCCTGCCGCGCGATGCGCAAGACTACCGTCGTGGTGGAGAGCTCTTTGCCCAGTGGGCTTCCGAGGTCACGGCCATGGGCGGTGCCGTTTCTGCCGAACACGGCGTCGGCAAGATCAAGGCGGGCTTCTTGGAGACGATGTACGGCCACGAGGCCATGGTCGAGTCGGCGCGCCTCAAACTCCAGCTCGATCCTGCCGGCCAGCTGGGTCGCGGCAACCTGTTTGCGGAGAAGCTCTTGGATGAACTCGTCCAGAAAGGGGGCGCGTGAAGATGAGTGATTTCCATATGGTGGTGTGCGTCAAGGCGGTGCCCGGAAGCACCGAGGTCAAGATGGACCCCAAGACCAATACTATCGTGCGTGATGGCAAGCAGGCGGTCATTAATCCCTTCGATGCAAGTGCCCTCGAATGTGCGCTAGCGCTGAAGGACGACTTTATCGGCTTTGGCATGGACGTGCGTGTGACGGTGGTGTCGATGGGCATCCCCGCGACCGAATTGCTGCTGCGCGACTGCATCGCCCGCGGTGCCGACGACGCGCTGCTGCTGACCGATCGCGCCTTTGCGGGCGCCGATACCCTAGCCACCACCTATGCCCTCAAATGCGGCATCGAGGCACTCGATGAGGACTTTGACCTGCTCATCTGCGGCAAGATGGCAGTGGACGGCGATACGGCCCAGATCGGCCCCGAGCTGGCCGGCGCCTTTGGGGTCCCCTGCGTGACCGACGTGAGCTGTGTGCAGAGCGCGGGATTTACGACGTGTGGCTCGCTGGCGCTCGTTCACGGCTGCGATGCCGGCGAGGAGACGGTGTACCTGGAGATGCCGTGTGCGATGACGACTGCCAAGGAGATTGGCCAGCTGCGCATGCCGAGTATTGCCGGTATTCGCGCGGCCGAGGATGCAGACGTGCGCGTGGCCAGCGCTGCCGACGTAAACGCCGACCCCTCGCGTTGCGGCCTTGCCGGATCACCGACGCAGGTCGTGCGCTCGTTTGTGCCCGACCGTGACCAAACGTGCGAGGCCGTCGAGGGAACGGCGTCCGAGCAGGCGTTAAAACTTGCCAAGATTATCGAGGGGATGGCATAGATGAGCGGGCTGATTATCGATAGCGAAGCCTGTATCGGCTGCGGTCGCTGCGTTCACGCCTGCGCCTCGGGCGGCATTGTGGTGGAGGGTGAGCGCCCCAATCGCTGTGCCCGCGTAACCGACGGCTGTATCCTGTGCGGTGGGTGCGTCGACGCCTGCCCCGTCAACGCCATCTCGATTGAGCGCGACGAGGCCGCCGGCGCGGCAGACCTTGACGCATATCGAGACATCTGGATCTTCGTGCAGACTGACGAGCACGATGCCGTTGCATCCGTGGCCTTCGAGCTCATGGGCAAGGGGCGCGAGCTTGCCGATGCCCGCGGCTGCCGTCTGGTGGCACTGGTCGGCATGAGCCCCGAGGGCTCACTCGGGGACCTGGAGCATCTGATTTGCGCCGGTGCGGATGAAGTTCTGGTCTGTCGTGACGAGCGCCTGCGCCAGAACGACGCGGAGGTCTACGCCCGCTTGATCTGCGATTTGGTAGCCGAGCGCAAGCCCGAGGCCATTCTGTACGGCGCGACCGCCTTTGGTCGCGAGCTGGCGCCCGGTGTGGCCGTGCGCTTGCAGACGGGCCTTACGGCCGATTGCACGGTGCTTTCGATGGATACGGAGACGAGTCTGCTGCAGCAGACGCGCCCGGCGTTTGGCGGCAACCTGATGGCCACCATTATCTGCCCCAACCACCGTCCTCAGATGGCAACGGTGCGCCCCGGCATCTTTAAGGCGCCCGAGTTTGACTATAGCCGCTCCGGCACGATTGCCCAGGTAGTGCTAGCGGATGACGTTAAGGCCCGTGTCGAGATCTCGATTCCCGCCGAGGAGTGGGGACAGCAGGCCTCAATTGCCGATGCCGAGCGTCTAGTCGTGGTGGGCCGCGGCATCGGCTCCAAGAAAAACCTACCGCTGATGCGAAAGCTTGCCGAGGCTCTGGGTGCCGAGCTTGGCTGCACGCGCCCCGTGGTGGAGGCCGGCTGGCTGGAGTATCGCCACCAAATTGGCCAGACGGGTGTATCGGTCTCGCCCAAGCTCCTCGTGAGCATCGGTGTCTCGGGCGCTATCCAGCATCTCGCCGGCATCGGTGGGGCGGAGTGCATTGTCGCCATCAATGAGGACCCGGATGCCCCCATCTTCGGTGCCGCCCAGTACAAGGTCGTCGGCGATGCCGTTGAGATCGTTGAGGAACTGCTGGCTCAGCTCGAGTGCTAAGCGCTTGCCAGCCAGCGGCGCAGCTCGTCCTTAAGGCGGCTCCAGGTTGCCTGCGCGGCGGGGTCGGTAAAGGGTCGCGTAATGCCAAAGGGCGCGTCGAGCAGGCGATAGATATCGCCTTGCTCGCGCGCCAGTGCACGGCTTGCCGGATGGACGAGCTCAAACATAAAGCAGATGAGCCCCACCAGGTAGTCCGCCGGCTCGTTGCGCTCGTCACGCGCGACGCAGCGATGCTCGTCAAAGGCGGTAAGCGCCGGAGTCGAGAAGTGGCTGGCGAGAAACGTGTCCTCATCCACCTTGAGGATGGTGTCGACGGTGCTGTCGGCGATGGTGCGCATAATGTCGATCTTGTCGCCATCGCGCACGATCTCGCAGAAGCTCCGTGTACGGGTGTCGAGTTCCGTGGGCAGGCGAAAATCACTGTGGTGGGCGATGCTCGCGCGGATCAGTTCGTCCTCTGCCGGGTCATCGATAAAGTCGCGGATGCTCGTTACGGCGGGTGCATCGGCGGGATTCTCGCCAAAGAGGACCTCGATGCCCAGCGCTGCATGGCTCATGCTCTCGGCGTCCTTAAAGGTGTCCCAGCGCCGCAACTGCTCAAAGCGGCCCATATCGTGTAGCAGGCCGCAAAGCCATGCCAGGTCAATATCTTCTGACGACCAGCCCTGCTCGCGCGCTACGGCATCGCATGCCTCGGCCACGTGGTACGTATGCTCGATTTTGAGCGCGATGCGTGGGTTGGTGGCGTCGTAGGCATCGGTGTAGCTTTTGAAGGCCGCGCGCGCCCGGTCTCGATCGATAGCTGTCATAATGACTTCCTAAAAAGTTGTGTCTTTCGATCCGGTGGCAATTGTAGGTGAACTCGGTTGCTGTCGGATGATGATTCTGCCGTGTCGCTACATGCGGCTCGGAGACCTTGTCAGGATGAGAAGCGTATGGTGCTCAAAATCGTTAGAACCGTCTGGCCAGTGATGCTTACCTATGTTGCAATAGGCGCGCCGTGCGGAATGATCATGGGGCAGACGGGAATGGAGCCCTGGATGGTCTTTGCTCTGAGCGGCACGTTTGTGACGGGCAGCGGCCAGTTTATGATCTGCAATCTTTGGCTGGCGGGCGTACCGGCACCTTCGATTATCGCGAGCGTCGCCGCCATCTCCTCGCGCTTCGCTCTTTACTCGGCATCGATCGCGCCGCATCTGACGGGTGCCTCGAAGCGTCAGACGCTGGCTGTTGCCGCGACACTTACCGAGGAGGCATATGGCATCTCGCTTGCCAAGTTGGTTGAAGGGGAGGATTGGGGCCCGCGCGAATCCTTCGTGCTCAACGTGATCCTCATCGCGACATGGGGCGCTTCGTGCACGATGGGTGCCATCGTCGGTGCCGTTGTCGATGTTCCCACCGCTATTGCGAGTTTCGTCTGCACGTCGCTCTTTATCTGTCTACTCTTTTCGCAGCGGCTGTCGCGCGGCAACGTTGTCGCGGCGGTTTCGGGCGCGGTGTCCGTCGCCGTATGCAAGTTCTTGGGCCTCACGAATATTGCCGTGCCGGCAAGCGTCGTGGTCGGCATTGCCATTGCGCTGGCGTGCGATGCCGTATTTGACGGAAGAGGTGCCCGCGATGCCCGTTAACGAGTTCTTGGTTCTGTGGCTGTCGTCGTGGGCTGCTATCGCGTTCTTTCGCATCGCGCCGGCGTTCGCCTTGCGCGGGAGAACGCTGTCGCCCCGCATTACCGAGGCCCTGGGTTATATCCCGCCCGCTGCCTTTGCCGCGCTGGTCGCCAACGACTTGGTGAGCCCCGGCGCGTTCGACGCGGGACTTTGGCCTGCCTTGGTTCCCTGGATTGCGGCTGCCGGCGTCGTGGCGGTGGCAATCAAGACAAAGTCGATGCTGTGGTGCTGCGTTTCGGGAATCGTGTTCTATATCGTCTTGAGCCTTATATAGGGCCGCGAACGGGTTGTCCCTCCCGCTCACCCCGCTTCTGTCCGGTGAATTGAATTTCTCACCGAGTCGGTCTGCCTCTTCTGGTACCATGTTCAGACTTTACTGTAGCAAAGTGTGACGTGGTCTTTTGTGTCCCGTCAATGGAAATGGGGGTTTCATGGCACAGGAAGCAACCGCCAGCGAGCAAAAGAAAATCAAGGTCCCGCGTATCCCGGGCGACATCATGATCTACCCGATGATCGTCGGCCTTCTGCTCAATACCTTCTGCCCGCAGGTTTTTGAGATCGGCGGCTTCTTTACGGCTGCCTGCCGCGGTGGCTCCAATACCATCGTCGCCGCGATCCTGCTGTTTGTGGGCGCCGGCATCAGCTTTAAGTCCACGCCGGGCGCTATCAAGACCGGCATCGTCGTGCTGATTCCCAAGCTGGTCGTCGCAGCGGCTCTCGGCCTGGGCGTGGCATATTTCTTTAACGACAACTTCCTGGGTCTGAGCTCCGTGTCTATCATCGGCGGCATCACGTTTTGCAACATGGCGCTCTATACGGGCATCATGGGCGAGTTCGGCGATGAGTCTGAGCAGGGCGCCGTCGGTATCCTGTTCTTTACGGCCGGCCCCGCCGTCACGATGATCATCCTCGGTGTTTCCGGCCTCGCCAACATTCCCATTGGCACCATTATCGGCTCCATCTTGCCACTCGTTATCGGCATGGTTCTGGGTAACCTGTTCCCGTTTATCAAGAACCTGCTGGTTCCCGGTGCCAATCCTGCGATTGCCGTCATCGGATTTCAGCTCGGTGCGTCCATGAGCCTTTCGAGCTTCATCACCGGCGGCATCTCGGGCATTCTGTTGGGCCTCATCACCCTCTTTATCGTTGGCCCCATCACCTTTGCGTTCGAGCGTCTGTGCGGCGGCAATGGCAAGGCCGCTGTGGCTTGCTCCACCATTGCCGGCACGGCTATGACCACACCGGTTGCCCTCGCCGAGGTCGCACCGCGCTACGCCGAGCTTGCGCCCACCGCGTACGCTCAGATCGCCACCGCCGTTATCATCACGGCGATCATGGCTCCGATTCTGACTGGCTGGGTCGACAAGAAGTTCTGCCAAGGCAAGGAGGATCTGTCGCCTGTCGGTGTCGAGGCCATCGAGGAGGCCGTCGCGACTGACATCGATGGCGAGTAGCAATCGATACCCATCAATGATGCCGGCGTGTGCAATTCGCGCCGTATGGGCGCCCGAACAGAAACTGTTTTGCAGTGATGTTCGGGCGCTCTGCTATTATCCCCTTTACCCCTGCGGAGTAAAGGGGTGTTTATTGCCCTGATTCGAATTGGGCGATTCTGACCACTTGGGTATTGAAGGGATGGCGCTAGTGGTTAAGGCACTCAAGATTGAGATATTCGTGCTATGCATGATTGTTCTTATCGGGCTTGCCGTGCGAAGTCGTCGCTCCTTGTTCTCGAGCACCCAGCAGCTATTGTTTAGCATGCTGGGCTACACGTCTGCTGCGTACATATTATTCGATATGATCTGGACGCTTTCGGACGGTGTGGACGGCACGTTGGGCATTGCTGCCAACTGGATTTCCAACGCGGTTTCGTTTTCGCTCTTTGCTATCGCGTGTCTCATTTGGTTTATCTATTCCGAGACGGTGCAGGGTTCTCGCCTTTTGACCTCGCGCTATAGGGTGGTGCTTGTAGCGTTGCCTACGGCTCTGGTGGTCGTGCTGGCGTTTACCAGTTACTGGACGCACGCCCTGTTCTATATCGATTCGCAGGGCGTGTATCGTCGCGGCTTTGCCTATATGATCCAGCCCATCGTCAGCTACTGTTACGTTATACATACGTCCCTGCATGCATTTGTGCAATCTCGCAGGGTCGAGAGCCTGCAGACGAAGGCCATCTATCGAACCTTGGCATTTTTCGCCATTCCGGCCCTGGTGGGCGGTACCTTTCAGGTCGTATACTCGGTGCCCGGCCTTTGTGTCGGCATAATGATTAGCATGTTGCTGCTCTACATCATCTACCAGGAGCAGCTCATCTCGACCGACCCGTTGACTGGACTTAACAATCGCAACCGTTTTGAGACCTATATGCTGTCGCTCTTCTCAAATGTGGATCAGGCCGAAGATGTATATCTGCTTATGATGGACGGCGACGGCTTTAAGCAGATTAACGATCGCTATGGGCATGTGGAGGGCGACCACGCTCTTCAGGTCATATCCGCTGCGCTCAAAGAAGTCTGCTCGGCGTCTGGCGGCTTTATCGCACGTTATGGTGGCGACGAGTTCGTGGTGCTCCAAAAGGCAGTGGCGGAACAGGATATCATGCATCTGTGCGCGACAATCAACGATGAGCTCGCGCGCGCCGAGGTTCCGTATCTGTTGCGGATGTCCATCGGCTACGCACGGGTTGGTGATGGCGTCGATACCTGGCAAGACTTGCTTCGCGCTGCCGATGCGGAGCTCTACCGTGTCAAGGCCGAGAAAAAGAAAGCTGGCATCCAGATACGCTAGATAAAGGGGTGCAAGCTTGCGTGCATGGCGGTCCTCGGCTCTCCGATGTACTCCATTAAGCTAAAGTGTGCGAACATCCTCCCTAAAAAGGTGAGCTCGCTAGGCCTTTTTGGGCCTGTTGACGATGATGATGCCGCCGCAGACCAACAGCAGGGCAACAAGTACGGTAACAGGGCTCGTGCCAGCGCCCTCGCCGAGCAGCAGAGCGCTCAACAGTACGCCAAAGACTGGATTCATAAAGCCAAAGACCGACACACGGCTGACGGGGTTGACGGCAAGCAGACGCGACCATAGCGAGTACGCGACCGCGGAGATAAGCGCCATGTAGATGATGAGCACGATGGCGGGGACAATCGCCGTGGGGGAGAGCGCGCCACCCATCAAAAAGCCGATGGCGGTGAGGACCAGGCCGCCGACCAAGAACTGCCACCCGGCAAGCAAGACGCCGTCGTGCTTGCGCGAGAAGATGCCGATCAGGCAGGTCGAAAGAGCACCCGCGACAGTGGAGGCTAGGATAAAGCCCTCGCCATCGAGCCTGAAGCCAAAGGTGCCATCTGCGCCCGAGAGGTTGACGAGCGCGACGCCGGCAAAGCCCAGCGCACAGCCAAGCACCTTGGCCGTATTGAGCTTCTCGGTGTGAAATGCCAGGGCGGCAAAGAGGATTGCGAGGAAGTTGGCGCTGGCCTCGATGATGGAGCTCGACATGGCGCTGGCGCGCGAGAGGCCCAGATAGAAAAAGAAGTACTGCCCGATAGTCTGGAAGAGCGACAAGACAAAGATGGGCTTGATGTCGCGAGCCTGCGGAATGAGGGGGCGGCGTTGGGCCGCACTCATCCCAACGATAACCAGGGCGCCGGCAAGCGTGAAGCGCAAGCCCGCAAAGAGCAGCTGCGAGGCGCTATCGTGCGCCGGGATACCAAAGAGTGCGTAGCCGATCTTGATGCAGGGAAAGGCCGATCCCCAGAGTGCACAGCAAACAAGACAGCCCAGGATGAGTCCGGGCAGGGTGGCGAGATACGGCTTGCGGCTTTCCATGATGTCCTTCCTGCATGCGCGAAGCAAAAAAGAACCCGCCACCGGATGTGTCGGTGGCGGGTGTTGTTACCCGAGGGGATTGTACCCGATGGGAAAGGTTTAAGCGAAGTAGGCCACGCCGCTCTCAAAGATCGGCATGAACTTATCGCCGGGGACATGCTCGGGCACGTTGCGGTACAGGTTGTCGCCGCGACGCTCGGCATGGCCCATCTTGCCCAGGACGCGGCCGTCGGGGCTCGTGATGCCCTCGATGGCGAGTGCGGAGCCGTTGGGGTTGACGGAGAGATCCATGCTGGGCTTGCCGTTCTCGCCCACGTACTGCGTGGCGACCTGGCCGTTGGCGATCAGCTGGGCGAGCACTTCGTCATTGGCGACAAAGCGGCCCTCGCCGTGGCTGATGGCGACGGTGTAGGGGTCGTCCAGGCTGCACTGCGACAGCCACGGGGACAAGTTGGACGAGATGCGGGTGCGCACCAGACGGCTCTGGTGGCGACCGATGGTGTTGAACGTCAACGTGGGCGTATCGGGCGTGGCGTCGACGATGTCGCCGTAGGGCACCAGGCCGAGCTTGATCAGGGCCTGGAAGCCGTTGCAGATGCCCAGCATCAGGCCATCGCGGGCCTTGAGCAGGTCGCGGACTGCCTCGGTGACCTCGGGAGCGCGGAAGAACGCCGTGATGAACTTGGCGGAGCCGTCGGGCTCGTCGCCGCCCGAGAAGCCGCCGGGGATCATAACGATCTGGCTTGCACGGATGCGGCGGGCAAGCTCGCGGGTGCTCTCGGCGACGGCCTCGGGCGTGAGGTTGTTGATCACGAAGGTGTCGGCCTCGGCACCGGCGGCACGGAAGGCGCGGGCGCTGTCGTACTCGCAGTTGTTGCCGGGGAACACGGGGATGATCACGCGCGGGCGGGCGATCTTGGCGCCGCCGTACACGTGGATATCCTTGGCGCGGAAGTCGATGGTCTCGACCTCGGGGGTCTTGCCGGCGCTGCGGTAGGCGAAGACGCCCTCGATGCCGCTCTCCCAGGCCTCCTGGAGCTCGGCGAGCTCGATGACCTCGGAGCCGGTGTCGATGACATAGCCCTCGACGGTGGTACCCAGGGGTTCGACGACAACGCCGTCGGCGACCTCGGGCAGCTCGGCGTCCTCGGCGAGCTCGACGATAAAGCTGCCGTAGAGCGGGGTGAAGAGGCTCTCCACGTCCACGTCCTCGGCAAGCTCGATGCCGATCTGGTTGCCGACGCACATCTTAAAGAGGCTCTCGGCGCCGCAGCCGTAGCCGGGCGTGGAGACGGCCAGAGCGTTGCCGTTGGCGGTGAGCGCCTCGACGGCGTCAAACACGGCGAGCAGCTGCTGAGCGTCGGGGCGGTAGTCCTCACCATAGGTGGCGGGGGCGATGCGCACGACGCGATGCGTCAGACCCTTGAACTCGGGCGAGACGGCACGGGCGGCCTTGCCCACGGCCACAGCGAAGCTGATCAGGGTCGGCGGAACGTTGAGCTCACCGGCCTCGTCCTCAAACGAGCCGCTCATAGAGTCCTTGCCGCCGATGGCACCGGCACCCAGATCGACCTGGGCCATAAGGGCGCCCAGGACGGCTGCCATGGGCTTGCCCCAGCGCTCGGCCTCGGTGCGCAGGCGCTCGAAGTACTCCTGGAAGGAGAGGTAGGCGCGCTTGTGCTCAAAGCCGGCGGCCACGAGCTTGGCGATGGACTCGACCACGGACAGGTAGGCGCCAGCAAACTGGTCGGCCTCCATCAGGTAGGGGTTGAAGCCCCATGCCATGGCGCTTGCCGTGGTGGTCTCGCCGTCCACGGGGAACTTGGCGACCATGGCCGAGCTCGGGGTGAGCTGCGTCTTGCCGCCAAAGGGCATGAGCACGGTCGCGGCGCCGATGGTGGAGTCGAAGCGCTCGGAAAGGCCCTTGTTGGAGGCAACGTTGAGGTCAGTGACAAGCGAAGTCATGCGCTCGGCAAGCGTGGTGCCGGCCCAGCTGGGCTGCCACACGCTGCGGGCGCACACGTGGGCGACCTGGTGCTTGGGCGCGCCGTTGGAGTTGAGGAACTCGCGGGAGAGGTCGACGATGGCGACACCGTTCCAGGCCATGCGCATGCGCGGCTCGGCGGTAACCTCGGCGATAACGGTCGCCTCGAGGTTCTCCTCGGCGGCGTAGCCCATGAACTCCTCGACGTCACCGTCGGCGACGGCGCAGGCCATACGCTCCTGGGACTCGGAGATGGCGAGCTCGGTGCCGTCCAGGCCGTCGTACTTCTTGGTCACGGTGTCCAGGTCGACATACAAGCCATCGGCAAGCTCGCCCACGGCGACCGAGACGCCGCCGGCGCCAAAGTCGTTGCAGCGCTTGATCAGGCGGCAGGCGTCGCCGCGGCGGAAGAGGCGCTGCAGCTTGCGCTCGACCGGAGCGTTGCCCTTCTGGACCTCGGCGCCCGAGGTCTCGATGGACTCGGTGTTCTGGGTCTTGGACGAGCCGGTGGCACCGCCGATGCCGTCACGGCCGGTGCGACCGCCCAAAAGGATGATCTTGTCGGTGGGGGCGGGGCACTCGCGGCGTACGTGGTTTGCCGGGGTAGCGCCCACGACGGCACCGACCTCCATGCGCTTGGCCACGTAGCCGGGGTGATAGAGCTCGTTGACCTGGCCGGTGGCAAGGCCGATCTGGTTGCCGTAGCTGGAGTAGCCGGCGGCAGCGGTGGTTACGAGCTTGCGCTGCGGCAGCTTGCCCTCGAGCGTCTCGGACACGGGGACGGTGGGGTCGCCGGCGCCGGTGACACGCATGGCCTGGTACACGTAGCTGCGGCCCGAGAGCGGGTCGCGGATGGCGCCGCCCACGCAGGTGGCGGCACCGCCGAAGGGCTCGATCTCGGTCGGGTGGTTGTGGGTCTCGTTCTTAAACAGGAACAGCCAGTCCTGGTCCTCGCCGTCGACATCGACCTTCACCTTGACGGTGCAGGCGTTGATCTCCTCGGACTCGTCGACATCGGTCATGACGCCGGTCTTCTTAAGGTACTTGGCGCCGATGGTGCCCATGTCCATGAGGCAGACGGGCTTGGCGTCGCGACCGAGTTCGTGGCGCATCTCCATGTAGCGGTCGAAGGCCTGCTGCACCACGGCGTCGTCGATCGTCACGTCGTCTAGGACGGTACCGAAGGTGGTGTGGCGGCAGTGATCGGACCAGTAGGTGTCGATCACGCGGATCTCAGTGATGGTGGGGTCGCGATCCTCATCGCGGAAGTACTGCTGGCAGAAGGCGATGTCTGCCTCGTCCATGGCAAGACCGCGCTCGGAAATAAAGGCGGCAAGGCCGGTCTCATCGAGCTCGCGGAAGCCGTCGAGCACTTCGACGGGCTGAGGCTCGGGGGTCTCCATATGCAGCGTCTCGGGCAGGTCGAGCGAGGCGATGCGGGCCTCGACGGGGTTCACCACGTAGTGCTTGATGGCCTCGATGGCGGCTTCGTCCAGGGCGCCCGAGATCATATAGACCTTGGCGGAGCGCACGGCGGGGCGCTCGCCCTGGCTGATGAGCTGCACGCACTCGCTGGCGGAGTCGGCGCGCTGGTCAAACTGGCCAGGCAGGAATTCGACGGCAAAGACGGCGCCATCGCTTGCGGGGAGCTCGTCGTAGGTCACATCGACCTGGGGCTCGCTAAAGACGGTCGGCACGCAGGAGCGGAAAAGCTCCTCGTCGATGCCCTCGACGTCGTAGCGGTTGATGATCCTCAGGGCCTCGATGCCCTTGATGCCGAGAATCTCGGTCAGCTCGCCCTTGAGCTGCTGAGCCTCGACGTCGAACCCGGGTTTCTTCTCCACGTAGATACGAGAGACCATTGGTTCCTGCCTTCCTGATCGGTTGGGCGTACGGTGCGGTATGCGGCAGCGGTCGGTTTGCGGGGCCTGCCCTGCGGTCGCCTTGAGCCACATGTTTGTAAACCTCACTATGATACGACAGCTCGCGGCGCGTAGAGGACGGCGAGGGTGCTACAGTGAAGCGCAAACAAGAGAAAGGCATCACATGGCATTCGTTTCGCTCGCCATCATCGCACTCGTGGCCTTTGCAAGCCCCTTCATCGCTTCGGCGATTCCTGGAAAACCCGTTCCCGAGACGGTCTTTTTGCTCGTGTTCGGCGCGGTGCTGGGACCTCATATGCTCGGCGTCATCCATGTGGATGCCGAGGTCTCGCTCGTGTCAGAGCTCGGTCTGGCATTTTTGTTCCTGCTTGCAGGCTTTGAGATCGATCCCAAGAACATCACGGGTGTCGAGGGGCGCTACGGTATGGCGACGTGGGTCGTCACGTTTGGTATCGCCTGGCTTGCCGTGCGCTTTACCCCGTGGTTTTCGGTCAGCCATTTTGATGGCATCGCCGTGACGCTGGCGTTGACCTCGACGGCGCTTGGGGCACTCATGCCCATCTTGCGCGAGCGGTCGCTTGCCGGGACGCGCGTCGGCGATTCGATTCTTGCCTATGGTACGTGGGGCGAGCTTGGCCCCGTGCTTGCCATGTCGGTACTGCTATCTGCCCGCACGGGCATCGAGACGCTGCTGGTCTTGGGCCTGTTCGCCGTGGTGTGCGTGCTGCTTGCCGTGGTCCCCAGCCGCTCCAAACGTATCGGCAGCCGCTTCTTTGCCTTTATTCAGGAGCGCGCCGACACCACATCGCAAACGTTCGTGCGCTTGACGGTGCTCATCCTGGTCACGCTCGTGGCGTTTTCCGCCATTTTTAGCCTCGATATCGTGTTGGGCGCTTTTGCCGCGGGCTTTGTCCTGCGCTATATCATTCCCGAGGGCAACCATACGCTCGAGCTTAAACTCGATGGCCTTGCCTATGGCTTTTTGATCCCAGTGTTCTTTACCGTGTCGGGTGCCAAGATTGACCTGACGGCTGTAGCATCGCGCCCTGGCCTGCTCGTGGGCTTTATCGTGGCGTTGCTGGTTATCCGCGCCGTGCCCATTGTCGTCTCCATGAGCATCTGCCCTAAGACGCGCGATGTTTCTGCGTATGGTCGCATCACCGTGGCGCTCTACTGCACCACGGCGCTGCCGATTATCGTCGCCGTGACGAGCGTTGCCGTCAACGCCGGCGCATTATCGCAGGACGTCGCTTCGGTCATGGTGGCAGCCGGCGCCATTACGGTGTTCCTGATGCCGCTGCTTGCGCAGCTCTTCTACCGCGTGGTCGATGCCGCGCCGGTCGCCGCCGTGGCGGAGGTTGCCGAGCATCCTGCCGACGCGCTCAATATCCTGCGTGCCCATCATGACCTCGCGAGCCTGCTCGCACGTGAACATGAGCTGCTGACCTCGCATGGTCACGGTCGCGTATTCGAAGGCCTGCCTACGCTCGATACGATTGCCGAGCGTCTTTCTGCCCAGGCCGCGAGCGGACACATCGATGCCCGCATCGTGGACGCGGCGCATCTTCTTGCCGAGAAGACCTATGGCGACGAGATCGACCCGTCCGAGCTTACCCCGCGCGAGCGCCGCCGCCTGGAGCGCGCCAAGCTCGCCGTGCATGAGTACCGCCGCCGCATGCTGGAGCTTTATGCGCATGAAGAAGCCGACGAGGACGACGGTAAGTAGTCAATACTCTCTCGGGGAAGCCGCGTCCCGCTTTGAAGGCTCGGAACGGGACGCAGTTTCCGCATCGGCCCCCATCGGGAAGCCACATCCCAGAACGGACGCTCAGAGCGGGATGCAGTTTCCGCTTTGGACCCCTTCCGGAAAGCGCGTCCCAGTCTGAAGGTCCAAAATGGGATGCGCTTTCCGAAACAAAGGCCTTGGGGAAACCGTGTCCCGGAATGGACACTCAGAGTGGGATGCAGTTTCCGCGAGAGGCTCGTTGCGGAAAGTGCGTCCCAGAATCGGCGTTCAAAACGGGGCGCACTTTCCGAAACATGGTCCTGAGGGAAGCTGCGTCTCGGTCTGGGCCGGAATTCTGGGACACGGCTTCCACTTCAAACAGAAGAAGGCGCGCTGCCTGCGGTTGATGCAGATAGCGCGCCTTTTGCGTTGAGCTCTGTTGAGGTTCGAAGCCGAAACTTGCGACCTTTAGGAGCGGGCGGCTCCGTCGACGGGGAGCACGGCACCCGTAAC
The DNA here is from genome assembly GCA_900542325.1 of uncultured Collinsella sp. GTDB lineage: Bacteria > Actinomycetota > Coriobacteriia > Coriobacteriales > Coriobacteriaceae > Collinsella. Next base: position 21,818 of record UQMY01000008.1, on the reverse strand, counting down.
ATAGGAGGACATGTCGCTCGCCAGGAAAACAAAGGCATTGGCGACATCCTCGGGCTCGCCCATGCGACCCAGCGGAATGGTGGCGATGATGGGCTTAATAACCTCTTCGGGCAGGTTGGCGACCATATCGGTCTTGGTTACACCAGGTGCGACGGCATTGACGCGAATGCCCATGGGGGCGAGTTCGCGCGAGAGCGACTGGACCATGCCGTTGACGGCAAACTTGGACGTGGGATAGCCGACGCCGGAGGGCTGGCCATACTTGGCGACCATCGAGCTCGTGGTGGTGATGGTGCCGCCGTGGCCGGCCTCGGTCATGATCTTGGCGGCAGCCTGGTGGCCGTTAAAGACGGCGACGACGTTGAGGTCCATGACCTTTGCAAACTCCTCGGCCGTGTAGTCCAAAAGGGGAGAACGCTGGGAGATGCCGGCATTGTTGACGACCGTGTCCAGGCCGCCCATATCGGCGGCAGCCTGGGTAAAGGCCTCGGTTACGGCCTCGAGCGAGGTGAGGTCGCAGGAGCGGCCCCAAACCTTGGCCTCGGGATAAGCGGTCGTCAGTTTCTCAACGGCAGCGTCGGCAGTCTCCTGGCGCGAGCCAAAGACGGTGACGGCAGCACCTTCCTCGATAAAACGGCAGGCGATGGCATAGCCGATACCGCGCGTGCCTCCGGTGATGATCGCTTTCTTGCCCTCGAGCAACATGGTGCTTCCTCTCTTTGCGGGCGGATATACGCAGCACAGCGTAGCGGTAGCCGGAATCGGTCGCGTTTGCATATCGGTGAACGGTAGCCCCGGCTGTCAGGAGCGGCCAAGTCGTTCAAATGCGGATTGCGCCAATACGTCCCGTGTGCGCAAGCAAAGGGGCTCTCGTCCACTGCTGGACGAGAGCCCCTCACGCAATATGCCGTAAAGCGAAGACCGAATTAGTTGGCCATGACGCCTTCGGTCCAAACCTCGACGTCCTCGATGCGCAGGACGTTGGCGACCTCGGCTACGCAGTCGACGCTGGCAAGCTCGGCGGCGGCAGCCTGGACGTCCTTCTCGAGCGCGCGGTGCGTCAGGAAGATGACCGAGCAGGCATCGCTGACGCCCGACTTGCCGTCCTCGACCTGGTTGATGAGCGAGATCGAGATGTTGTGCTTGGCAAAGATGTCGACCGTCTCGGACAGGGCGCCCACGCGGTCGGCGACCTTCAGGCGCACATAGTACTTGGTCTGGAGCTCGTCCATGGGCTTAAAGGCGAGGTTGTGGCCATAGGGCTCAATCTCGGGCAGCGGAGCCACGCCGCGGCTGATCTGCTCGGAGAGCGACAGGATATCGCCCACGACGGCGCTCGCGGTGGGGAAGGAGCCTGCGCCGGCACCGTAGAACATGGTCTCGCCCACGGCGTCGCCTACCACGTAGACAGCGTTCATGGCGCCGTTGACCTTGGCAAGCATGTGGTCGGCGGGGATCAGCGTGGGATGCACGCGGACGTCGACGCCGGTGTCGGTGTTGCGGGCGATGCCCAGCAGCTTAATGGTGTAGCCGAGCTCGCGGGCCTGGGCGATGTCCTCGGCGCCGATGGTACGGATACCCTGCTGGTACACATCATCGGTGGTCACGCGGGTGCCAAAGCCGATGGAGGCGAGGATTGCCGTTTTGCTGGCGGCGTCGAAGCCGTCGACGTCGGCGGACGGGTCGGCCTCGGCATAGCCCTTGGCCTGCGCGTCGGCAAGTACGTCGGCGTAATCGGCGCCCTCGGCGTCCATGCGCGACAGGATGTAGTTGGTGGTGCCGTTGAGGATGCCGGCGATGGTCAAGATCTTGTTGCCCACCAGGTCGTGCTCGAGTGTGCTGACAATGGGGATGCCGCCACCGCAGCTGGCCTCGCACTTAATCTGCACGCCGCACGCACGCGCCTTCTCGGCAAGCGTCTCGACATGGCGGCCCAGCAGAGCCTTGTTGGCGGAGACGACATGCTTGCCGTGCTCAAAGGCGGTGGTGAAGATCTCGGTTGCGGGGTGCTCGCCGCCGATCAGCTCGACGACGATGTCGATGGCGGGGTCGGTGACGACGTCGTGCCAGTCGCTCGTAAAGGCCTCGCGCTCAATGCCTGCCGCCTCGGCCTGCTCCCAAGCAAGCGCGCAGGCGCGGGTCAGCTTAAGGTCGATGCCGTAGGCTGCCAGGTACTCATCGTGGTGGCTCTTGATCAGACGGGCCACGCCGCCGCCGACGGTTCCCAGGCCGATCAGACCGACGTTCACGGTGCGCAGGGATTCGCTCATAGATAGCTCCTTCGTGCATCTTGTGGATGAATTAACTGCTTATAGGTTGAGTGCATTCTAGCGTGAAGTGCGGGCGCGTGCTTGCCAGGCAGCCGGAGCTGTGCAAAACGCTACCCCCGAAACGCTGCGGAAATATTGGAAACACGCTCGCTACAAACGAACTCCCGTAACAAACTGTCAACGTTTGCGCCATAAGGTTTGCCCTGTACCGCAAGACGGACGCGTCGCGGCCAGCGAAAAAAGGGGGACACCATGTTTATTGAGAGCGGGAACGCTTGTAACAGAATGGAAACATTACTTTTTCATAATAAAGTGGCATTACTGCATAAAGTAGCAGGAATACGCAGAACTATGGATAAATGAACAAATCCAAAGAAAAGTTGAAATAATCGCCACTTTTCTCAACTAAAGCGTCTACTATTTTGCGAACGCCGAACACGGCGAAGGATGGCCTGTTGGGTAACCGAAACCCGACGAGATTTGAGAGGAGAGCCGCATGTCGAGCCTCACCGGTAAGTCATTGAACCCTGTTATGAATCGCAGGAGCGTTATCGCGAGCGCAGCAGGTCTGGGGGCGATGTCCATTCTAGCTGGCTGCTCCTCCAACGGCGGCGACAGCGGTTCCGCTTCGGGCGACGCTTCGTTTAAGATCGGCACCATCGGACCGCTGACCGGCGCCAACGCGTCCTACGGCAAGTCCGTTACCCAGGGTGTCGAGCTTGGCTGCAAGGATTTCTCGACCAAGGAGCTGCCGCTTGCCAGCAAGGCCGAGGATGACCAGGCCGACGGCGAGAAGGCCGTCAACGCCTTTAACACCCTGCTCGACTGGGGCATGCAGGCCCTCGTCGGCCCGACCACCACGGGCGCGTCGGTTGCCGTTGCCGCCGAGTGCGGTAACGACCCCGAGACGTTCATGATCACTCCGTCCGCGTCCTCCGAGGACGTCACCAAGGGCAAGGATTGCGTCTTCCAGGTTTGCTTTACCGATCCCAACCAGGGCGTCAACGCTGCCAAGTTCCTGGCGCAGAAGTATGCGGACGAGAAGTTCGTGCTGTTCTATAACTCCGGCGACGCTTATTCTTCGGGTGTCGCGGATGCCTTTAAGGCCCAGGCCGCTGAGTCCAAGCTCGAGGTTGTCGACGAGGAGACCTTTAAGGACGACTCCGCCACGAGCTTTACCAACCAGCTGACCAAGGCCAAGCAGGCCGGCGCCACCATGATCTTTGCGCCGATCTACTACACGCCAGCGTCCGTCCTGCTCAAGAACGCCAAGGACATGGGCTACGACGTCAAGATGATGGGTTGCGACGGCATGGACGGCATCCTGGGCGTTGAGGGCTTCGACACCTCTCTTGCCGAGGGTCTGCTGCTCATGACCCCGTTCTCCGCCGACGACGAGAAGAACGCCGACTTCGTCAACGCTTACAAGGATAAGTATGGCGAGACTCCGGACCAGTTTGCCGCCGACGCTTACGACGGCGTGCACGCGGTGGCCGAGGCCCTCGAGGAGGCCGGTCTTGGTGTCGACGCCGACCCGACCGAGGTCGCCGAGAAGCTGCCTAAGGCTATGCTCAAGATTACCGTTGACGGTCTGACCGGCAAGCTCACCTGGAACGATAAGGGCCAGGTCCAGAAGGAGCCCACGGCGTACGTCATCACCGACGGCAAGTACGTACAGGCCTAATAAGCCGCCTTACATAGAGCGGTTTTGATCCCAAGCAGGGGAGGTTTGGCCTTCCCTGCTTGCTTGGTATCTAGGGACAGTGTAACGTCCCTGTTTCATACATTAACTGGAAACCTATTCGAAAGGGGGATGTGGAACATGACGGTCTTTATCCAATACCTGGTCAACGGCCTGTCCATGGGCAGCGTCTACGCCATCATCGCGTTGGGCTACACCATGGTCTACGGTATCGCCAAGATGCTGAACTTCGCTCACGGCGACGTTATCATGGTCGGTGCCTATGTCTCGTTCTGTGCCACGTCGTATCTCGGCCTCCCGGGCTGGGCATCTGTAATTCTCTCTTGTGTGGTCTGCACCGTTCTCGGTGTTCTCATCGAGGGTCTGGCATACAAGCCGCTGCGTCAGGCGGGCCCGCTGGCCGTTCTGATCACGGCCATCGGCGTGTCTTACTTCCTGCAGAACGCCGCGCAGCTTCTGTGGGGCGCCACGCCCAAGAACTTCACTTCGCTCGTCACCTTCCAGGTGCCGGAGTTCTTGGCCAAGTTCAATGTAAGCGCCGTTTCGCTCGTCACCATCGTCGCCTGCCTGGTTATCATGGCCGGTCTGATGTTCTTTACAGGTAAGACCAAGATGGGCAAGGCCATGCGCGCCGTGTCCGAGGACAAGGCAGCCGCTCAGCTCATGGGCATCAACGTCAACCGTACCATCTCGATGACGTTTGCCATCGGCTCCGCCCTTGCCGCCATCGCCGGTGTGCTCCTGTGCTCCTACTCGCCGGTCCTGCAACCCACCACGGGCGCCATGCCTGGCATCAAGGCCTTCGACGCCGCCGTCTTCGGCGGTATCGGCTCCATCCCCGGTGCCTTTGTCGGTGGCATTCTCATCGGCATCATCGAGGCGATGGCACAGGCTTACATTTCCACGAGCCTTGCCAACTCCATCGTCTTTGGTGTTTTGATCATCGTCCTGCTCGTCAAGCCTGCCGGCCTCTTGGGCAAGTACGTCCCCGAGAAGGTGTAGGTGAGCGTTATGAAGTTTCTTAAAGACAAGCAGACGCGTCACGACTTTGTTACGTATGCCATGTGCCTTGTGGCGTTCGCCATAGTGTTCTTTATGCAGTCCAACCACATGATTCCGCGCATGATCGCCGGTCAGCTGGTTCCCATCACGGCCTACATCGTTATGGCTCTCTCGCTCAACCTCGTCGTCGGTATTGCGGGCGACTTGTCGCTGGGCCACGCGGGCTTTATGAGTGTCGGCGCCTATACGGGCATCGTTACCGCCGTCGCGCTGGAGAGCGCCGTTCCGTCCGACCCGATGCGTCTGATCATCAGCATTGTGGTCGGCGCTATTGCCGCTGCCATCTTGGGCTTCTTGATCGGTATCCCGGTCCTGCGCCTGAGCGGCGACTATCTGGCCATCGTGACTCTGGCTTTTGGCGAGATCATCAAAGAGATCGTCACTTGCCTTATCGTGGGCGTTGACTCCCGCGGCCTGCACGTGATCTTTAACATTACGGGCAACTCTACGATCGACGACCTGCACCTGCTCGAGGACGGCACCGCCATCATCAAGGGTGCGCAGGGCGCATCGGGCGTGTCGACCTATTCGACCTTCCTTGCCGGCGCCATCCTGGTCATGGTCGCGCTCGTGATTGTACTCAACCTGGTCCGCAGCCGTACCGGCCGTGCCATTATGGCCGTGCGCGACAACAAGATCGCTGCCGAGTCCGTGGGTATCTCCGTCACCCAGTACCGCATGATCGCCTTCGTGGTTTCCGCCGCTCTCGCCGGTGCTGCCGGAGCCCTCTTCGGCGGTAACTTCTCGCAGCTCTCCGCCACCAAGTTCGACTTCAACACGTCCATCCTCATCCTGGTGTTCGTGGTCCTGGGCGGTCTGGGCAATATGCGCGGCTCCGTCATCGCGGCGGCGTTGCTCACGGTGCTTCCCGAGCTGCTCCGTCAGTTCTCGGACTACCGCATGCTCATCTACGCCATCGTGCTGATTCTGGTCATGATCTTTACCAACAACCCGCAGCTCAAGGCGTTCTTCGCACGCATTAAGGACCGCTTTGCTTCCAAGAAGGAGGTGGCAGCCGATGCCCAGTAAATTTGAGTTCAACAAGGGCAAGATGGTCCCGTATCCTTCTGGCGCCATCGTTCCCGACCGCGACCTGGGCCAGCGCCCGGCGCTCGAGTGCATCCACTTGGGCATTGAATTTGGCGGCCTTAAGGCAGTCGACGACTTTAGCCTGACCATCGGTAAGACCGAGATCGCCGGTCTGATCGGTCCCAACGGTGCCGGTAAGACCACGGTCTTCAACCTGCTCACCAAGGTGTACCAGCCCACGCACGGTACCATCCTGCTCGACGGTGAGGACACCTCGGGCAAGTCGGTCTATCAGGTCAACCGCATGGGTATTGCCCGTACCTTCCAGAACATTCGCCTGTTCAACACCATGACGGTGGAGGACAACGTCAAGGTCGGTCTGCACAACCAGGAGCGCTACTCCGGCTTTGAGGGCGTGCTGCGCCTGCCGACGTATTGGAAGCACGAGAAGGCTGCCCACGAGCGCGCCATGGAACTACTGTCCATCTTTGATATGGAGCATCTGGCAAACGAGCAGGCCGGATCGCTGCCTTACGGCGCTCAGCGTCGTCTGGAGATCGTCCGCGCGCTTGCCACCAACCCCAAGCTATTGCTGCTCGACGAGCCTGCCGCCGGCATGAACCCGTCCGAGACCGCCGAGCTCATGGAGAACATCGTCAAGATTCGCGACACCTTCGGCATTGCCATCATGCTTATCGAGCACGACATGTCGCTCGTCATGAACATCTGCGAGGGCATCTGCGTGCTCAACTTTGGTAAGGTCATCGCCAAGGGCACGGCCGAGGAGATCCAGAACAACGATGCCGTAATTGAGGCATATCTGGGCAAGCAGGATAAGGGGGAGAACTAAATGGCAGAGCCGATGCTTTCCGTCTACAACATCAACGTCTGGTACGGCGCTATCCACGCCATCAAGGACATCTCCTTTAACGTCAACGAGGGCGAGATCGTGGCCCTGATCGGCGCGAACGGCGCCGGTAAGTCCACGACGCTTAAAACCGTCTCGGGCCTGCTGCGTTCCAAGACCGGCTCCATCAAGTTTATGGGCGAGGACATTACCCATACGCCTGCCGATAAACTGGTGGGCAAGGGCCTGGCCCAGGTGCCCGAGGGCCGTCGCGCCTTTTTGCAGATGACGGTCGAGGAGAACCTGGAGATGGGCGCCTACACGCAGCCCAAGTCCACGGTGGCTCCGGGCCTTGAGCGCGTCTACGAGCAGTTCCCGCGCCTTAAGGAGCGCCGTCGCCAGGTCGCCGGCACCCTTTCGGGCGGCGAGCAGCAGATGCTCGTTATGGGGCGCGCCCTTATGAGCAACCCCAAGCTGCTCATGCTCGATGAGCCTTCCATGGGTCTGGCGCCGATTCTGATTGAGCAGATCTTCCAGATCGTCGAGGATCTGCATAAGGCCGGGACCACGGTGCTCCTGGTCGAGCAAAACGCACAGATGGCGCTTTCCATCGCCACACGCGGCTATGTGCTCGAGACCGGCAAGATCACCATGACCGGCAGCGGCCAAGAGCTGCTCCACGACGACAACGTGCGTAAAGCCTACCTGGGCGGTTAGGCGGTTCCGCCGTTCTATCGAACGGCGGACCGGCCGGCGCTGTGCGGGGCGCCAAGCGACAACTTGTCATTCAAAGAGGACGGCATGACCAGAAGGTCTATGCCGTCCTCTTTTCATGCCAATTTGTTCGCTCTGGTGCCCGCTCGCTGTCCGTCCTCTGCTTGCGGCGCTGCTTTGGTTCTGGCATTTGGGGTAGTTGCTGGGGACGTTCTTGAAAGACTAGTCGTTTAAGAACGTCCCCAGCGACTAGGTCAAAAGGCTTCGAGGGCGGCGTGCTTACGCCCGTCGTGGTGCGCCCGAAGGGGGATGGCTGCTACGAGCTCGATCATTTGCGAGGAGAAGACGAACCAGCCGTTGCAGATCCAATATGGATCTCGCCAACCTCGGCAAGCTGCTCGATGAGTGGAAGCCCTGTCGGGTCGTCTATTTCAACACCACCCAGAATGATGGTGTCATCGCGCAGGTCGATCTGTGTGTTGAACACAGCGAGGTTAAAGCCGGAGGCCACAAATCCGATAGCAGCCAGGACGAGCCCCGTGGCAACAAGCCCACCCGCTACGGCAAGGTAAATCTTTTTTACGCTGGACATGTTTGCACTCCTTCCTATGCCGTAAGCGGCGCCGCCTCAGCGCCCCTGCGGCTCTTACTGCCTCGATCTTTCCAGAAGGGCGAAACGGCTTTCTTCGCCCAAAGGGCAGAGAGGCGCGCGATCTGCTTGGACGCCGTCCAGGCACCGGCTCCCGCGAGGAGCGCCACACCGATGGAAGCGAATCCCATTCCCATCGAGGTTAAAACGTACGGAACATGCCCGATAATGATGCCGTCCACGGTGAACAGGAGCCCCACCACGCCCGCGCCCCCGAATGCCGCGGCCACGATCCACACGCAGAGCGCAAGAACCCAAATGCAGATGTAGACTGTAGCGGCAACGGCGATGAACGCGAGCAGCAGCGGAATCCATACCGGAGAGCCCACGATGGCGAGCGCCCATAGAAGCGCCGTGCTCTTGCGCTTGGTCCTCGCAATTGCGCGCGGCACGGCGGGCAGTTCGTCGAGCGTTGCCTCGGCGACCTCACCGAGCGTGCCCATGGCGGCCACAGCCTCGGCCTCCGTCATGCCGTCCTCCATACGGTCGGCGATGGCCTCCGCGTAGAACTCCTGCGTTTCCTTTACCTGATCTGCCGGCAGACAGGCCAGAAGCTCGCCCAGCCGGTTCAAGAACTCATCGCGCGTCATGGTGCGCTCCCTTCACGTAACTGTAGATTTCCTGCACGGATGGCCATTCGGCGAGGAACTCGGCGATACGCTCATGCCCGGTGTCCGTGATGCGGTAGTACCTTCGCAGCCGCCCGTTGTGCTCGGCGGAGCGCGCCGTGATGCACCCTGCCTTCTCCAGGCGCTTGAGCAACGGATAGAGCGTGGACTCCGTGAGCCCCATGCTCGCGGGCACGTCCTTCACGATCTGATAGCCGTAGGATTCCTCGCCCGAGACGGCCGCGAGCACGCAGGCCTCGAGGAAGCCGCGCTTCATCTGTGCCTCCATCCGCACACCTCCTTTCGTAGTATACTGTGTAACACCTACTATATGACACATAGTATATGATGTCAACAGTTGTCGTATAGGGAGCCCGGTCTGTCTGTCCCCGGTATAGCGACGAGTGTCGGTTGACGCATCGCGCGAAACACCAACCAGTGCTCCTTTGATGCAACTCTCATTCGACCACATTTCTGAGCAGCTACCTTCCCGCACCAAAGCGTGCCTGATCCTGGCATAGTCGTTGGGGACGTTCTTGAATGAATAGTCGTTTAAGAACGTCCCCAACGACTACTTCTATACAGCAAAAAGGGGTGCTGACCATTTCGGTCAGCACCCCTTTAAGTTGCGGTGAAATTGGGACTGAATACGGGCTCCAGAGGCCAAAACAGTCCCTATTCCACCGCAACTTCATGGGGATGTGTGACAATGCCCGTCGGAAAACATTTGCTGTCTTTGGGGGCCTATCTATGTTGTACGAGTTTTGTGCCGAGAACTTTGAGCGGGTGCCGGCGGCCATTAAGGCCGGTGCGAGTCGTATTGAGCTGTGCGACAACCTTGCCGTTGGCGGTACCACGCCTTCCGCCGGCGTTATCAGCGCCACGGTCAACTACGCTCGCGAGCACGATGCGCGAGTGATGTGCATGATTCGTCCGCGTGGTGGCGACTTTCATTACAACCAGGACGAGCTGCGCATGATGGAGATGGACCTGGGCCTTGCTGTGAGCGCCGGAGTTGACGGTCTGGTCTTTGGCTGCTGCAAGCCTTGTGCCGGCGGATGGGCGCTCGACGAGCTTACGTTGGGCGCACTCGTGATGGCTGCGGGCTGCGCGACCGAGGAATGCAAGCGTGAGCCCATCGACATCACCTTTCACATGGCGTTTGACCAGCTCTCGCCCGAGGCTCAGCTCGATGCGATTGATACACTTGCCGACTGCGGCGTTACGCGCATCCTCACGCATGGCGGCGCTGCCGGTACGTCGATCGAGGGCAACTTCGAAAACCTGGTCCGCTTGATCGAGTACGCGGGCGACCGCCTGACCATCCTTCCTGGCGGCGGCATTACCACGGCCAACCGCGATGCCGTGGCGGCAGCACTTGGCGTCTCCGAGCTGCATGGCACCAAGATCGTGCCGCTGGAGGTGTAACCTGTGGCACTGGTATTTGACGTTCAGCAGGCGAGCGGTAAGCCCGACGATAATCGTCGCCCTGGCACCGCGTGCCCCTTTTGTGATACGGAGGGGCTCGCCAGCGTCATCCAGCGCGATGGTGACTGCATCTGGCTCGAGAATAAGTTCAAGACCTTGCGGGCCACCCGTCAGACCGTATTGATCGAGTCTGCCAATCACGACGCCGACCTGGCGACCTATGAACCGGATGAGCTGCATCATGTGATGCGGTTTGCCCTGGGCTGTTGGCAGCAGATGCTCGATTCCCAACAGTACCGCAGTGTGCTCCTGTACAAGAACAAAGGCCCGCTTTCGGGCGGCAGCCTCGTCCATCCACACATGCAGATTGTGGGCTTGGAGCAGGAAGACGGCTATGCTTCGCTGGCTTCCGCCAATTTCGAAGGCATCAATGTTTGGCAACAGGGGAGAATCTCGGTCAACATCTCAACCGAACCGATTATGGGATTCTTTGAGGTTAACGTCTCGGCTCCACAGGGAATCGCCGCCAGCGACGACGCCCGCGACCAAGCCGAAGCGGACCTGTTTGCCGATGCGATTCAGGTGGCCCTGCACTATATCCTGCACGAGCACCACGGCGGCCGCGCGGAGTCGTACAACTTGTTCTTCTACCACATGGACGGCCGGACCATTGCCAAGGTGTTGCCGCGTTGGGTGGTTTCGCCCTACTTTGTCGGCTATCGTTTGGCCCAAGTCAATGCCGAGACGACGCTCGATATCGATGCTGAGCGTCTGCGTGCGCATCTGGAAACGCTCGTATAGCAAGACTAACACCCGCGTAATGCGGACAGCCTAGCGTCCCATGGCGTCGCGGCCGGCTTCGACCCGCTTGCGCTGTTTGGTGCGCTCCTCGCAGGTTAGGCACTCAAAGAGATGTCCGATAAGCGAGGCAAGCACCTGCTGAAACAGCGTTCCGCACATGACGGGGAACACGACCTCGCCCGGAAAGTACTGTGTGGCGATGACGGCGCCCGAAGAGATGTTGCGCATGCCGCAGGTAAAGCACATGGTAGTCGTCTCGCTATATGGCAGATGCAGCGCACGTGCGACCAGAAAACCGACGACAAAGCCGCTGATGGCGAAGACCAAAATAAAGAGGGCGACTTCCAAGCGCACCGCGTTCATGTGCAGCACGTACTCGCTCATGGCGGTGGAGTTGGAGGCGATAACGCCCATCATCATGAACTTGCAGGCGGGCGAGAGCGCGGGGGAGAGCTTCTCGTGTCCCCATCCACGCGTGAGCTCGTTGATCACGATGCCGAGCACGGCGGGGATGGCGATCATAAATGCCATGTCTTGCATCATGCTCGGTACATCGATCGAGACGGTGGCGCCCAGCAGGAGCTTGAGCGTAAGCGGAATCGTCACAGGTGAGATGACCGAGGACGTCAGGATGATGGTGAGCGCGAGCGGGCCGTTGCCGCCGAACATGCTGATCCACATAAAAGCGGTGACGGCCACGGGCACGCTGTATTCGAGCACAATGACGCAGACAAGGTTGGGGTTGGAGCCAAAGAAGAGTGACCCCATGGCATACGCCGCGATGGGAATAAGCACCGCCGAGACGAGCAGCGCCAAGACTAGGTGCAACGGACGGCGGAACACCTCGGTTACCTGGTGAAAGGTGTTGCTGAGCGCACCCTGAAACGTCATAAAGGCAAACAAGGTGGGAACGATGGGCTTGAGTACGCCAATCTGTTGGGGAAAGAGCACGCCGAGTGCCACGCAAATCGGAACGATGACCTGCATGTGCCCCGCAAGAAACTTGCCCAGTCCAACCCATTGCTTCATATGCTCTTGTGACTCCCTTTGCTCGTGAATCCGTTTTGAATGGATATGCTAGACGCTCGCATGCGTCCGTGCGTCAGAAACGCTCGAATATTTCGAGGCTATTACCGCCCTCGTTTATCGAAACCGCGGCGTGCTGGACGTTGTGCGTCCGTGCCGCACGGTATAATAAATCCGTTCAACAGATCTGCCTGCCGAAGCGGGCATACACAGAGGACTCATCGCTATGAACCGTGAGAGGTATCGCGGCGACCTGCCCCTATCGGGGGTGGGCGCCTATGTCATCGCTTAAGACGACGCATCGCTGGGCAGTCGCTCGGCAAAACCCCGAGCTCGAAAAGGAGTTTTCGGCTGGCCTGGGCATACCCGGGCTGGTGGCGCGCATTATGGTTGCGCACGGCATTACATCCATCGAAGAAGGCCAGCTGTTTTTGACGCCTTCGCTCGATCGCGACTGGGCCGACCCGCTCGTTATTCCGGGCATGGCGGTCGTCGCCGACCGCGTTGAGCGCGCTATTCGCAGCCACGAGCACATTGCGGTCTTTGGCGATTTTGATGTTGACGGTATTACGTCGACCTGCCTGTTGACCGAGGCATTGCGCACGTTTGGCGCCGATGTCACGCCGTTTATTCCGCATCGCTTTGACGAGGGCTACGGCCTGTCGCGTGCGGCGCTCGACCGCGTCAACGAGCTCGCCCAACCCAACCTGATTGTGACCGTCGATAACGGTATTGCCGCCAAGGAAGAGGTTTCCTATCTGGAGAGCCTGGGGATCGATTTGGTGGTCACGGACCATCACGAGCCCTCCGACCAGGTGCCGCAGGGCGTGCCCCTGACCGACCCCAAGCTCGAGGACGAGGGTCCCTCGCGCGAGCTTGCCGGTGCCGGCGTGGCGCTCAAGCTGGTGCAGGTCCTGGGCGAGCGTTTGGGCAAGCCGTCGTATTGGCGTTCGCTGATAGAGGTCGCAGCGCTGGGCACCGTGTCCGACATGATGCCGCTCACGCCCGAGAATCGCGCACTGGTCGCCGAGGGCATCCAGCAGATGCGCGTGACGGCCCGCCCCGGCTATATCGCGCTTGCCGCACTTGCCAAGGCCGACCTTTCTACCATTACGGCCGACGGCCTGTCGTTTTCGCTCATCCCTCGTCTGAATGCTGCCGGCCGCATGGCTGATCCCAAGCTGGCGCTCGACCTGCTGCTTGCCCGCGACCCCATCGAAGCGAGCGCTCTTGCCGCCGAGCTCGAGGAAATCAATCGCCAACGCCGCGAGATCGAGGCCGAGCTTACGCGCGATGCCATGGCGAAGGTCGAGGAGACTTATGACGGCGGGCGCGCAATCGTCGTGGGTGGCGAGGGCTGGCACGAGGGCGTCAAGGGCATCGTGGCAAGCCGTCTGACCAACCGCTATCACGTGCCGGCGCTACTGTTCTCGATCGAGGACGGTATCGCGCGCGGCTCTGGTCGCTCGGTGGGCAAAGTTAACCTGTTTGACGCCGTCGAGCGCTGTTCCGACCTGCTGATTCGTCGCGGCGGACATGCCGGTGCGGTGGGTGTGACCATCGAGGCATCCAAGCTCGATGAGTTCCGCCGCCGCCTTTCCGCCGTGCTATCGGAGCTTCCCGCCGAGGACTTTGAAGACACCGACGAGGTCGCCGCCACCGTCGACCTTTCCGAGCTGAATATCGAGACCATCGAGCAGATCTCCCGTCTTGAGCCGTTTGGCCAGGGCAACAAGGTGCCGCTGCTGGCTGCCGAGGGCGTGACGATGTGCGACCGCGCCGTGGTGGGCAAAACCGGCGAGCACATGCGCTTTGTGGCGACCGATGGCGCCGCGAGTGTGCCGGCCATTATGTTCCGCGTGCCGCAAATCGATAAGCTCATCAACTGCGATAGCGCTGTCGACTTGGTGTTCGAGGCCGTTGCCGAGCATTGGCAGGGGCGTGTGAAGCCCAAGCTCATGATCAAGGATGTCTTGGTCCGCGATACCACGCTGCCCAGCGTCGACGATCCGGCATGCGAGCTTCGTCGTGGCGTGCAGCCGGCGGATTCCGGCCTGCGCCTGGAGTCGCGTAAGCGCGAGACGCTCGCCCAGCTTTCCTATACCGAGCTCACGCGCTCGCTTATCCATAGCTTTATCGGATCGAACCAGCCGCACTGCGCGCAGGTTGAGGCGCTCGATGCCTTGGCCGACCACCAGAGCGTCTTGGCCGTTATGGGAACGGGCCGCGGCAAGTCTCTCATCTTCCATGTACATGCTGCGCGCGAGGCTGTCCTTCGCGGACGTGCGAGCATCTTTGTCTATCCGCTGCGTGCGCTTGTTGCCGACCAGGCCTATCACCTCTCGTCGACGATGGCAGCGCTTGGCATTGGCGTTGGCGTGCTGACCGGCGAGACCGTGGAGGCCGCACGCGATGATGTGTTCGCCGGTCTAGCTTCGGGCCGCACCGGTATCGTGCTCACGACGCCCGAGTTCCTATCTATCCACCGTGACCGCTTCGCGCGTTCGGGCCGCATCGGCTTTGTCGTTATCGATGAGGCGCACCACGCCGGCCTTGCCAAGGGCGGCGACCGCAGCGCCTATCTCGACATGCCCGATATCCTCAAAGCCCTGGGCGACCCGGTTGTTATGGCTGCGACGGCCACCGCGACGGCTCCGGTCGTGGCCGAGCTTGCCCGCATGCTGCCGATTACTCGCACGGTGGTCGACGAGACGGTGCGCGAGAACCTGCAGCTCGAGGACGACCGCGACCTTGCGAGCCGCGAGAACCGTTTGGTGTCGATCGTGGCGACGGGGGAGAAGACCGTCATTTACGTCAATTCGCGCGACCAGTCCGTGGCGCTCGCCAAGACGTTGCGCAAGCGTGTGCCCGATTGCGCAACCCATATCGCGTTCTATAACGCGGGGCTTGCGCGCTCCGATCGCCGCCGCGTGGAGGAAGCATTCCGAGACGGAAGCCTCAGCTGCATCGTTTCGACCTCCGCCTTTGGCGAGGGTGTCAATCTGCCCGATATCCGCCATGTCGTGCTGTACCACATGCCGTTTGGCGCCATTGAGTTCAACCAGATGAGCGGGCGTGCCGGTCGTGACGGACAGCCCGCCGTGATCCACCTGCTCTATTCGTCGCGCGATGCCCGCATCAACGAGCGCCTGCTCGACTGCTACGCACCCGAGCGCGACGAACTCGTCACACTCTATCGTGCGCTGCAGACCATGTGGCGCTCCAACCGCGGTAAGACCGGGGATGATTCATTCTGCGCAAGCGATATCGACATCGCGCAGATGTGCCTTGCCATCGATGCTCGCACGCCGGTCGACGAGCGCTCGGTGGAAAGTGGCTTGGGAATCTTCGAAGAGCTTGGTTTCTGTCGCGTTTCGGGGTTTGACGACACCCGTCGCATCGCGATGGCCGAAAACCCCGGCCGTGTGCAATTGAGCAGGTCAATTCGCTATTTGGAGGGTTTGCGTTCGCGCATGGAGTTCTCGGCTTTCCGGAGTTGGGCGCTCGATTCGTGCGCTTCTGATATGCTAGCCAAAGTTAACCGCCCGATCGTACCGCGGGCCTAGGGGAAGGGGACCTCGATGGATGCCGCAGCCCGTACCGCCCATGATTCCGCCCTCCAGCCGTTCTCGGAGATGGAGCACTATAAGCATGCCGATGAGCTGCCGCCCGAGATTATGGCGGACAGCTACGACAAGCTGGAGCGCCTGTGCCTCAAATATATGAATGAGGACGACTTTTCTAAGGTGGAGCAGGCCTATTGCTTTGCTGCCGAGAAGCACTGCAACCAAAAGCGCCGCTCGGGTGAGATGTACATCAACCATCCCGTCGAGGTGGCCATCATTTTGGCCGATCTCAAGATGGACTGCGATGTGGTGTGCGCCGCGCTGCTGCACGATACCGTCGAGGACACCGAGACCTCGCTTGCCGATGTTTCCGGCCTGTTTGGCGATACGGTGGCCGAGCTCGTCGATGGCGTGACCAAGCTCACCAACATCGAAGTCGACAGCATGGACGAGAAACAGGCGCTCACGCTGCGAAAGATGTTCCTCGCCATGTCCAAGGACATCCGCGTCATCATCGTTAAGCTTGCCGACCGTCTGCACAACATGCGCACCCTTGCAGCCCTGCGCGAGGACCGTCGCCTGTTTAAGGCTCGCGAGACCATGGACGTGTATGCGCCCCTGGCCGACCGTCTGGGCATGAGCTCCATTAAATGGGAGCTCGAGGACCTGTCCTTCTTCTACCTAGAGCCCGATGCCTACCAGCGCATCGCACGCATGGTGGCGGAGTCGCGCGAGGTCCGTGAGCGCTATCTGGCCGAGACCATCAAGACGCTCACCGACGAGCTCAACCGCATTGGCCTGGAAGACTTCCAGATCAACGGCCGTTCCAAGCACTATTGGTCCATCTACCAAAAGATGAAGCGCAAGGGCAAGGAATTCTCCGAGATCTACGACCTGGTGGCACTGCGCGTCATCACGCATTCGGTGCGCGATTGCTACTCCACGCTCGGCGCGGTGCACACGCTGTGGCACCCCATGCCCGGCCGCTTTAAAGACTATATCGCCATGCCCAAGGTCAATAACTACCAGTCGCTCCATACGACGGTTATCGGCCCCACGGCCCGCCCGCTCGAGATTCAGATTCGAACCTATGAGATGCATGAGCAGGCCGAGTACGGCATTGCCGCCCACTGGCTATATAAGAAGTCGGGCGGATCGTCTGCTTCCAAGACCAATGACGCTCAACGTTTGGACGACCAGATCAACTGGCTCAAGCATTCGCTCGATTGGGCGGCTTCCGACGAGATCACCGATGCCAAGGAATACCTGCATTCGCTGAAGGTCGACCTCTTCGATCAGGAGATCTTTGTCTTTACGCCCAAGGGCGAGGTCATGGCGCTTCGTGCCGGCTCCACGCCGCTCGACTTTGCCTACGCCGTTCACACCGAGGTGGGAAACCATTGCGTCGGCGCCAAAATCAACGGTGCGGTGGCTCCGCTCACGCACGAGATTAAGACGGGTGACCGTGTCGAGATTCTGACTAACAAGAGTTCCAAGCCGTCGCGTGATTGGCTCAAGATCGTTAAGACACCTTCCGCCAAGTCAAAGATCCGCCGCTATTTTGCCGCTGCGACCAAGGACGACGACGCTGCTGCTGGTCGCGATATGCTGGCTAAGGACCTGCGTAAGCGTGGCTATGGCATTTCTACGCCGCGTTCGACGCGTGCGCTCAACGCCGTGGCGGAGCAGTTTAACTTCAAGCAGCTCGAGGACCTGTTTGCCGCCGTCGGCGTCGGCAAGGTTGCCCCGCGCGCTGTGGGCAATAAGGTCGAGCAAATCTTGGACCCCAAGCCCGAGGAACAGCTCACCAAGGCCGAGGCTATCGCCGAGGTCGTGAAGCAGCCTGCTCGCGGCTCCAACCGCAAGCCGCAAAAGCGCGGCAAGAGCGCCAGTAACGGCATTATCGTCAAGGGCGAGAGCAACAGCGGCCTACTGGTCCGTCTGGCTCATTGCTGCAACCCCGTGACGGGCGACGACATCGTCGGCTTCATCACGCGCGGTCGTGGCGTTTCGGTGCATCGCGCCAACTGTCCCAACGTCAAGGGTCTTATGGAGCATCCCGAGCGCATGATCGAAGTGGAGTGGGACGGCGCTGCCGACACCCTCTTCCAGGTCGAGATCGTGGTCGAGTGCCTAGACCGCATGGGCCTGCTCAAGGATGTCACCATTGCCATTGGCGATGCGGGCGGCAATATCCTTTCTGCCGCCACGTCGACCAACCGCGAGGGTATTGCAACCCTGCGCTTTATGGTCGAGATCTCGGACGCGAGTGGTCTGGATCCGCTGCTGGCCTCTATCAGCAGCGTTGACTCGGTCTACGACGCGCGTCGCCTGATGCCCGGTGAGGGTGGAGCCCAGCTTAAGCGCCGCGTTTAGTCGCGACGAACGTGTCACATTATCGATATTCGCTACACTCGAGGCATCGTTTGATGCCTCGAGTTCTATAGAGAGGAGAGGGACATGAGTGCTGTGTCCTTGGATTTAACTCCCAAGGGATCGGTCGAGATCGAGACGCTCGTAAACGGTCCCATTCAGACCAATAGCTATGCTGTCATTTCGGACAATGAGTGCGTGATTATCGACCCCGCATGGGAAGGCGAGCGCTTGGTGGAGCATATTCGAGCCGAGCATCCCGGCGTACGCGTGTTTGGCGCCGTATGCACTCATGGCCATGCCGATCATGTTGGTGGTGTTGCAGGCGTGCGAACCACCGTTGGCGAGGGCTGCCAGTATGAGCTGTGTGCTAAGGATGTGGCGGTGCCGCATGCGAACATCGAGGAACAGCGAGCTATGTGGGGCATTGAGACGCCTGACCCCGGGGAGCCGACGCACCTGCTCGCCGAGGGAGATGCTATCAAGGTGGGCGATATCTACCTGCAGGTGATCGAGACGCCAGGGCATACGCCGGGCGGGATCGTCTTGTTTGCTGCCACCGAGCAGGGGAACATTGCCTTTGTGGGCGACACCCTGTTTCCGGGTGGGCACGGCCGCACCGATCTTTCTGGAGGAGACGAGGCGGCGATTCTGCGCTCGCTCTCCAAGCTCGCCCGGCTTCTCCCGCCCGATACCGTTTGCCTAACCGGTCATGGCGATTCGACCACCATGGCACGCGAGCTCATGCAGAACCCTTTCATGCAGATTTAGCTTAATAGTCGGCTTTTGAAGCACGAGAAGCGTCCAAACGTCAAGCTATTTTTCCCCAACGGGTCGATTTCGTAGGGCAAACGGTCAAAAAAGTCTGTTTGGACGATATTCGTGAACAAACGAACGTTTATGCTCGGGTGCGCCGTGGTAAAATCTCAGGCGTTATCGGAGCAACCTTACAGGAGGTTTCTTTTATGCTCGTCAACGCAGCAGACATGCTCAAGAAGGCCGAGGCCGGCAAGTACGGTCTTGGTGCCTTCAACACCAACAACCTCGAGTGGACCCTGGCTATTCTCCAGGCCGCCGAGGAGGCCAAGTCTCCGCTGATCCTTCAGTGCACCGCTGGTGCCGCTAAGTGGATGGGCGGTTTCAAGGTCTGCGCCGACATGGTCAAGGCTGCCGTCGAGGCCACGGGCGTTACCGTTCCCGTCGCCCTTCACCTCGATCACGGTTCTTACGAGGATTGCTTCAAGTGCATCGAGGCCGGCTTCACGTCCATCATGTATGACGGCTCTCACGAGGAGACCTTCCAGCTTAACCTCGACCGCACCAAGGAGCTCGTTGAGCTTGCCCACTCCAAGGGCATGTCCATCGAGGCCGAGGTCGGCGGCATCGGCGGCACCGAGGACGGCGTGACCTCCAGCGGCGAGCTCGCTGATCCTGCTGAGTGCAAGCAGATCGCTGACCTGGGTGTCGACTTCCTCGCCTGCGGCATCGGCAACATCCACGGCGTGTACCCCGCCGACTGGGCTGGTCTTTCCTTCGAGCGTCTGGGCGAGATTAAGG
Source organism: uncultured Collinsella sp. (assembly GCA_900542325.1). Taxonomy (GTDB): domain Bacteria; phylum Actinomycetota; class Coriobacteriia; order Coriobacteriales; family Coriobacteriaceae; genus Collinsella. The sequence goes on along the minus strand of UQMY01000008.1, from coordinate 2,186 downwards.
CCCAGACCGGTGACCTGCCCCTCGTTCTGCACGGTGGCACCGGCATCCCCGAGGATCAGATCAAGAAGGCCATCTCCCTGGGTATCTCCAAGATCAACGTCAACACCGACCTGCAGCTCGTCTTCGCCAAGGGCGTTCGCGAGTACATCGAGGCTGGCAAGGATCAGCAGGGCAAGGGCTTCGACCCCCGCAAGCTCCTCAAGCCTGGTCGCGACAACATCGTTGCCCGCACCAAGGAGCTCATGGAGGAGTTTGGCTCCGTCAACAAGGCGTAAGTAGCGGTTTAACTTCCCGCCGGAGGCCCCGTTTCCCCTACGCTGATTCCCTCGCGCTCACCTGGCTTCGCCAGAAGTCGCGCGACGGAATCAGCTCCGGGGAAACGGGGCCTCCTTCGTTAACTCGCTACAGGGTTACTGGGCTGAATTAAGATGGCTACTGGCGTTGCCAGAAGTCGCGCCAAGGAAGCAGTTCCGGGGGACGGGGCTTCCTTCGTTTAACGCCGCAGGGTTACGAGTCTGAATTAAGATGGCTACTGGCTTTGCCAGAAGTCGCGCGACGGAAACAGCTCCGGGGAAACGGGGCCTCCTTTGTTAACTTGCTACAGGGTTACTGGTCTGATTTTAGTTATATGGTTACCGTTCAGCGGTGTTGATGGCTCCCTTGTTGGGGCTTTCTTTTTATCTCGCTACAATGGGCTTCAAGCGTTATAGTGACTTGGAGTTTTGGTATGGCTGTTATTAATGTACTGCCTTCGGATGGGAAGGTTATTGACGAGGGTCCTGTTGGCTGCTCTGTTGATGTTTGCAGTGATGATTTTCGTCATCTCGATATTGGACTACCGCCCGAGATTCTTCGTCTTAAGGATGCCGGGTATTTGACGCAGGCTGTTGCTGCCTGCGATCGCCTTTTGGAGCAGAACCCCGAGCCTTCGCTGGCTGCTTGTGTTCGTGCCGAGCGGTATCGCATGCTCGAGACGCCGCTTCATTTTTCGGTGTCGCGCGACCAGGCTATTGCGATGATTCGCGAGGAGTGGCCAGAGTTTACCGAAGAGCAGTTTGATGACCTGATTAATCGTAAGCGTATTGACTGGCGCTTTATCGATGGCGAACTGTTCGTTCTCGACAACTTCCTCGATTCGCTTCGCGTATATCCCAAAGAGGTTCCCGGCATGCGGCCCGATTCTACGGACGGAATAGCACTGCGCAACGAGATGCTCAAGGAGATGGAGTCACAAAACGGATTGGCTCGCGTCATTACGCTTAAAGCGTCCGTGTCTGTCCCCGGTGCTCTAGATGGAGAGACTGTTCGCGCGTGGCTACCCGTTGCCGCCGCCTGTCGTCAACAGTCTCATATCGAGGTTCTCGATATGACGCCGGAGGGTGCTGTTGCCCCCGCGAATGCTTCGGCGCGTACCGCCTCGTGGTCTTCTTCGAGTGAGCGCTCATTCTCGGTGACCTATCGCTATCAAATTGATGCCGCTTATCGTGATGTCTATGGGGGTGCGCTTCCGGTGCATCCTTGCATGGACGCGCCACTGCCCGTGGACACCTCCGAGGACCGTCCGCACATTGCATTCACGCCGTATCTACAGCAGCTGACAGCCCGTGTCATTGACGGGCTCGAGGATCCGCTCGATCGCGCCCGTGCTATCTATGATTACCTGACGCAGTACATCGACTATCGCTATCAGCCGCCGTACTTGCTTTTGGGATCTATTGCCGATGACTGCGCGCATTCGCTCCGCGGCGATTGCGGCGTTATGGCGCTCACGTTTATCACCATGTGCCGTATCGCGGGCGTGCCTGCCCGTTGGCAGAGCGGCCTGTATGTTGCGCCCGATTCGGTGGGGTCGCACGACTGGGCAGAGTTCTATACGCCGCAGACCGGATGGCTCAACGCCGACGTGTCATTTGGATCTTCTGCTCGCAGGATGGGGGAGGAGTGGCGCCGCCGTCACTACTTTGGCAATCTCGACCCATGGCGTATGGTGGCCAACAATCGATTCCAGGCAGAGTTTGAGCCCTCTTTCGACGGCATGCGCGAGGACCCTTACGATAACCAGATGGGTGAGGCTTCGGTCGACGGTCGCGGATGCCGTCGGCGCGAGATGCTCCGCACGGTCGAACTCATCGGTTGATTTCCGATCTCAGCCGAACACATTGAGCAAATAGGTCGTTCCCGCACCT